>CAYNKQ010000026.1:0-3342 GCA_964397855.1 uncultured Candidatus Saccharibacteria bacterium | reverse complement strand
AACCTACGACACCTGGTTTTGGAGACCAGTGCTCTACCAACTGAGCTATACCCCTATAATGAACGCTGTTAATTGTAGCATTTTAGGCTGATCTTGACTATTACTAAATCAACTTTATCATGCCAAACCTGGACTAGGATGACGTGAACTCAGAGATCGTTTCGACATCATTTAACCGCTCTATTCGCTCAAGATCAATAAACGTGCTATAGTAGCAAAGATTTAAAGAGTAGGGCACCAGGAATTATCATGAAGAACTTAAAACTTTCACCACCACTGTTAATTATCACTATGGGCTACCCAGGATCTGGTAAAAGTTATTTTGCTCGCCAGTTCTCCGAACTATACAAAGTCGCCAGAATTAGCGAAGACCGTATCCGCTTTGAACTATTTGAAAAACCGCTTTTTAACGAAGATGAACTTGATATCATCACTCGAATCCTCCAGTACATGACTGAACAGATTATGCATACAGAACAAACCATTGTGTGCGAAGGTAGTTTTTTAAAAGCCAGCGAGCGAAAAGTGATGGCAGATCTTGCACGTGCAAACGGCTATCGTACACTCACCGTATGGCTACAAACTGACCTCGAAACTTCTGAACAACGTGCGGCTAATCGTGATCGTCGAAATCCAGACAGCAAGTATTCGTTTGAAGTTGATAAACAGCTGTTTAATCGCATTAAATCAGACCTGGAAAGACCGAGCGAAAAAGAAGATACAGTTGTTGTTAGTGGTAAGCACGCATTTAAAAGTCAGTGCCTGACTGTGCTTCGTAAAATCGCTGCTATGTATAGTGATAGCGCAGCAAAGGGCGAATTTACTGTTAAGCCAGAGGCTCCTGTACGCCCAAGTGGAATCCGTGTCCGAACAAACAATCAGCGCTTTGTTCAATAAGATATGAAAACGATAGAACTTGAGAATGTTGGCGAAGTTACTATTCGTAAATCTGCCCGTGCCAAACGCATTATTCTAAAAATTAATCAGACGGGGAAGGCAATTGTCACGATCCCAAATTACGTTCCTTACCTAGTCGGTGAAAAGTTCGCCAGGCAACACTCTCAGTGGTTCCAAGACAATGCCGTAATATCTGATACAACAATCGTATCAGAAGGGAAAGAAATCGGCGATCTCTACATTGTACGATTCAACCCCAGTGAGGTTGCAAAGCCCAGCTCAAGAGTTGCCAAAGAAACCATTACAGTGTCGTACCCTGAAAATCTCAGCACACGTGATCCAGTAGTTCAAAAAGAAGCTGTTAAAGCATGTACTCGAGCTCTAAGAACCTTGGCCGAAAGAACGTTACCATCTTTTCTACATCATCTTGCACAGACATACGGCTATCAGTACAATCAAGTTCGAATAAAGAACGTACAGACAAGATGGGGAAGCTGTTCGAGCAATCGAATTATTAATCTTAGCGTTTGGCTCATGCAGTTACCAGAGCCACTTATAGAGTACGTCCTCTGCCATGAACTAGCTCATCTCAACAATATGAACCACAGCACTGCATTCTGGAAAGAGCTCTCAACCATGATTCCAGATTACAAAAAAAGAAGACAGATGCTCAGAGAATACCGCCCCACTTTAATGTAACCATAAGCTTTACTGCATGTAGCATATAAGGCATAATGTGGGTCAAGCATGAGTGACGTAATACCCCGATTCGAAAGAATTATAAACCGGATCAACATACTCTATGGCTTACAGCTCCCTGTAGGCACAGCAACACTTCTAGTGATTATACTTTGGATCTTTCATCCATCGTATTTTCAAGCTGGCTCGCTGCTGCCATATGTCGTCATGATCTCAATTGTAACGATAGTTTCCGTTATTCATTCAACTTATAGCGAAAAACTCACAAAACCACAAAAGGTACTTATATACGCCTGCTACCACTTGTCGCTAATTTTCTTCACCGTGTTTGTTGCACCAATGCTTTCACCCTTTGAATTTTTATGGATTGGCCTAGCAATAGGTGTAGATCTGCTATTTGGTAAAAACGCCTTATATAAGACCTTGTTTGTCTACAGCCTCACACTCGTGAGCGCATTTTTACATACTCGGCAAGTTCTAGATCTACCCACGGTCATCCGCGTAGTTACTCAATTCGCGGGGGTTTCGTTTATCGCACTCCAGGTGTCGCATTACCGCAGAGTTTCTGATCAAGAACGTGTGGTGCTTGATACCACTACAAGAGAAACTAGCTTTGAAAGACAAAGATTACTTTCACTCATCAACAGTATGGGCGAAGCAGTTGTTGCAACAGATGTAAAGGGTAAGGTACTGCTATACAACGCTGCAGTTTTGAACCTGCTCGACACAAACCAGACTCTTGAAAACAAGCCTCTTGATTCCGTACTTAACTTATACAGCTCCAAAAATAAAGCTATCAAAATAGCCTCTCTCTTAAAAGAGAGTGTCTCGGGCATCACTACAACCGACTATGTACACAAATTTGCGGCAAACGACGTTATTAATATCTATCTAAATATATCCCCCGTGAAGCTCGGTTTTCGTGAAGAATCAGAGAGTGGCTACATAATCATCATGCGTGATATCACCAAAGAAAAGTCACTCGAGGAAGAGCGTGATGAGTTCATCAGCGTCGTAAGTCACGAGCTTCGAACACCAGTTGCAATTGCAGAAGGAAATATCAGCAACGCTATATTTATGAGCTCTAAAAGCAAGGCAGATAAAACGACCTCTGAGTCCTTAGACCAAGCGCATGAACAAGTGCTCTTTTTAGCTAACATGATAAATGACCTTGCGACATTGTCCCGTGCTGAGAGAACTGACGTTGAGATTGAGGTTACAACAGTTGATCTTGCCAATATGATTCACGGTATTGCCAGAGATTACGAAACACAAGCATCTGCTAAAAAATTAAAACTTACTACCACCGCAGCCAAAAATCTTGAAAACATCAACACATCGGAGCTGTATCTTCAGGAAATTCTTCAAAACTTTGTTACCAACGCTATTAAGTACACCAAGTCTGGTAACATTATCGTTCATGCCCGAACCAATAAAAATGGTGAAGCTGTGTTTTCAGTAGCTGATTCAGGTATTGGGCTCAGTAAATCAGACCAAAAGCGCGTCTTCGACAAATTCTTCCGCTCAGAAGACTATCGCACCCGCGAATCAAGCGGCACCGGGCTAGGCCTCTACGTCACCTCAAAATTAGCGCACCGCATAAACGCCCAGATCACCTTAGAAAGTGAACTTAACAAAGGCACCACCTTCACCATTACCGTCCCATCGCTGAAGCTGTCCAAGAAGCACTAGATATTTGATATTTGATATTTGATATTTGATATTTGATATTTGATATTTGATATT
>CAYNKQ010000025.1:0-3965 GCA_964397855.1 uncultured Candidatus Saccharibacteria bacterium | reverse complement strand
CCCGAAGGACGTTTCGAATGATTTTTCACTTATGGTGATCCCGCGGAGAATCGAACTCCGATTGCCAGGATGAGAACCTGGTGTCCTAACCGTTAGACGATGAGGCCAGATTGTGAGTGTCGTAGAAAAATGTGTTTACATGTTTTCTGTGACTGAACAATTTGATGCTCATACCGTAGGTATGAGGCTGGGGGTTATAAAAGTACACTTCTATAACCCGAAAACTATAGCATATCAGGGGTAGATCTTCAAATACTTAGATTAGGCTAGGGGCCCACACACCCTGCACACAAACCAAGTTGTAGAAATTTTTTAAGCACAGCAACAACTTGACGCCAGAGACTACTCAACATAAGCATAATACCGTATACTTGCAGCAGTCATGCAACACGTAAAAACACAATGGTTGCGCATTTTTAATTATGGTTTAGCAACAACAAGCTGTGCCTTATTCGTTGTGTTCTTACTCTTCGAACACTTCTCCGTGAGCGGTGCTGTCAAAGGCGCCTGGGGGATAACACCGTCTATTCTTACAATTGCACTTATTCATGCGTTATTTGTAGTTATTACAGATAGACTTCTCATTAAACGCTCCCCGTGGCTGGTAAGCGTCATAAGTCTTACGATCTATGGAATTCTGCTCGTTAGCATTATTGAATCCAGTGGCAATACCAATATTTTCTACAGAGGCGTCCTTGCGCTTTTGCTCTTCCTTAGCGGCATGCTTGGCATATACCCACCAATAACAGCACTCATCTTAATCTGGATGGTACTTGGATTTACAGTCAGCGGAATACTTGCACCAACTAACGCTTCACTCACATTCAATATCGTCGTCGACACAATCGTAACCATCACAGGACTCGGCGGCTGGCTCTTTTTCCGGAGGTACTATGAAATTGGAAGCGACAAAGCCACTCGCAGACTCGTAGAAACAATTGCGGTTGAGAAATTTAAATCCAACCTGATCCTTGAATCCATTACCGATGGAGTGTTGATTATTGCACCAAAAGGGACGGTGCAAGTGTTGAATGAAAGTGCGGCACGAATGCTGGGCTGGGATCGTGAAGAGGCAACGGGCCTTGATTATCGCTCATTATTTGAGGTCGAAGAAGCACAAAACCCCAAGGAATCAGGTGAAGATGCGATTACCATGACACTCAACGCCAAAACAAGTAACCAAAAAATAAGTCTTGTAAAAACTGTCCACCAGCAGCAGACATATATCGATATTGTTGCCTCACCAATAATGGAAAATACTCCGGGTAATACACTAACACCACAAATAATGACTGGTATTGTGGCGGTACTGAGAGATGTTGACGAGCAAAAACGCCAAGAGCAGCAACGAAGTGATTTCATATCTACCGCCTCACACGAAATGAGAACCCCAGTAGCCTCAATTCAAGGTTTTATTGAATTGAGTCTCAACCCCAAAGTTGCAACTATTGACGATAAAGCTAGAGGCTATCTCATCAAGGCTCAGACAGCAACCAAGCACCTTGGAGAACTATTCCAAGATCTTCTAACTGTTTCAAAAAGTGATGACGGCAGATTAGTTAATAACCCAAAAGTAATTGAAATTAACGGCTTCCTCAAAGAAGTCATAGATGAAAATAAACTTTCAGCTGAAAAGAAAAATCTACAGGTAGTACTTGAGCCAGACCAATCAAAAGAAAAAACAGTAGCACCACTGCTCTATATAAATGCTGACCCCGACCGCCTGCGCGAGGTGATCTCCAACTTGTTTGACAACGCCGTAAAGTATACCGCCACCGGAATGGTAACCGTTGGCGCCTCACTCAAAGGGCAAGGCGTTATTATACGTATTTCAGACACAGGAATGGGAATTGCCGAAGAAGACATTTCGCATCTTTTCCAAAAGTTTTATCGTACCGACAATACCGCGACCCGTGAAATTGGTGGAACAGGGCTTGGGCTATACATCTGCAAAGAGATTATTCAGATGATGGGCGGAAAGATATATGTTGAAAGCACACTTGGTGCAGGCAGCACATTTTTTGTTGAACTACCACGAGTTACAAACGAAACAATTCAAAAAACTCAGCCATAAGAAGTATGGTAAGATAAAGGCAGAAAAAAGGAACTAATTATGGCAAAAATCCTACTAGTTGAAGACGATAGTAATTTACGCGAAATATACGGCGCCCGATTAGAGGCCGAAGGTTACGAGATCACCGTTGCAAGCGACGGCGAAGAAGCACTCGCAACCGCAGTAAGAGAACGACCTGATCTGATAATTTCAGATGTTATGATGCCGAAAATCAGCGGCTTCGATATGCTCGACATCTTGCGTTCAACCCCAGAGACCAAGAACGTCAAAGTAATCGTTATGACAGCCTTGAGCCAAGATGAAGACAGAAAAAGAGGCGAAGAACTTGGTGCTGATAAGTACATAGTAAAAAGCCAAGTTACCCTTGATGATGTCGTCACCATGGTCCGCGATCTACTCGGCGCCACTGGCCAATCAGCCCAAAGCGCTCCAGCTACGCAAACATCTGACGAGCCAACTTCACAGCCAGATCCTGCAAGCCCGCAACCACAGCAAGATTTCACACAGCAGGCAGATAATCAGTCGATTCCTGCCGCAGTAGCTCCCGATGACCCAGCCGCACTTGTTCAAGAAGTCCAAGAGTTTGTTGCAACCAGCCCACTTATGGGCGGGGCACCACAACAACCCCAGTCCCAGCCAGACACTCAATCAACTACACCACAAGCACAGCCACCAGTTGGCCCACCAGCACTTGGGTAACTATGTCTGAAACAGTCAGACTCAACAAACACCTGGCTCACACCCTTGGTATAAGTCGCCGTGAGGCCGACAACTATATTGAGCAGGGTAGAGTATTCCTTAATGGCACCATGGCTTCACTTGGTAACGTCGTGCAGCCAGACAGAGACACAATTAGCGTTGATCAAGAGCAGGTAACCACGGCTGCTAAGCGATACACGTATCTACTCATGAACAAGCCAATGGGGTACATATGCTCAAGGAAACAGCAAGGTGATACGCCCACAATCTACGCACTACTGCCTAGAGAATTTCACCACTTAAAAGTTGCAGGACGTCTTGATAAAGATAGTCAGGGCTTGCTGCTTTTAACAGACGATGGCGATATGATATTCAAACTCACGCATCCAAAATTTGGCAAAGAAAAAACATATGAAGTTGGCCTCAATAAGCCACTCACAGCTGAGGACCTCCAAACTATCAATGCAGGCATCACGCTTGAAGATGGTGTCAGCGACCTACGAGTAACAACGTTGCCCCCACGCAAACAGGGGTCTCTCGGCCTAGAAGAGACTTCCGCTCAAACCAGAAACGACAAACTACCAAATTTGTATAAGGTAACTATGCACGAAGGCCGTAACCGTCAGATCAGAAGAACCTTTGGTGGATTACGCTACATGGTGACTCATCTTGAGCGAACTAAGTTTGGCAACTATCAACTCGCGCAACTAAAAGACGAGAGGTACTTGCAAATTTAAGTGTTTTTATGTTATAATTATGGTAATAAAGTCCGTCAGTACGCTGGCATAATCAAAAGAAGCAGTAAGGTACAAAAGTCGTGAGTAGAAAACTTCCCGTAGTTGCAATTGTTGGTCGCGCAAACGTTGGTAAATCCAGCCTTTTTAACCGTGCACTTGATAGGCAAGAAGCAATTGTAGCTCGAGAGGCTGGTACAACCCGTGATGCCGTGTATCGCACCATGCGTTATGGCAAGCACCACTTTTGGCTTGTTGATACTGCTGGCCTAAAAGAAGCTGAGGATGATTTTGAGGCAACAATTCAAGAGCAGATTGAAGAAGCTGCTGCGGCAGCCGACGTAATCGTAGTTGTAGTAGAGGCTCACACCGCCATCACCAACGAAGATAGACAGGTTGCCAAGAAAGCTCTCAAAAGTAAAAAACCCGTTATTCTCGTTACCAACAAAGCCGATCAG
>CAYNKQ010000024.1:0-7793 GCA_964397855.1 uncultured Candidatus Saccharibacteria bacterium | reverse complement strand
TGCGCTCGCCTGCGTCCAGGTCTGGCCGGTCGCGGAATAATAGATGTTGTTCGTCGAGTTGCCCTGCGCGGCGCAAATGAATCGGTCGTTCCACCACGTCACAACCGGCACACCGGTGTAGGTCGAGCTGCCGAACGAAGTGCCAGCCGCCCAGGTCGTGCCGTCCGAGGAGTAGGCCGGGCGGATGACTGAACTTGCGATGCCCACCACAACCGCCTTGCCGCCGGGGCCGAGTGCGCCGGCGTGTTCCACGTTGCCCGCAGTGCCGTTGTGAGCGTTCCTGCTCCACGTCGCGCCCGCGTCGTCGGAGTAGTCCACGGACGTGTTGCCGTAGGTGAGCATGGCTCGGTTGCCGTAGGCGCAGGCCACGCCCGTGCCGGCACTGGTTGCCTGCGCCGTTCGCGCGATCTTATGCGCCGGCAGCGCGCGCGACGCAGCGGCTTCCGGGTAGCTGGCGGCACTCACGCCCGTGCCCGAACGCAACCACACCTGGCCGTTCGGCATCGTCAGCAGCGGGCCGACATCGCCGAAGAACATGGTCTGGCCGATGAAGCTGCCGCCATCGCCGCCACCGCCCCCGCCCGAGAAGAACTGCGTCAACGTGCTCATGCGGAAACCTTCCAGCCGTAGTCGGCGTCGATGTACTGCAGCGTCACCCGCGGGCTCGGCGCGTCGATGGTCATCGTCGCGTCATCGATGCCCTGGTGCTTGGCGCCGTCCCAGTCGATCTCGTTCGTCAACAGGCCGTTGGCGACGACGACGACGAAGGTGTCGCCGGGCTGCGGGTCGCTCGGCGCCGTGACGACGCAGGCGTCCTCGGACAGCAGCGCGCAGACCTCGCCCACGGCGGCCGTGTGCGTCGCGTCCGTGACCACCGTCATCGCGCCCAGCCCGCCGCGGCTGGACAGCGACGCCACGTCGTCGTTCAGCGCGACGAAGTTGGCGTCAACCTCGTCGTTCGTCAGGCGCGTGCCCTTGATGCTGCGCAGGGTCAGGTCAGCCATTGGTCAGCATCAGAGCAGCGACACCGTCCAGGCGATGCTGAGCGTGTCGCCGGCCTGCTTGTTGACCACCGGGAAGGTGACGCGGTTGAGCATCACGCCGGACGACGCATCGTTGAAGATGCCGGCCTCGGTGATGGCGCCGGTGCCCACGCCCGGATCGAAGGTCGCGGCGTAGCTGACGACGTTGGCGCTGGCGCTGGCGCTGGTCAGCGCCTCGCGCGCCACCTCCACCCCCAGCGTGGTGTCGCCGATCGCCGGCTCGGTGTCGCCGGTGCCCAGCGCCATGTGAGTCATCACGCTCGCGCTGTCGCTGGCCATGCGGCTGGCGATGAACGTCAGCCCGGTCGTGACCACCAGGTTCTGCAGCTTGCGGTCGTCGCGGACAGTGCCGTCGGCGCCGGTCAGCACCAGGCGCAGCGTGCCCTTGGCGCGAATGCGTTCTTTGATCATTGGGGGTTCCTTTCGGGTGGGGAGTTAGAAAGAGGAGATGTCCGAGGCCACGTAGTCCTCGGCGAAGTAGTCGATTGCGTACTCGGTCAGTGTTATCACCCCGGCGTCGGCGGCGCCGGCCGCGTCCGCGAAGCCGGTGGACATCGCCCGGGCGACGGCATCCGCGACCGCGAAGTCGTCGGCGAAGCCGGTGTCCAGTCGCATCACGGGCGCGCCTTCTTCGGCGCCGGCCTCGTCCGCCGGGCCCAGGACGAGCTGCAGCGCCATCTCGTCGACGAACCACTGCAGCTGGTCGGCCAGCAGGAAGCCGTTGATGATTTCCACGGCGTCGGTGGCGCTGAACGCGTCGTCCAGGTCGCGCGAGGCCTGCCAGGCCGTGGACATCTGGTCCAGCGTCTCGGCCGCATCGGCCAGCGGCTTGGCGGTGGCGAACGCCAGGGCATCCGCGGTCTCGGGCGTGTCCGCCAGGGTCTTGCCCAGCAGCGACAGCAGCCGCTCCTCGGTGCTCGCGCCTTCCATGGCCTGGCCCTCGCCGGCCTCGGACAGGAAGAAGCGCGCGCTGTGGTCAGTCACGCGCGCGGCATCGGCCAGGTGGCGCAGCAGGTCGAACGCCGGTGCATCGGCCGTGGCGGCCGCGTCCGCACGCGCGGCGCCCAGGTCGCGGCTCAGCGCATCCCCGGTGCCGGCCGCATCGGCCACCACGTTGCCGACCTGCAGCGCCGGCGCGTCGACCGTCGCGGCGCTGTCCTGCAGTTCGTGCGCCGCCACCCACAGCGCGAACACCCATTCCGCCGTGGCCACGGCATCGGCCGGCGCCTTGACGGGATGGGCGTGCGCGGCATCGGTCGTGCCGACGGTGTCGTCGACGAAGCCCTTGCCCAGCGTGCGGCGCGGGTCGTCGTCGGTCTGCGCGCCGTCGGCCAGCGGCTTGTCGACCTCGGCCTGCAGAAGATCCAGCGTGTCCGAGGTGTCCGCCAGGCCCTTGACTGCGGCGCGCAGTGCGGCATCGGCCGTGCCGGCCGCGTCGCCAGCGGCCTTGGTGGCGAGCGCGTGCGCGGCATCGCCGGCCGTGCTGTCGTCGTCGAAGCCTTTGCCCAGCGCCGCGGTCGCCCGGTCCTCGGTGTTGGCGTCCTCGGCGGATGCGCCCTCGCCGGTGGCCGACACGAAGAAGCGTGCAGCCTTGTCTCGAGCGCGCGCGGCGTCGGCCAGCACGCGCGACAGGGACCGCACCAGCGCCTCGGTCGTGGCGGCAGCGTCGCTGCGTCCGCTGACGAAGCCCTTGTGCGCCGCGTCGGCCGTGCCGGCGGCATCGCTGGCCAGCTTGCCCAGCTGCAGCGCGGTCAGCGTGGCGGTGGCCGCGCCGTCGCGCAGCTCGATCACCTTCAGGTACTCGCCGACCTCGGCCAGCAGGCTGGCAGCGGCGCGGCGGATCTGTGCGCGCAGCGCCGGCGCCTGGTGGGGCGCGCCCAGCGCCTCGACCTGCGCACGCAGTTCCAGCGCGGCGGCCTGCACTTGCGCCGACAGCGCACTGGCATCGATCAGCGCCGCCAGCGACGCCGCCGTGGCCAGCGCCTGCAGCGCCTGCGCGCGCGTGCTGGCGTCCAGCCCGACGGCATCGATCTCGGCACGCAGCGCTGCGACGCTGGCCGCAATGCGCAGCAGCGCGGCGCGCGCGTCCATCAGTCGCCGAAGTCTTCGCGCAGCTTGAACTTCAGGATGTCGTAGACGGTCTGCTTCGAGCCGTCGCTGAAGGTCACCTTGATCTCGCCTTCATAGTCGCCGGCCGGTGCGTCCAGGTTGCCGGCGGCCCAGACGAAGGCCACGCGCCCGCCGGCGCCCGGCGTGTCGTAGGGCGCGGTGGTGGTGATGCTGCCGTCCTCGTTCTCCAGGCCGGTCAACAGCGTGCCGTTGACGGTGGCCTGCAGCGTCGCGCTGCCCGCGGCGCGGAACAGCAGGCGCACCGTGGCGCCGGCCACGTTCATCGGCAGGCCCGTGTCGTCGTCCTTGATCACGACCTTGACCTGCGGCTTGGTGTCGCCTGCAACGAGCTTGATTTTTTCAGTCATGAAGAGCCTCAGAATCCGAAGGGTCGGCGCTGCACCGACAGCGAGCCCGGCGCGCCGTCGTGCAGCACGTCGATGCGCACGGCGACCTTGCCCTCGGCGAAGCGCATGGCGCTGTACTCGCCGAGCCTCGGGTCGCTCCAGGCGCGGCCCAGCTGCAGCAGCAAGCGTGCGCGTGCGCCGTCGAGGATCAGCTCGTGGTGCTCGTTGGCCAGGTCGTCGGGCAGTTCGGTGGCCGTGGCCAGCGGCGCGAAGGCCGCGCGCAGCACCAGCTTGGCGCGCTGCGCGTCCTGCGGCGTCGGCACCAGGCTGATCAGCGCGGCACCCTTGGCGCTGTGGAACCAGCGCGGCGTCGAGCCCGAGTGCGCCATCCAGCCAGGCGACTCGGCGGTGAGTGCGTCCATCGTCTTGGGCACGACCGCGACGCCGTTGACCCAGGCGCCCATGACCGCCACCACCTGCGCGCCGCTCGGCGCCTCGACGTCGTAGTCGGCGGTGCCGTCGACCAGCGTGATCGGATCTTGCAGCGCGTTCCACACCAGCGTGTCGCGGCACAGCTCGGCCGCCGCCAGCACGATCGCGCGCTGCGCCATCACGACGGGGCAGCTCGGCGCATCAGCCAGCAGCGCTGGCACCATGTCGTCGATCAGCATGGTCTCAGGCCTGCGCCGGCCGCTTGGCCATGTTCGGGTTCAGCATGCCCGAAGTCAGGTTCGGGTTGACGCCGGTCAGCGCCAGCACCTGCGCGTTCAGCGAGTTGGCGAACAGCGTGGTGTGCGCGTTCGCCAGGTTGCTGTTGTTGGCGAACTCTGCGTCCTTCATGTAGGCGCGCGCCAAGATGGCGTTGACCAGGTCATCGACGAACTTGTCGTCCACCGAGATCGTCGTCGTGCTGGCGCCGTCGGCGCTGTAGTCGCCCGACTGGCTCACGTCGGTCGGGTTCGCCAGGTACGACACCTCGACCCAGTGCGAGCCCGACGTCGGCACGGCCGGGCTGGTGTAGAACACCGTCGGGTAGCGCGGATCGAACACGTACTGCGTGATCGGCGAGCCCGAGACCGCATGCCAGTTCGGCGACAGCGAATCCATGATCTCGCGGTCGACGATGCGCACCACGCGTCCGGGCGTCGCACCGTCGCTGCCCATGTTGCGCACCACCGACAGCACGAAGGTGCCATAGGAGTCCGCCGCCGCCGAGCCGTCGCCAGGCTTGATGTTGGCCGTCAGGATCTTGGCGATCGATTGCTTGCTGCCCGCGGTCAGCTTGATGGCATCCACCCGGACGCAGGACGAGGGGATGTACTTCGCGATCTGCCGCTGCGCGTCGTTCAGCCAGTCGACCAGCTCGACCTGCGTCCAGCGGGTGAATTGCGGGCTGATGTCGTGCAGCTGCGCACTGACGCGCCGAAGCACGTCCTTGATGGGGATGGATGCGGCCATGGTTTCCCCTTACTCGACCGAGAAGGCGAAGCGCTGGGTCACGCGCTCGATCAGCGCGCCACCCGGACCCGCGTGGTAGATCGAGGACTTGGCGTTCTTCAGGATCTCCAGCACCTCCACAGGGATGCTCTGCGGCGTGCCGCGCGGGATCTGGAAGGCATAGCCGTTCAGGCTGATGAACACGGCATCGCTGCCGCCGTCGCCATCGCTCGGATGGATCGTCACCATGCGGCGCTGGCCGCTCAGCGCGTCACCGCCCTGGCCGTGCACCGCAACGGGCGCCTCGGCGGCGGCAGGGGCCGGCGCCGCGACAGGCGCGTCGTCGATGCTCGTGACCTTGGATTGGCTGGACTTGTTGGTGGGATTGCTCATTGGTGTTCCTCACAGACATGAAAAAGCCCCCGAAGGGGCTGGTGGAGACCGGCGGGTGCCGGGCTTACAGCGACGCCGGCAGAACCGCCACGTCGTAGAAGGCGATGGTCACGCCTGCGGCATCGAGCTTCGTCGTGCCGGGGGTGAAGGTCGTCGCGGCGGCGGTGGTCACCTTGATCACGCCGATGGCCGTGTAGCCCTCGGGTTCGACAGGGATCGCGCCGTCGCCGGTCAGCACCTTCGTCAGGTCGTTGGCGAATGCGATCGACTGGCCCAGGTACGAGCCCTGGACCACAGCCACGCTGCCGCCGGCGTTCAGCGCGACCACGTAGAACACGCTGGTGTTCTGCGGCTGCACGTAGGCCGCCGGGCCGGCTGCGACGACATTGCCGAAGCAGCCGTGCGTCACGGCGATCGACTGGGCCGACAGCGCGCTCTTGGTGTAGACCACGCCGTCGATCGAGTACAGGACGGCGCCCGTGTTCTTGATCGTGGCGTCGTCGCTGTCGTTGGCCGCCAGCGTGGGCTTCACGAGGCATCGGTTGCCCAGCAGCTTGCGCAGCGAGGCATCCGAGATATGGGAAAGAGAAGACATGGATTTCCTTTCTTCAGAATGACGAGGGCCCCGGACATCGCTGCGCCGGGGCCCTGGCGATCACCGCGGATTAGGCGGTGGCGGCGTGCTCCACCTTCACCATGTAGGCGTCGTTGAGGATCACGGCCGTCTGCATCGCCTTCCACCCGACGTGGCCGCGCTGGGCCAGCGGGTCGCTGTCCGACGGCTTCGGGTTGACCACCATCGGGGTGACCGCGAACGCGCCCTTCAGCGCCACGATGCCGTAGGCATCACGGGCCAGGAACAGCGTCGGGTACACGTCGGCTTTGGTGCCGGCGGTGGACAGCATCGAGCCCTTGTCGCCGCCGGCGTTGGCCCACGGCTCGAAGATCGTCGAGCTGACATAGCGCACGTCTTCGACCTTGCCGATCTCGTTTTCCCAGGGGCTGATCGAGCCGTACTTCTCGGCCGGCACGAAGCCGCTCATGCCGCGCACGTCCGACTCGCAGTCCGGGTGGATCAGGGCGACGAAGCCGGGGGCCACGTTCTCGGTGCCGAAGTTCGGCGTCGAGCGCACGATGCTGGTGATGAAGCGCGCGTTCTGGCGCTTCAGCGTGCGCGTGGCGCGGCGCTGCAGCGTCAGGTCCAGCTTGGTGTTGACGTGGGTGCGATCGGTGCCGTTCGCGTAGATCAGGTTCGTGCCGCCCTTCAGGACGCCGAAACGCATCTTCTCGATCATCTGCGCGGCCTGCTCGCCGATCAGCTCAATGGCCTCGTTCAGCACCGGGTCTTCGTGCGTGTCGAGCACCACGTCGGTGATGGTGGCCTTGTCGCCCAGCTGGGTCAGCGTGGCCGTCACGTCGGTCGAGCTGAGGGTTTGGCCGACGGGCGTGACGCCTTCGGTCAGGGCGACCGGGGTCGTCGGCAGCGCGCTGTAGCGGCGGAACTTGATGACCTTGCTGTTGTTGGCGGGCAGGGTCACGGCCTGGCCGAACTTCTCCAGGACCAGGTAGGGGAGGCCGCGCTTGAGCAGCTCCTTGGCTGCATAGGCGGCAGTGCGCGGCGAGATGTCGCCGAAAGTGGTGTGAGCCATTTGGATTTCCTTGAAAAATTACCGGGTAGGGATGCCCGGCCATCGATCGAGGAAGCCAACTGCGCGTGATGCCGTATGCAGACAAAGGTGAACCCGCCCGGGGCGCCGTGGCGTATCCCTGGGTCCGTGTCGTGCGCGACTGCGGTGTCGTGCTTCTTCTGGGTGCTCGGTGATGTCCCGCACCGAGCAACGGGCTGTGAGGCAGCTTGGGTACGCCTCACGTACAAACGAAAAAGCCGGCACGGGGCCGGCTGCGTGTCAACTCCCAGGGATCAATCCGGGCGGCCTGGTTGCCCAGGACTTCAAGCCCGGTTGTCCGGGGACTCGTCTTGCAGGCGCAGCAGCGCGTTCAGGCGCTGCCGGCCGATGGTGCGATTGCGTTCGCACCAGGAGCAGCTGCCGTGATTGCGGCAGGTGCGGTCGAAGCGCCGGCTGTCGCGATACGGACGGCGGCGCTCCTGGCCTTGCGCGATGGCGCGGTCCAGGCTCACTTGTCCTCGGACCAGGCCTTCTTGTACTCGTCGACTTTCTCGTCGCGGGCCTTGATCAGCTCGGCCAGGCGCGAGGCCTTCTTCGCCTTCACGTCCGGCGCGTCGGCCGCGGCCTTCTTGAAGAAGGCGGCGTTGTCCGCCGGCTTGTCGGCCGGCGCGTCCGGGCCCTTGCCGTCGGCGGCGTCGTCGACGATCTTGTCGCGCTTGCGCAGCGCGGCCTTGAGGTTCAGCGGGTCCATCAGGCGAATTCCTTCCAGGCGTCTTCGTAAGAGGTGGCGGCCGGCGCGGGCTGCTCGGGCAGCTTCATGCCGCTGGAGCGCACGC
>CAYNKQ010000023.1:0-8141 GCA_964397855.1 uncultured Candidatus Saccharibacteria bacterium | reverse complement strand
CCCCACCCCAAGAACTATCGGGTTTATCACTGCCTTCGTACCCATAGTAATCTGACCCGTGGTTCCAGTTTGTTACGCGATTTTCTGGAGCGGCATCTAAGAAAGCGAGGCCAATAGCACCGTAGCGACTAATTTGTACGTCACCCATAATAGATAGCGGTGGCCTCAGCTGAGTAATTTCTGCACTCTGTAACCTATCTAGTTCACTAGCTGGTATGGCGGAAGGTAATTCGCCTCTGTTAGTAATTGCAGGTAGGTCAGGCATTGTCTAAAATACTACCCTTTAATTATGTATCTGTCAATTAAGTTATATAAAACTACATAGTCAAAAGTACAAATCTGTGAAATCTTATGACTTTGCTATCATTAGGGGGTGAATAAGGCGCTTGAAGACAAGCTAAAAACATTACCTCGTGATGCCGGGGTGTATTTTCACAAGTCAAAATCTGGCGAGGTTATTTATGTTGGTAAAGCTGCGGTATTGAAGAACCGTGTAAAACAGTACTTTCAGAAGTCCAGGCCGTTTGACCCGAAAACCGAAGCTTTGGTTGCTGAAATTCACGACACCGATTGGATTACTGTTGAAACTGAGCTCGATGCATTGTTTCTAGAAAGCGAGATGATTAAACGGTATAAACCTCGTTATAATATTTTGCTTCGTGATGACAAAAGCCAATTATTTGTCAGAATTAATATGAATGACAACGTGCCGTATGTTACAACGACTCGGCAACCACTTGATGATAAGGCGATCTACTTCGGGCCGTACTACAATGGCTGGGCTATTAAAAAGGCATTACGGCTACTTCGCAAGATATTTCCGTATTACACAAAACCGTACAGCGGGAAAGGCAAGGTTGATCTTGATTATCATCTCGGACTTTCGCCAGGGCTAGAGGATCCGAGTAATTCACTAGATGTATACAGACGCGATCTCACAAATCTCGTAGCGTATCTCAGGGGTTATAGGAAGAAGTTGGTGAAAGATCTGGAGAAAGAGATGAAGACTTTTGCGAAAGCGGCACGGTTTGAAGAAGCTACCAAAATACGTAATCAGATCTATGATCTTAAATCGCTCCAGAGGCAGATTATATTTTCTGATAAAGAGTTTATGGATCTCAGTAAAGATCAAGCGCTGGCGGGATTGCAAAGACTGCTCACGCTTTCTGAAACGCCCCGAAGAATAGAAGGGTATGATATTTCACATATGCAAGGTACAAATAACGTTGCAAGCATGGTCGTGGCTACAAATGGCTTGGCTGATAAAGCACAATATAGAAAATTCAAAATGAATATTCCCGGCAACAATGATTTTGCTCACATGAGCGAAACCATGTCACGTCGGTTTTCTGGTCGTCATAAAGATTGGCCAACACCAGACCTTATTTTGATTGATGGTGGTAAAGGGCAGTTGAGCTCAGCTTTGGCGGCGCTTGAAGAGCAGGGGATCTCAATTCCTACAGTAGGATTGGCCAAGCAAGAGGAGGAGATAGTAGTACATAAAACTCGTTCAAATATTGTCGTGGACGTTGATTCGATCAAGGCCTGGGCGGATGAGAAGAATCCCTATGACGAGCCAGATGTCCGTCAAGAACCGGGTCGTGGACTTGAATCAAAGCACGTGGCAGAGCGGGTTCGTGAAGACCAGCAACCTGGTATAACGGGTGATAGCGAAGACTTTTTGGTTATCCGTTTACCTAAAAATAATCATATTGTAAAGCTATTGCAACGTGTACGCGATGAGTCTCACAGATTTGCCGTAAGTTATCACACACACCTCAAAAGAACCGGACAGGTGAAAAGTGTGCTTGATGATATCCCAAGTGTTGGACCAACAACTCGCAAAAAGTTACTTAAGGCCTTCGGTTCCGTTTCCGGTATACGAGAGGCTCAAACTTCTGAGATTGCAGGTGTTGTAGGCTTGGTTAAAGCAAAAACCATCAAAGCCCACTTAGCTTAACCTTACCCATTCAGCCAAGACCCTAGTCGACAAGACGGGTAGGTCGAAGCAATAACCATCAAACATCAGAATCTAGGTGTGTTAAACTTGTATCAAGATGAAACGACAATTCGTTCAATTCCTCATAAGATGGGGATTAAATACCGCTGGGCTTTTTACGGCTTCACTTTTCTTGAGTGGAATTACATATAGCGATCAGTGGCAAGTGCTTGTTGTTGCCGCACTTGTGCTATCAATAATTAATGCACTCCTCAAGCCATTTATTATGATACTTTCCTTGCCGGCGCTTGTGCTGACGTTAGGGGTTTTTAGCATTGTGATTAATGGCCTAATGGTTTACTTGGCGCACCTCATCTATTCACCGTTCCAAGTCAGCACGTTTGGCACGGCGATACTTGCGGGTCTGGTGGTCGGCTTGGTAAACTATATAGTAACGAGAATATTCGATGTAACTGAACAGGAGAACTCATGAAAGATATTTTTCAAATCATAACAGTAGTTAGCATGGTATTCATGACTATCCTTATTTTGCTTCAGACAAGAGGTGCAAGTCTTGGTGCTGGCTTTGGTGGCTCAGGCGAACTTTTTACGGCTCGCCGTGGGGTAGATAAGACAATGCACCAAGTAACCATTATCCTTGCGATTTTATTTATTGGTTCACTAGTGCTTGGCATTGTTCGTGGCTAATTTTCGTACTAAAATCCTATGCCTGATTTTTCAAAACAACGTGCAAAAACCTCAAAACTTGTAAAAAAAGTTAGTGGTCATGCAGTTGATTTGCAATCGAATTCAAGCCAACATATCGCAAAATATGTTACCAAGCGTACAAACCGTATTGCAGGAACGAAACGTTTTATGGCAGCATGGCTGTCCCTCGTTGCGCTGTTGAGCGTAGTTACCTTTGGGACGTTGATTCAGTTGCAGAGATCGGTCCGGGTGCCTTCTCCGACTCCAGGCGGAACTTACACAGAAGGCTTAATTGGTTCGGTAAATAATCTTAACCCTCTGTTTAGTGGCGGTGCACTTGATGACAGTGCTGCACGACTTATCTTCAATGGCTTGTTGCGCTACGACACCGAAGGGAAGTTGGTGCCTGATCTTGCCAGTGACTGGAAAGTTGATGAATCGCGAAAAGTATATACCATAACATTGCAGCCAGGCGTTAAATGGCATGACAATCAGCCGGTTACGGCCGAAGATGTCGTTTATACCATTAACACGATTAAGAACCCTGAGACTCGTTCAACTGCATTTGCGAGTTGGCAGGGCATAACGGTAAAGGCCTTGAATGAGAAAGAAGTAAGTTTTGAACTTCCGGCTCCATTTGCCCCATTCCCAAATGCATTGACAGTCGCTATTCTTCCAAAACATCTACTTGGAGAAGTCCAGGCAAATCAACTTCGTACTTCGAGTTTCAACACTAATCCGGTTGGTACAGGTCCGTTTGCGTTCAGCACTCTTAGGGATGTTGGTGGTAAAGAACAGCAGATTGAACTGTCCGCAAATAAGGCCTACTTTAGAGGTGAACCAAAGCTCTCGCGATTTGTACTCCATACATATCCTGATGATGAAACGCTCGCGCAAGCACTCCGCAACCGCGAAATTACCGCCGCAGTTGACTTAAAGTCAGACACTGTAAAGCAGTTCGCTGCTGACAATAGTATTCGACCAGTGGACATACCGCTCAATAGTGGCGTGTTTGCATTCTTTAAGACGAGCTCTCCGATTTTGGGTGATGCTAAGATTAGAGTCGCGCTTGCTCAGGCAATCAATCGTCAGTCGATACTAGAGCTTTTCGATGCGCGTTACGCTCCGTTAAAAACACCGTTGCTTGAATCTCAGCTTGGCTACGATACTCAGTATGTCCAGCAGACTAGCCTGGTGGAAGCAGAAAAAGCCTTGGACGCTGCAGGGTGGGTAAAGCAGGCCAATGGTATCAGAGCGAAGGATGGTTTGCCAATGGAGCTTGGGCTAACTACGGTTAATAGTGCTCAGTATAGTGCGCTTGCTGGTGTGCTGCAGGGGCAGTGGGCAAAAATTGGTGTTTCCATTAAGCCGCAACTACTAACGCCTGAACAGCTTCAACAGAATGCGCTTGCCGCACATTCTTACGATATTCTGCTGTATGGCATTTCAATCGGTCATGATCCAGATGTCTATGCATATTGGCATTCTTCGCAAGCAAGAGTTGGTGGTCTTAACTTTTCTGAATGGAAATCAAGCAGGGCGGATTCAAGTTTAGAAGTAGCTCGTACGCGTCTTGAGCCAGTACTCCGTGGCGCTCGGTATAAAACGTTCCAAGACGAATGGCTTAAGTCTGCGCCGGCGGTTGCGTTGTATCAGCCACGTGTGAACTATTCATACCACCAAAATGCGCAAGGCTTTGTATCGTTTGCCTCAAATAACGCCTCTGATCGCCTCACGAATGTTGAAGAGTGGACGGTAAATACAAGAGCGGTCGAACAGACACCCTAATAAACACCCGATAGAAGAAGACGCATAGCAAATACTAAAGGCGCCATAGTGCATACTCATATGATATGATAAAGCATATGTTTAGACACCTACGGAGGAACAAATGAGCAAAGTGGCAGACTATCTTCGACAGCACATCGTTGGCGAAGTATTAACTACGGCAGCAGCGCGTAAATTTTTTAGTACAGATGGTAGTGTTTTTTCGGTAACTCCTCAAGTGGTGGTGTATCCTCGTTCAACCGATGACATTCGTAAGATAGCTCGATTTTCATGGCAACTAGCCGAACGAGGCAAAGTTGTTCCAATTACAGCTCGTGGGTCTGGCAGTGATCAAGCGGGCGGAGCATTGGGTGACGGCATAGTTTTGGCTTTTCCGGCACACCTTAATAAGTTACTAGAGCTTGACACCAAGAAGAATCTAGCACGGGTTCAACCTGGAATCAATTACCGGAACTTTCAAGACACAATCAAGACTCACGGTCGTTTTTTGCCTCCATACCCAAGTTCTATAGATTTTTCTACAATCGGTGGTGCGGTAGCGAACAACGCTGCAGGGGAACGAACTGTAAAATACGGTGCAACAAGAAATTTTGTAAGGGGTTTGCAAGTAGTCCTAGCTAATGGTGAGCTGATTGAAACTCGTCGTTTAAGCAAACGAGAGCTTAATCATAAAAAGGGTCTAGCCACGTTTGAGGGCGAAGTGTACCGTCAACTTGACGGACTTATTACTGATAATTGGGAGCTCATCCAATCTTCTCACAAAGATGTTTCTAAAAACTCCTCCGCGTATGATTTGGCTGACGTTAAGCTAGCAGACGGCAGCTTTGATCTTACTCCATTGATTGTGGGTTCACAGGGAACTCTGGGTGTGGTTTCAGAAGTAGAAATCGCAATTGTGCCAAACAATATGAACAGGACGCTCGTAGTGGCTGGTTTTTCAACAATCGACCTTGCCGATGAGGTTGTAGCTGACATTCTGAAGCTAGGGCCAGCAGCTGTTGAGATGGTAGACAAAACATTACTTGAATTTATAGAGAAACACTACCAGAACCAACTCAAAGGCTTGCTTGAAGCCCCGTTCCCAGAGATTCTTTTACTTATAGAGTTTGATGATCTCGGTAGCGCTGCGCAGTCTAAAAAGGCAAAAAAGCTTTCAAAGATTCTAAGTAAGGTGACTTCAGATTTTCAAGTTACAACAGATTACGATGAGCGCGACGAGCTCTGGAAGATCCGTCACTCTGCCGCAGCTGTAATTGCGCATACAGATGGTAATAAGAAGGCCCTGCCTATTATTGAAGACGGTGTTGTCCCGCAAGAAAATTTCAAAGAGTTTGTTCATAAGATCTATGGGCTATTTAAAAAATACGGTCTTGAATCTGCAGTTTGGGGTCATGCGGGCAATGCTAACTTACATATGCAGCCATTTCTTGATCTTTCTCAACTTGGTGACCGTCAAAAAGTGTTCAAAATTATGGATGAATACTACGCTATGGTTATGAAAATGGGTGGTTCTACTGCCGGAGAACATAATGACGGGCGGCTCCGAGCACCGTACCTGCCGGCACTTTACGGCGCAGAAATGTATAAGATTTTCGAAGCTACTAAGAAAATATTTGATCCGCATGCGATTCTGAATCCCGGTGTAAAAATTGGCGTGACCAAAGAAGATCAGCTTCGTGATCTACGCCATGAGTACAATATGGACAAGCTTGGGCATCATCTGCCGCGCACCTAGGCAGCCGCATCGATATTAAAATGATTGTTTTCATCTGTTGTACGTGCTAGAATAACGATTGGCTTTGTACCTATGAAGCTAATCAAATTGGGGAATAAAGTATAATAACTTTTTCAATTTGAAAGGAAAGCGTAACAGAATGTGCAGGTTTTGAGCCTTTAGATCAAAACCGAAACTTGAGGTGAACGCTGACGTGGCGGATGTAGCTCAGTTGGTTAGAGCGTCGGGTTGTGGTTCCGAAGGTCGTGGGTTCAATTCCCATCATTCGCCCCAAGTTAACAATTGGTTACCAGATTGAAAAACAAAGCATCGCGACTTTTTCGATCTGAAGGGAGACGTATAGCGTAAAGTTTTAGCTTTTGATGAAAATCAAGACAGAACCAGAGCGCCAACGTCGACGTGCGCGAATGGCGGGTTTGTGCAGAGCACAACCAGAAGAAAATAGTAGACGCCACGCGTCACGGATTTCGTCTTAGCAAGACATTAAATTGCAAAATCATACCTTACAAAGATAAGCGCGAGTGGCGGAATTGGTAGACGCGCCAGCTTGAGGGGCTGGTGAGCATTGCGCTCGTGGAGGTTCAAGTCCTCTCTCGCGCACCAGTAAATTTAGTATTCTGTAATCAAAACGAGTCACAAACGTTTCGCGCCTTATAAGGGTTAGGACGCAGAACCTCGTAGAGTGAGCAGAGCGAACGAGAGGTCGTGTAGTGAAATCGCACACAGAAGCTTGCTTCGAGTACGATTGAACGAAAAAGGGCGTAGCCCGCAGTCCTCTCTCGCGCACCACAGAAAATTATGTTAGAATGACATAGTTTTCAAACAAGGGTGATTAGCTCAGTTGGCTAGAGCATCTCGTTTACACCGAGAGGGTCGGGGGTTCGAGTCCCTCATCACCCACCAAATAAAAAATCCTACAGAAGTAGGATTTTTTATTTTGAGCTTGCGCAAACGAGAACTCGTTCACAGCTTTCGCTGCACTCACTTGATTGTGGCGCGGTGCCAACCCCGACTCCTATAACGCTTGAATGAAACGAGTTTGCTACAATGGGTGTATAAATAAAAGGAGTCACAATGGGAGCATTAATCGGGTTATTTAGTTTCGGGTTCGTAGTTTTTATCTTCGTAATTATCCCTATTCTGCTTAGTGGTATCAGAATAGTGAATCAGTATGAAAAAGGAGTTGTTTTTACATTGGGTAAATTCACAAGCTTGCGAAGTCCTGGCCTTAATATCATCGTTCCAATTATTCAATCGATGCGTAAGGTCGATATTCGCTCAACCCCGGTTGATGTTCCAAAACAAGAAGTTATTACCAAAGACAACGTTACCGTTGGTGTTGACGCAGTTGTGTACTTTCGCGTGCTTGATCCGGTTAAAGCGATTCTTGAAACAACTAACTATACCTACGCAACTGCTCAATTTGCTCAGGCTGCGCTGCGTGACGTAGTTGGTAACGTTGAAATGGATGAACTTTTGAGCAAGCGACTTGAAATCAGCCTTCAGATTAAAGAAATCGTAGATGCCGAAACTGATAAGTGGGGAATTGACGTCGAAAACGTTAAAATGCAAAACATTGAACTTCCGCAAGATATGAAGCGAGCCATGGCCAAACAGGCTGAAGCCGAACGGGAACGTAGGGCGGTAGTCATTACGGCAAGTGGCGAAAAAGCGGCTGCTAAAGAGGTTGCAGAAGCTGCTGAAATTCTCAGTAAGACAAACGGTGGTATTGCTATTCGTACGCTTCAGACGTTAGAAAAAATATCAGTTGAACCTTCTCAAAAGACAGTGTTCGTATTGCCATCCGATATTGTCGATACTGTCAAAAGCTTCACAAAGTAGCGAAGAAAGTTGCGGATGGTTATTACTGTGCAATTGCTAGCTTAATCACGGAATTGCCAATTAAAAAACCAGCTTTACAGCTGGAAATTTGGTGGCTCCTCCCAGACTCGAACTGGGGACACAAGGCTC
>CAYNKQ010000022.1:0-12721 GCA_964397855.1 uncultured Candidatus Saccharibacteria bacterium | reverse complement strand
AGGGGTATAGCTCAGTTGGTAGAGCACTGGTCTCCAAAACCAGGTGTCGTAGGTTCAAGTCCTGCTACCCCTGCCAATTATTGACAAATAAATCTTTGCATGCCATTATTTTATTTATGACCAAGTTATCAAGAATAGTTGAATCCGGTATTACGTATGATTTTAACCCTCCTGTTGAAATAGGCGATCAGCAAGTTAAAACAATTGCCGACATGACCAGATTGGCTTTGTGTGGAACTGAAGTAATGCATCCTGTTGCAAGCGATGCTATCAACTTGCAAGTAGGCACAATGTTGGGAGCTCTAGACGAACTAGAAATGAAAGAAATGGCGTTGAACGAACTACTAGCAGGTAAGCACGAAGTTCGAGTAGCTGCTGCGGTTTAAAAAGTTCGAAGTACGTCCGTAAGTCCCTGCCACGAATTTCCAAAAACTCTTCGGAGTTTTTTGCGTCTATATTGTAACTTGGTTTAGTTAAACTTACTTGATTGGTAGATAGTGTTCTCGTCGTTCTGTTTATTGCTTACAAGGTAAAAATCTGTAAATTCTAATTCTTTCAGCTGACTAAGTTCCTCGATTACAATCGCTTGGTTTTCCTTGGGCACAAACCAGACTACTTTTATGTACCACGTTGCTACCGCATTGTCACCTACTCTCGCCTTGACGAAGTCAACGAGTTCTTTTGTCTGATCAAGTTCAAATTCAATTGCAATGTGCTCTGCACCCTCTAGAGACTCTTCGTCTTTTACAAAAGATTTCCTAGGCTGTATTTTAAGTGGCAAGAACTGTTTCAAATCTTTTAGTAGCTCTAGTTCTGAAGAAACGTCAGCTACAGTGGCGCTGGGAATGAATGTTAGTGTTAAATGCCTAAAAATGTCATATTCATTTTCATTCTTAGGCTTATATCCGTACCTTTTTTCAATTGAATCAAAGTATGCTTCTTGTTCTGTAGAAAGCCTACCGAAAATTCCTAAAACTTTAATAGTGTTTGAAGATAGCTCTAACATCTAGTAAGACTATAGGTCGCTGGCTCCATGCTGGTCAAGCCCCGTTGGCTACGCGTGTATCTTCAAAAGTTTGCAGTGTGTCCGTAAGTTCCTGGTTTGTTCCCCGCACTCAATTAGTCGCTATTCTTTGATTCGAATTAAAGCTGACCTTAGAATTGTTGCTCTGCTTACCAATATCTTTCAATATTTGACGGGCTGATTCGAAAAGCATTTTAACATCGTCCTCCTCTAAGGACTTAAAATTAAGTATGATATGCAATTGATTATTAATAATTTCAATGTCAGCTTTTTTAGGATAATCAACCATTCTAGCCATTAAATCTGGGCTTAATATTTGTAGTGTTTCAACTGGAGAGCCGGCACTAAACACTCTAAAATAGTTTGGGAAGTCGCCTTCAAGAGAGAGCTCTTTATCTTGTGGAAACCTAGATAAAAGATTGCTAACAATAAGATCATTACTCCTGCTGTCAAGTAGAATGTGTGGGTAAGAGTTGGGTAGTTCAACGTTTAGAATTACATAGAATCCCCTGCCATAGCTTCCAAAAAATTTGAAAGGAGTGTCATTGATAGTCCCTTCAACTTTGTTTGAAGTCATGGGCGCTCCAAGCACGCTTGCTAGGACGCCCTCACTATCGTATCTTCCAGGCTGTAGTGTGTATTTGAAGTTGTTATTATGAGCAAAAAGCGCTGACCTTAATGTATAGTCCTTCCCACTTCTGGTCGCATTGCCTAGTAATATCCAGATAGTAACGTTAAGCGGAATATAGAATATGAATGTTAACAAAACAATAATGCCGTTTGACCCTAATAGCGTTAGTATGATGAATATCGACGGGTTTACTGCAAGTAGCCAAATCAATGTAAAAAGGATGGTACGAGACACCAGTGCGGGCATTATCCATGGAACACCACTAATTTTACCGTTATATCGGCCAATATTTTTTTCTGAATATGCAGAATAGTCCATGTATAAATATATTGTAGCATCGCATATATCCTATCTCATATAAGTAGGAAGAGGGCCAAGATGCTTTTGGGAAAATTCAAAAGGTTCAGCTGTTGCCAAGGAGAATTTTGTGATTATACATACATTCACATCTGATCCATCTGCTAAAGGCTGAGTCCCTGCGAATTCTCACCACGATATTTCCCTCTCGCTGCTTAAGAGCGCTTGTTGTGTTTGCTCTGCTAGCATAGAATATTTAGTATGACGAAAGAACTTTGTCCATTTTGTTTAGAGAATAAATTAGTAAAAGGAAAAATTCTCTACCAAGACGATCTTTGGTACTACCATCAGTATGATGATGGTGAATTAAAAGGTGGTGGCATGATTGTAACTATGAGGCATATTGAGACGCCTTTTGATATTAATGAACAAGAATGGACGGCACTTAGAAGGTTGCTTCCTAAATGTAAGGCATTCGTAGATGAATATGCTCCTGACGGCTACAATATTGGATGGAACGTTGGTGAAGTTGGCGGGCAGAACGTAAGCCATAGTCACCTACACATTTTCCCTAGGTATAGTAATGAACCTTTGGCAACAAAAGGCATACGTCATGCCTTCAAGCAACCTTCAAATAAACGAAATACCGATTGATACTTTTCCTAGAGTGCCGAATTGTTAATGGTCGTCGTTCTACGCAAAGTTTGCAGTGTGTCCGTAAGCGTCGTTACGGTATGTCGACATGCTTAATTAGTGAACAATTCTTCAACCAATTCAGGTAGTTCGTTGGTCGTCATGTTATTTCCAAGCATAAAGTGGCCATGGTTTGGAAATTCTCTGTAATGGATGCCTGGTATTGCTTCGCGGAGCATTGTAACTCCTGCCTGAATATTGGCTCCATCATCTGCGCTATTGAAAATAGTCATTCTGCCTACTCTTTGCGCTAGATTTGGGTCTATTGTGTAGTTAAATAGATCTCTTCCATATTCGTGGTTTCTGTCGTGCCAAGGTGCTACAAGCACTACTCGCTCAACTGTTAGATCAGTTCTTTCGGAAAGATATCTTACTATAAAACCTCCGCCAGCGCTAAGTCCTACGAGGCCAGTTTCTTCATCGATTGGAAGTTGATCTACTATCTCTTTCCATGCTTCATATTCTGGGGCATAAGGTGCTGGCAAAGCAGGGGTATCTACCAAGACGCCTTCGGTTTCTAATTCGGCTCCGACTGATGGCAGCCAATTAGCTTTGTGTGGCTTGGGTATATCTGGGTTAAAATACTTTTCTTTCTTTGGCTTGCCATGTAAAATTATTGCTCATATGATTATGTAATTATAACATAATATTATGAAAATTGATAGCACGAGAAGTTAATTAATTGGGCGTATTGACTGAAGTATTATTTTTAATGTATCTTCATGCTGCAGAATATCAAATGTATGAAACTTTTTCGCGTATTCGGTATCTTTATCTTTCGTAATTCTTTTGCCGTCGTAGGCTGTTCCAATTACTACCCCAAAGTACTTTCCATCATTGCCGACTTTAGCCATAAGGCCGGCTGTTTTATTCTCTGAGACTAGTTTGCAGACTTCGTAATCACCAACGTTAAATGCAAATTGATCAGTTCCGGTGCAAGTTTTAGTAATAGGCTTATCAACAGCATCGGTAATTGACAGTGTAATTCCGAGATCATCTTTTAGGTCAGCGACCAGCATTGATGGCCCATCTCTGAACTCTGGCCAGTCAAGTTTTTCGGCCATATCGTTACCGCTACGTATTTTCCCGTTAGGAAAGTACTTTAAAGAATATTGCTGACCTTTGGCTGTCGTGTACTGATATGTCTGGAGTGCAAAAAACCTAACATACACTAATATTCCAATAGCTACGGCAGATATAAATAAGATTGGCATAAGAATGATTTTTGTTCTTTTGCTCATAAGAGTAATAATAGCATGTTGGTTGTGCTTTGGCTTATAGCACACATCTTGGTCTTCAAGGGTTTGATACAATTGAACTATGAAAAAGGTATATTTTGCGTGCTCAATTAGAGGGGGAAGAGACGACGTTCAAACCTATGAGTCTATTGTGGGCTACTTAAATCCCAAATGTATTCTTTTAACTGAAGTGTTCGCAGACAAAAAACTAACATCTGAAGGGATGAATAAGCCATCCGAAGAAATCTGGAAGGTTGACTTAGAATGGTTGAAAGATGCGGACCTTGTAGTTGCGGAAGTTACTAATCCAAGCCTTGGTGTTGGATACGAAATTGCCAAGGCCGAAGCGATGGATAAGCCTATCCTGGCTCTATTTAGAAATGACGGAACAAGAAGGCTCTCAGCCATGATCGAAGGTTCACCCAATATTCATGTTGTGTACTATGAGACTGTTGAGGAAGTAGAGCAGTCAATCGAAGCTTTTTTGAAAGAGCCTAGGTAGTATTTGGGTCTTACGCTACTTAGTTCTCTTTCCGCTTAAGTTTTTGTTATGATGTTGTAATGAATGTAGCGAAGTTCAAAAATATTAAAATTACTTCTTCACACTATGATGGCACTTAAGGCAGTGGGATTTGATTGGGGTGGTGTTATACACGGAAGGCCAGGAATCTATTTTAATGAACAGCTGGCCCTTCACCTAGACGTTTCAGTTGATGAATTTGAGGCAGCCTATTTTTCTCATAACCAGAAAGTCAGCGCAAAACAAATCACTGCACACCAGTTTTGGGCGCTTGTTTTGGATGACCTTGATCGATCTCATAAGTTAGAAAGTGCCGAAGCTCTTATACGCGAGATTACTGAATCGAAAGAAGTTATTCCCGAAATGCTTAGATTAGTTGATGAGCTGCGCACGAATGGCTACAAGGTTGGTCTGCTGAGTAATAATACGCAGGCCGCCGCCAACCAAATGCGCCGTGATGGTGTTGATCAGCATTTTGACGCATTTGTGGTTTCTGCAGAGGTATCAGTATCAAAGCCCGATCCAGAGATATTTGACTACTTTACGAAGCAGCTAAAAGTGGAGCCTGCTGAACTTGTGTTCATAGATGATTCACCAAAAAGTCTTGCGTCAGCAGATGTCTGCGGCTTCATTCCCCTGTTATTCACGGACTATGAAGTATTGCTAAAAGATTTACAAAAGTTAGGTGTGATACTCTCATGAATAATGTTGTAATAGTCGATAATGGTTCAAAATACTTGTCGGCAATCCAGAAGCTTTTTGTCGATAAAAAAATAAAAATTTATAGTTATGATGAACTTGAGGTGTCTTCACTCGTTATAAGTGATCTCGTTATACTTTCTGGAGGTCATACGAATCCCGTACTATGGCACGGCAAGGAATTTGCTAAAGAGATTGAGCTGATAAAAACGCACGAAGGACCAATTATCGGCATATGTCTTGGCTTTGAACTTATTACACATGTTTTTGGTTCTCACCTTCACCTATTAAAGCATCGACGAAAAGGCCTAGTAGAAGTCTGGCCCACAAAACAAAATGAGCTTCTAGCGCAGAACACGTTAGTTAAGGTATACGAAAATCACAACTGGTCAGTGCGGAAGGTTGGCTTACCGCTTGAATCTTTGATTGAATCTGAGGATGGCGTTGAAGTTATTAGGCATACAAAACGTCAGATTTATGGCTTGCAGTTTCACCCGGAGGCGGATCTTCGTGTAGGAGGCCAGCGAATCTTTAAAAATATTGTAGATCTTGTATCTGGATAGAGAATTAAATAATGAGCTCCACATAGGAGCTCATTATTTATCAGAAGGTAAGATTATTTCTTTTGTTCTTTAAGTTTTTTCTTGAGTGCACGTTTGCGCGCTGCGCCGTGCCAATTCTTGTGTTTAGCCATTATGTTCCATTCAGTTTACGTTGAAACTATAATAACACATAACAGAGTGAAGTACTAAGAAATTAGGTCGTATAGGCTGCTTGCTATCTTTGGCGCAGTAACCTTAAAGGGCTGGGTTCGAATAATAGTGGCCGGGCTTTCAAGCTCAAGTGCCGGATTCTGGCCCAGAAGCCACGCTTGCACGTTCGGGTCTGGCTTATCGAGTTGAACAACGTCGGGAAACCAACTGCCAAACCTTTGTACGATAGTCTCGGCAACACAGACTCTGCGCGCCTGGGCCAAGTCGGGTTTGTCAGAACCTTCAGCCCAGCGCCGCAAATAGGTCGGTGACTGAGCCCCCACCATGCTGCTTAGAATATGAGGGCCTATTACTCTAAGCGCTGCCTCTGTTTTACGTTCAAAATCAGGTATGTGTACTGCGTGAGCGTGTTCCCTATTAGACTCTATTTCTGAATTGTACCCAGCGCTCGTGATCATATCTAGATAAATAGATTGAATAGAATCCTCTGCTACAGTAGGTCTGGCTTTATCAGCTAATGCCATATTTACCACCTTCCTTTACGTTACCCAATTCTCTAGTCCTAAAGTTATTATTGCTTGGGCGGGTGATATTTGCAAATAACGGATACAAAGAGTAAAAAAGAGCACCTCGCTGAGTGCTCTTTTTAGCAAAATTTTGTTATTATCGTTTCTTTGGTTTAACTTCGTTTCGGCCCAGGTTTTTCTTGGTCTCTGTGAAGACTTCAGTTTTTCGAAGGCGTGGGTTGTACTTCTTAAGACTAAGCTTATCAGGTGTGTTCTGGGTGTTCTTTTTTGTGTAGTAAAGACGATCGCCTGATTCTTCGCCTACTAAACCTACTAATACTCGTTTGGTGTTCTTCTTTGCCATATAGTTATATATTCTATCAGATCAGGTCCTGATGTTCAAGTGCAACTTGGGCTTGTTCATTAGGTGCAGTTGCAGTGGTGACCTCTGCTGCGCCGACTATCCCTAGCACCATACCGGCTGCGCTTATCCCTGCTACTATTCTTCCCGCTGGGGTAGGAGCTTCTAAATGTTCTAGGCCAAGAGTAGCGACTGTGCCAGTACCAATTAATATTCCGCCAACGCACATTTCAATAACACCACGTACGCCACTTGCTCTGGGCATTCTACGCGAGAGTAGGCTGCACGCACGCATAATGCGGCCTTCTTGAGGTCCATCGGGGGCAATGTCCATCGGAAATTCAGTCATTCAGAAACGATACCATATTACGTTGGTTGGTACAATATCATTCTTGAGATACGGGCGTTACCTTGATGTCAGCAGGTGCTGGTAACGTAGAATCTCTTAGCAAATGTAAGCAGTTTCTTAAGCCGACTCTTGCGAAGGCGCCGGTTACAAAACCCAAACTACCAACCGCGATGCCACCAGCTATCATCTGTTCACTGACGTTTGTTATGGTTTTGTGTACGTCAAGACCAAGTCTCAGTATCAAGCCCGAAGCGGCAATGCCAGATCCAGTTATCAAAATTGCATCAGCTATGTCTAGAGTGATTTGCTTAGCAACGCTTCTTTCGCCTATTCCGTGTGTTTTATTCATATATAGGGTGATTCAAAATGGAGCCACGACTGGGATTTGAACCCAGGACCCCTTCCTTACCATGGAAGTGCTCTACCACTGAGCTATCGCGGCACTACTAGCGCTTGAACGGCTGTTATTGTACCAGAAATTATGAGGTTCTGCTACTTCGTAAAACTGAGGAATTATATGATTGAGAAATATGCTTATGTTCGATATACTAAACAGGAATAAATGATGGGTAAAATCTAACAATGAAAATAGCAATGCTGGGTTGGGAACTACCGCCACATAACAGTGGTGGTTTGGGTGTGGCTTGTTATCAATTGTGCAAAGCTCTCTCTGAGCAAGTAACTTCCATAGACTTCCTTGTTCCCTATCAGGCAGATCATGGTATAGATTTTATGAACGTTGTTGGGGCTATGCCCTATAAAGTTGGCGCAAACGAAACATTCTTTCCAGGCGGCGTATATGATAGTGGTGAATACCGATTGGAAAACAGCGAGTTGGCCCGTTTTCAAAATGCTTTTACTGAGGCATCGGTGCAGATCGTTAAAGACGGTGATTACGACATTATTCACGCGCATGACTGGCTTACGTTGCAAGCTGGCACGGCTGCTCAAGAACACACAGGTAAGCCGTTGGTTGCGCACATGCACTCGGTTGAATCTGACAGATCAGGAGCTCATTTTGGCGGCAATACACTTGTTCGTGAGATTGAATCGATCGGTCTACATAGAGCAGATGCTATCATCGCGGTAAGTGATCACACCAAGCGAGCAATTATGCGTGAGTATGACATACCTGAAGATAAAATCACAGTTATCCATAATAGTGTTGACCATAGCAGTTTTGCTCACGAGGAATCTTTAGAAGATGAAACAAGCTATCAATATCTCAAACTTATGAAAGAACAAGGTTGGCGCATTGTCGTGTATATTGGGCGACTCACTATCCAAAAAGGCCTGAGCTACTTACTTGAGGCCGCAGCTGATGCGGTACGTTTTGCGCCAAAAACACTGTTTGTTTTTGTTGGTGGCGGCGAACAGCGAGATGAACTTATCATGCAGGCAGCAGCTTATGGACTAACAGATAAAATTTTCTTCACCGGCTTTCAGCGTGGAAAGCGATGGCGTGATGCATATAAAATTGCTGATCTGTTTGTCATGCCTTCTGTTAGCGAGCCTTTTGGCTTGGTTGCACTAGAGGCAATCGGCTATGGCGCTCCGGTGCTCATTAGTAAGCAATCGGGTGTTTCAGAAGTAATGCAGAATGTTCTTAAAGTTGACTTCTGGGATACCAAGAAGTTGACGGAATATCTTGTTGGTGTAGCTCAGAATCCATCACTCCAGCAAGAACTCAAAGACAATGCACGCCGAGAGCTAAACAACATGTCTTGGCATCGTCAAATCCCCCACTTTATAGATCTTTACCACAAAGCAAAGCTTGCAGGGGCGACAACATGAGTAAGGCGATTGTATTATATCTGCATGTGCATCAGCCAATGCGCGTCAGGCCTTATTCCGTGTTTGATATAACAAAGCAACACAATTACTTCCAAAGCGAGAGTGGCTCTCGAACAGATAATATTGCAATCATGCATAAAGTCGCACAAAAATCGTACATTCCAACAAATAAACTACTGCTTGAGCTCCTTAGCCAACATCCTGATTTTCGTTTGAGTATTTCTATAACAGGCACTGTGCTTGAGCAGTTTGAGCAATGGGCCCCAGATGTACTCCAATCCTTTAAGGATCTAGTCGCGACAGGTCGTGTTGAAGTTGTAGCAGAAACATATCATCATAGCCTGGCGTTCTTCCATAATCGAGATGAATTTGAAACGCAGGTACGTATGCACAAAGAACTCGTACAGCGACACTTTGGGGTTACTCCAACTTCATTTCGTAATACCGAACTTGCTTATAACGACGAACTTGCCGCTTGGGCGGACGGTCAAGGTTATAAGGCGATACTAGCAGAGGGTTGGGACCCGGTACTTAAGTGGCGTAGTCCGAACTTTGTGTATGAACCACCCGAGACAACTTCAATCAAGCTACTCTTAAAAAACTATCGTTTAAGTGATGACATTGCGTTTCGTTTTAGTGCCAGTGCAAGGACCGCCCACCCACTTACGGCTACAACATTTTGTAACTGGCTTGAGGAAACACACCATGCCGAAGTCTTCAATTTGTTTATGGATTACGAGACCTTTGGCGAACATCAATGGGCTGATACCGGTATCTTTGAATTTCTTAAAGCACTTCCCGCTGAATGGTTGAACGGCTCAGACAACAACTTCAAAACGGTTACTGAAGCCGCCGAATCATTTTCAGCCAAAGATGTGGTTTCTATGGCGGAAACGGTTACATGGGCAGATGCGGAGCGTGATTTAACGGCCTGGGTCGGCAATCCAATGCAGCGCGGCGCAATAGCCGACTTATATGCTTTAGCTGAACCGATACTAAAAACCAACGACTGGGCGCTTATTGAAGACTGGCGTAAGTTGCAAACTTCAGATCACTTCTACTACATGTGCACAAAGTGGTTCAGCGATGGCGATGTTCATGCCTATTTTAGCCCGTATCAGTCACCGTATGATGCTTTTTTGTACTTCATGAACTGTTACCATGATCTAAAGGCTCGATTATTAAACCAAGGTGGGGAGATTTAAATGGCACGACCAGTAGTACTTAGTAATGGCAGTATGTTTGTTGGTCTGAATGAGTCTGGGCTTGTGCATGACTTTTATTACCCATATGTTGGTCTGGAGAATCTCACAACTTCAAGAACTTCACCGCATCGTGTAGGAATATTCGTGGATGGTAAATTCAGCTGGGTGGGTGAAAGTGATTGGATCTGCGACGTAGATTTTCAAGATAACGCACTTGTGAGTAATATTGTATCTGAAAACACTGAGCTAGGTGTGCGTCTGCACTTTTCTGACTACGTTGATACTCAGTACAATGTGTTTAATCGTAAAATAAAAATCACCAACCTAGGTACACAGGGGCGAGAGATACGCCTTTTTATGCACCAAATATTTCAGATTTCTCGTGGTGGTCGTGCTGATACGGCTTTGTTTGAGCCTGAAGAAAACTACATTCTTGACTACAAGGGGAGGTGCTGCCTTCTGAGCTACGGTCAGTTTGAAGATGGACAGGTATTTGACCAGTATTCGATCGGAAATTATGGTATTGAAGGCAAAGAAGGTACGTATAAAGATGCCGAAGATGGCATTCTTTCTGGCAACGCCGTAGAACATGGTGGGGTTGATTCTGTAATTGGCTTTACACGTGTGTTTGAATCAGAAGAGACGCAGACGGTTAATTACTGGGTGGTTGCAGCTGATTCACAGACAACGGCAGAGAGAATTCATAAGACCCTGCTTTCAAAGTCACCGCAAGCCCGCTACACCCAAACGCGTGACTACTGGAAGAACTGGTTAAACATTTCTGCCCCACAAGTCGATGCATTTAATGAATCTACCCAGATAATGCTTCGCAAATCACTACTTGTTATTAAAGCGCATATTGACCGCAGGGGTGGTTTGATAGCGTCGGGTGATTCTTCAATTTATAACTATGGTCGTGATTATTACAGCTACGTGTGGCCACGTGATGGTGCTTTTGTTTTGTGGCCACTGATACAATTAGGCTATGTTGATGAGCCGCGTAAGTTTTTTGAGTTCTGTCGAGACATACTTACGCGAGATGGTTACTTAATGCACAAGTATCAACCAGATAAAGCTATTGGTAGTAGCTGGCACCCGTTGGTGCATGGCAATCATTCTGAACTTGCTATTCAAGAAGACGAAACTGCGATTGTTATTATCATGTTGAACGAATTCTTAAAGCAGAATCCGAGCCAAGAAGAGTTTGTACGCAGCATTTATGGAACCCTCGTTGATCCTGCTGCCAACTTTATGGAACAGTTCTTTGATACTGAAACCAACTTACCGCATGCCAGCTACGATCTATGGGAAGAGAAGTTTTCGACTTCTTCCTATACTGTCGGCCTGGTATACAGGTCATTGCAAGCTGCTTCTGAGCTTGCTGAACGTTTTGAGTTCCCTGATGATTCACTCAGGTGGGATACGGCCGCACAGTTGATTGCGGCAAATCTCTCGCTCTTGTATGATGAGGAAACAAAGGTACTGCATAAGGGCTTCTTGCTGACAAAAGATGGTAATCACGGCATAGATTCTACATTAGATGTCTCGAGTCTTTACGGTTTCTACTTTTTTGATGTGCCAGCACCTGAAGCTATTGAAGCAACTCAGCACGCTGTTGAGGAAAGGCTACTAAATAGCGCGCCAATTGGTGGCGTTCCACGCTACGAAGGTGACAACTACTTTAAATCTGATCCGCAGTACCAGGGGAACCCATGGTTTGTAACCACCTTTTGGCTTGCGCAGTGCTACGTTAAGCAAGGGAATGTTGAGGCAGCACAAGACTTAGTAGCCTGGGCTGAAAAGTATGCGCTACTGAGCGGTATGTTTTCTGAACAGTTAGACACAACAACGGGAGAACCTGTTGGTGTTACACCGCTGGTCTGGAGTCACGCTGAATATATTCGTACAATTCTTCAGATTGCTGCTCGGTAGATCGGTGTAACCTAGAATTTTTTAGACTCGCCAACTTCTAAGAAGACAAATTCTCTATTCTTATCAGTGATATTACTTGAAGTGAAATTATTTGCAACAATGTTGCCAGTGTTGTTGTACAGCCCGTTGTGAGTAGCTAATATAGAGTTCGAGTTAACCTGATTAGCCAAATCAATAGAATGAGAGATCTTGTGCCAGGGGCCAGAAGTTGGTAATGCAAGAACCTCTACGGATGATTCGGTCGTAGTGAATGAGTCACTCGGATAGTACAAAAAGTCATCAACTTGTATGGTTAGAACTCTGCACGGTGAGCTTTTATAGATCTCGGCATGGTCAGTTTCTTTGAGTTTAAGCGTGAAGCTTTGGGCCTGCTGCTTTAACTCACGGGTCACGGCCTGACAGTTTATCCCTACTTCTTTAAGTTGCTCCGCTACGGTTTTGGTCGATAGAATCGTGATTTCTGGGTTTTGCGCCAAAATTTTTTTAATATTTTCAAGGTTATAATGGTCAACGTGCTCTTCGGTAATTACTGCACAGACTAGGTTGGTAAGGTTATCTGGCAAGTTTGTGAATGAACCGGGGTCAATAATAAGGCGATGTTTGCCGTTATCCAATAGTAGGCAGGCATGTTCAAATTTTGTAATAATCATGTGTCAATTATAACAAAAGTAAAAAGACACCCTGCTAAGGGGTGTCTTTTTACTTGGTGCTGGGAGTAGGATTCGAACCTACGAAGGCATAAGCCATCAGATTTACAGT
>CAYNKQ010000021.1:0-13575 GCA_964397855.1 uncultured Candidatus Saccharibacteria bacterium | reverse complement strand
GAAGCGCTCTAACAACTGAGCTATACCCGCATAACAGTAGTGTATTATACGCAAGAATGCGTCCTCAATCAAGCGAATTCTCAAAGAAACCCCCGAGTATCGATGAAAGTCCTTATCGGTAGTTTTGCCAAATCACAAAGTCAGCCTCCGTTGAGGATTCTAACAGTAGATTCTGTTATGATAAAAATATGAAACTTGTAGTTGTGGACATTGATGGAACTCTTATAGACTCACCTGCTCAGAAAGTGCCGAGTGATGAATTCGTGAAGGTTGTTCAACAGATCAAAGATGATGTTTTAGTAACGTGCGCAACTGGAAGATCTGAATCATGGGCAAAGCCCGTGCTGGAAAAAGCAGGCTTCACAGCTCCTTCAATTATTGGTGGAGGTGCGCTTATACTAGATTCTCGCACGCTCAAAGCTGAACATGAGTACCTTATTCCACAAGAACAACTCAAAAATATCAAGAATATCGTGAAAACCTACCCTGATTCCCGAGTGCTGTTTAATGATTATACGGAGCAGCAGTATTTAAGTGGTGGGTGGGAGATCCAAACGCTTTTAGATTCAGACCACTGTTATATATTGGAAATTGTTGATCTTTCCCATGAGCTAGCGGACGAATTAGTAGCCCAGTTTGTGCAGTTAGTAGGTGTAACTTCTGTAAAAATGAATTCGCTAAAGCCTGGTTTTATAGACATTCATATACTCAATGAACTCGCAACAAAAGAGCATGCTATAGGTGTTTTGCAACAAGAGCTTGGAATAAGTAAAGAGAATACGATAGGGATTGGCGATGGGCATAATGATTTCCATATTTTCAAAGCCGTTGGTAAGAAGATTGCTGTTGATAATGCGGTACCGGAGCTTAAAGAGTTAGCCGATGAAGTGATCGGAGGGGTCAAAAGTGATCCTGTTACTGCATATCTAAAAACGTTTAGGAGGGGCTAGGCATGTTGAACAAACCACTAAATCTAGAAGAGGTAAAAGCATTCTTGATGCAAGCCAATATGCCTCATGCAGAAGGTACGGCCGAGACTACAAAAGAAAAAGATGGGTCTCGTACCATAGAATATGTCGCTGGTGACTACAGGTTGCATGATAACTTTTTTGGCGGCGAGCCGTATGGCGGCCGTCTTGTGATTTTTCATAAAGAGCGGCCAGTTTTTATGGAGGTTTACTATGGTCAGACAAGTAAACCAGCAAATGAGGTTTACGATTTTCTTCGTGAAGCTCTGAAACACCCTGATGATAAGAATCCTTTCCGTGGCCCTGCCGAATACACCAGCGGTTCGTATACTTACAAAAGTACCACTGAAGGCGATGTGGCTAGCCATACCGTTAAAGAATCTATTTATGAAGAAGACAAAGAAATTTACTGGGCGGTTGTGATTGGTGGTTTGGTAGATCAGAACGCTAGAGGATCAATGTAGCCCTTTATGCTGGATGTTTAATCAGATAGTTAGATATACCGAAAAATTCATCCAGTGCTTTACGTCCACAGCATCACCTTGCGTAGTTTCTTCAATGTGTTCTACTTGGAACAGATGTAGATTCATCTATTGCCGTAGGTGTACTACGTAACTTACTGTCACCATAGGGGTGTGGTATAGTATTTAGCAATATGGATTTAAAGAATCTCATACAAGAATACTTCAATGAAGGAACAGTAATGCAACTTGCAACTGTTCGGGATGGTAAGCCTTGGATCTGTACGGTGTATTTTACGGTAGATGATGACCTAAATATTTATTGGACCTCTGCAAAAAGTAGACAACATTCAAAAGAAATAGTAGATGACCCAAGAGTTGCAATAGCCGTTGTTAGGGATGATAAAAAGAAACAGGCTCTTCAAATAACGGGACAAGCAGAACTTGTGCCGCTCGATGACGTAGAGCGAGTCAACAAACTCTACGGAGACAAGTTTGGCGATAAGCCAGAAAGACTAAAGGAAGTGTTAAATAACACTGCGGATGGTAGGGCATATTGGGTGTGTGCACCAGATGAGATATCTATCTGGGACGAGGTTAATTTTCCTGCCACAGACGCTAAACGAGTCTTTAAAGTTAATTAAATGGCTCAGAGAATTGTTCTAGTTACAGGCGGGACCAATGGAATCGGAAAGGCTACAGCTGAACGTTTCGCTAAATATGGTGATGTTGTAGTCGCTTGGGGAGTTAATGAAGCCAGGGTTGAGCAACTCGGTAGTGGGATTCTTGGTAAGAAAGTAGATGTCAGCAATCCAGAGGAAGTAGAGAGCGCAGTTGAAGAAATAATCAAAGAACATGGCCACATAGATGTCCTCGTGTGTGCCGCAGGGGTCGTCGGACAGATAACAACCCAGACTCCTTACCAAGAAGCTCAAGATACCTGGAATGAACTCATTAAAATTAATCTAACAGGGGCATTTCTTACCACACAGGCAGTGGCCAAACATCTGAATAGAAAAAATGGCCGCATCGTGTTAGTAGGTTCTGTCTCGGCGTTTACTGGAAGCATGCGTCCAGGTGGCATCGGATACGCAGCATCTAAAGCCGGTATTAATGGGCTGATGCTAGCACTTTCTAGAGAGCTAGGTCCACAAGGAATAACCGTTAACGCAGTCTCTCCAGGATTTATAGGTAACACCGGAATAACTTCTCAGTTTTCGGAAAGTGACATCCAGAATATAGTTAACCAAGCTACTGTACCTCAACTTGGCCAGCCTGAAGACATAGCAGCGGCAATACACTACTTAGCTTCGCCAGGAGCTAAATTTGTTAACGGTGAGATTCATCATGTAAACGGTGGCTGGTTGCCAGGTAGATAGCATGAAAGCAATATTATTTGATACAGACGGTGTCTTAGCGCTTCCTGAAGCTAACTTCTCCAAGATATATGCAGAGTCTAGGGGTTTGGATATCGCTCCTTTTGGTGATTTCTTCAAAGGGGTGTTTAGTGAAGCAAAACTAGGCAACGCGGATCTTAAAGAGCTAATCAAAGCCAACAAAGATATATGGCACTTTGAAGGTGACATTGATAATTTGCTGCAAGAGTGGTTTGATTCAGAAAATATCAAAAACGAACAGCTTTTAGGCAGTATACAAGAGCTTCGTGAGTCGGGTGTTAAGTGCTATTTGGCAACGAGTCAGGAAAAGTACAGAGCAGACTATTTAAAGAATGTAATGTTTAAAGACGTGCTAGACGGCTTCTTTATGTCTTGTGATTTGGGTGTAGACAAGAACGATCCGGATTTCTTTAAGGCGGTTCTAGATAGACTCGACCTCAAGCCACAGGAAGTTTACTTCTTTGATGACAGCCAAGGGAATGTAGGGGTGGCAAAGAGTGTGGGAATAAAGTCCTTTCTGTACACAGGAATAGAGAATTTTAAGAAAGATCTAAGGCTATGAACGTAAGTCATGAGCCAGAGGGCTACGACTGCCCACTATGCAAGGTGGTTGCAGGAATAGACGAAGGCGCTAAAACTAAACAAAGCGACATAGTTTATAGAGATGACTTTGTCACAGCATTCATCAGCGCCTACTCTACTGGGAAGAATCCGGGTCATACTACTATCGTTCCAAACCAACATTTCGAGAATCTGTATAACCTGCCCGAAGAACTTGGAGCTGCCGTGTTCAGGGCTTCACAAAAGCTGGCAAGGGCAATCAAAGAGGTTTTTGGCTGCGGGGGAGTAGTCATTAGGCAGAACAACGAACCGACTGGTGATCAACACACCTTCCATTATCATTTACATATCTATCCCCGCTACGAGACAGATGGATTCAATAATCAGCACCCTGACGATAAAGTTTTGGTTAACGAGGAGACAAGAGCGGGGCAGGCTCGTCTTTTGAAGGAGTCTCTTTCAGGCTAATACTAATAATGTAAAACTTAATTATATAAATGGCTAGGGTGTTGGTGGTTCTTTGTAAATAGGATACAGTTTAGGCATGAACATAGACGATATTGACCAAATAGTTACTACTCCCGAGCTTGATGTTGTACGCATTGTTTCGGTCCAAGATGGTAAAGTTCTTTTAGTAAAAGAATCAGACGACCCAAACTGGAAGCTTCCTGGCGGTAAAATTCATGCTGGTGAAACGATTTTTGAAGCCGTGGTGCGTGAAGTTAAAGAAGAACTGGGTATTACGATTGAGCGGCCAGATATCCTTAATTATCAGTCGGCTAAAATCCCTCACAGCGAAAACATCAGGCATATTTTTTTGCTTAAAACTATTCCCGAAGCTACGGTGGTTAGTACTGAAGAAGTTGAAGAATCTGGGTACTTTCTTGTCAACGACCTACCTGAAACCAAGTTTCGAGAACATATAGTATCGGCATTTAGCATGATAACCATCTAGAATTTACCCAGCAGACGGTTTCGTTTGTTGATGTGCCACACTGGCAGCGACGAGTATCTGACCTGATATCAGACCGCCATTAATGAGTGAAAGTATCTCTTGCACCCCTTGGCCTTGGGTAACCATGCTAGCAGCACTTTGTTTAATAAGTGTAAATATTGAGGGGTACCAACTGTAGAATGCGTCGACTGTTTCATGATCGGCGCGCCATAGTGGGGCCGCTGCCGCCGCGTCTATTCCTGCTTCTATGTCCTCTCCTGTTAACTCAGATAGTTCTTTGTGTAGCGAGTGTTGATGTGGCTGTCCTGAATCACCTTGAAGCTCTGCTATCTCTAATTCACCCTCAGCTTGTCGAACGAGCCCGATACAAAGTAGCAGCGAAGCAGCTCCGGCGGTCGCCAGGTTTGTTTTAAGTGGGAATACCTCGACGCAGTTTGCCAAGAGGTATCTAAGAGTGGCTAACGATTTAAAACGACCATAGATGCTGTTGAATAGTTCAGGGTCATTAATATCGCAGTTCTGTACTGCGGCAACGAGGTCTCCAGGTTCTAGGCGCGTAAGTTCTAGTTCTAGGCTCATTGATGCAGGGTACAGCAAAAATTTACGGCAATCAAGATCTTCTGTCTCATGGACCGACCTAAAGGTACGGTAATCTGATATAATACTGGCGATGGCGCCTTGGCCGAGTGGTTAGGCAACGGTCTGCAAAACCGTGTACACGGGTTCGAATCCCGTAGGTGCCTCCATTTCTTGTAATTACGAAAGCAACAATGACCACGCAGCAAATAAAACAGCTTCACCAGACACTGCACAAAATTAAACACCTAAAGCGCGCTGGTTGGTTGGTCAAAAAAGTTGAAACTCCGGAGTCGGTTGCGGATCATTCGCTCGGGCTTGCTGTTTTGGCTTTAGCTTTTGGTGTAAACTCTGATCTCAATATTGAAAAGCTGCTTATTATGGCGGTGCTGCATGATATTGGAGAAAGTGTCATTGGGGATATCACGCCTCATGATGGCGTTACCAAAGGAGACAAGCAGAAACAGGAGTCAGCGGCCGTTAAAGATATCCTTTCAAATGTGGACGCAACCGGTGAGCTGTACGAGGTGTGGCTAGACTTTGAATATCGTCGAACCGCCGAAGGAAAGTTCATCGCCCAGCTCGACAAACTTGAAGCATACTTGCAAGCTGGTTCGTACGGTCTAAATGAAGCAGGTATGACAGAGTTTGGTGCTAGTACTCGAGCTGCGCTTTCTGACCCCAAGCTTACTGCAATACTAGACGAGCTTGAAAAAGAAGGCGCTTATACCGCATAATGTAACCGTTGTCGTGAGCGTGCAATAGTCCAAGTACGACTCTAAACTGCAGGGCAAACCTTACAATGTGCGGGCGAATGGCGGAATTGGTATACGCGTTTGACTTAAAATCAAATGGTCTTAACGACCTTGAGGGTTCAAGTCCCTCTTCGCCCACCAAATAAAATCATCCTGAAGTAGGGTGATTTTTATTATTATATTTCAAAATGAGGTATGCTAAGTGCTAATGAATATATTGCTAATAACAGAGTTCTTTGCGCGTAGCGGCGGCGGCGGTAGCGGTAGTAGCGGCGGCGGTGAAGGGATAATTATTCTTGTTGGCTATGCCCCTATGCACTTTATTGGTGCAAAACTTAAGAAATACCTGCCGGTGGTAGTTGCAAGCTTCATAGCCTGGCCCTTAGCCGTTGTATACGCAGCTGTTTTAGTGTTTGCGTTTAGAACGTATGGCTTCTTCATAGCAGTGGCGGCACTAGTTGGCGCTGGCGCTGGTCTGTATGACTGGTTCAATAAGCTTGTTCAACTTGGGAAAAAAGCCAAGAAGGACTTGGCGGTCGCCTCAGCTTCTGATAGTTCTTGGAATGAAGAAGCGCTCAAGAGTCATGCGCAAAACGTCTTCTTGCAGTATCAGCGTGACTGGACCAGCAATGAAATGGAGCCAGCTCGAAATTATATGACTCCGTGGTATTTTTATCATGCTCAACTGATGATAGCGGCTATCAAGCAAGCCGGTAGGCAGGATTTCGTGGTAAACCCACAGATATCGCAAATGCAGATTATCCAAATTGAAGACGCCGATGGTAAAACGGGAGACTCCTTCACGATAGCAATTACCGCCAAAGCAGATGATCAATTGTTTGACATGAAGACCAGGGCTCTGTTATATCGAGACGGGAATCCATTTACCGAGTTTTGGCGATTCGAAAGAAGCGAAGACACATGGCTGCTTGCGGGTATTCAGCAGTCAACTGAGAGCGGTTACCTGCGTAACAACTCACTTGAGCAGTTCGCATATTCCCAAAAGTTTTGCTACAGCCCTGATTGGGGCTGGCTGCTCCTGCCGAAGCGTGGACAACTGTTTGACAAAGCTAATTTTGGTAAATCAGACATCAATAACCACGTAATTGGAATGTACAACAACGTTTTGATACAGATCTATAACTACATTCCAGTAAAGACAGCTAAAGAAGGCATTGCCAATTACCTTATAGCCCAGGTGAATGTCCCAAAGGAATATGGAAATATATTGGTTCGAAAAAAGCGCACGGTGGGGCTGTTCTCGAAGCCAAAAGATCTGACAAGAATGAGTACAGAATGGGGCGAGTTTAATAACAGGTACGAAGTTTGGGCCAGTGACCTTGAGCGGGCCACTAGTTTTGAGCTGTTGCATCCGGCATTTATGGTAAAGCTCCAAGAGCTTCCATTTGAAGTTAATCTTGAAGTGGTAGATAACGTTGTGTACTTGTACAGCGCTAAAGTAAAGTTAACGTCGCGGAATTACGCTACTATGTTGGCTATTTTGCAAGAAGCATTCAAACAGATGAGAATGTAGTATACTAAAAGGGTAATAAAAGGAGTAAATTAATGATAATTTTGGCAATCGTTGGCGGTGTAGTAGTACTACTGTTGGTGTTCCTTTGGGCAACCTATAACGGGTTGGTAAGAACTAATGTACGAGTTGAAGAAGCGTGGAGTGATATTACCGTTCAGCTAAAACGCCGGATGGATCTTATTCCTAATCTTGTTTCTACAGTAAAGGGCTATGCAAAGCATGAAGCCGAGACTCTAGAAAAAGTTGTAAAAGAACGTTCCGGTGCAATCGGTGGTTCAGTGGAAGAAACAGCTCAAACAGAAAATATGCTTTCAGGCGCACTTAAAAGCTTGTTTGCAGTGGCAGAAAGCTACCCGGATCTTAAGGCGAACCAGAATTATCTCCAGCTGCAAGAAGAACTTGTTGATACTGAAGACAAGATCCAGGCTTCACGTCGTTTCTACAATGGTTCCGTACGTGATCTAAACACCAAAGTACAAGTCTTTCCAACTAATATTTTTGCAGGTATGCTTGGCTTCAAGAAGCGTGAGTTTTTTGAAGTAGAAGATCGCGCCACTGCTGAAAAACCAGTTGAAGTAAAATTCTAATAGAGCCACTTCAAATATAATGTATAGCCAGATTGCCGCCAATAAGCGCAAGACAATTCTCATCATGAGCTTGTTTGTTGCTGTTATTGGTGCAATTGGATACGCATATAGTCTGTATGTCGGAGATACGAGAACGGTCTACTATATATTTGGCTTTGCGGCTGCATACAGCTTGATTAGCTATTTTGCGTCGTCACGGGTTGCCCTGGCGGTTAACGGCGCTAAGGAGATTCAAAAATCTGACAACCCAAGGCTATACCGTATTGTTGAGAACTTGAGCATCACTACGGGCTTGCCAATGCCGAAAGTGTATATTATCGATGACCCTGCTCCCAACGCGTTTGCAACTGGGCGTGATCCAAAACACGCTAGTGTAGCGGCTACCACTGGGATTCTTGATCTCCTTGAAGACAGCGAACTTGAAGGTGTGATGGCTCATGAGATGGGTCATATCCAGAACTATGATATTAGGCTTATGATGATTGTTTTTGCGTGTGTATCAATAGTAGGAATATTGAGTGACATGTTGCTTCGGATAATGTGGTTTGGTGGTAATCGAGATGACGACGAAGATGGTAGTCCGCTAATGATGATTCTTGCGATTGTACTAGCAATTCTGGCACCAATAGTTGCAGCATTAGTACAGCTTGCAGTTTCAAGACGGCGTGAATTTCTAGCTGATGCAAGCGGTGCATTGACAACCCGTTATCCAGAAGGGTTAGCGTCAGCACTGAAGAAGATTGAATCAAATGGCTCAACGCTTAAGCGTCAAAACAGTTCAACAGCACATCTCTTTTTTGCTAATCCGTTGAAAAAGCGGAGTTTTGCGAAGCTATTTAGCACACATCCGCCAACTGTAGAGCGTATTGCTAAGCTTGAAGAAATGGGAGGAACATTATAATGGCTACTAAAAATAAAAACACTAAGCTTAGCGATAAAGTAAGAAAAACCAAGGTCACCGAGACTAACAATTTAAACACCAAAAAGCCAAGCAGTGCTGTTTTAAATATTGCCCCTCAAGACCTACTGCGAGCCGCGCGCCAAAAATTTAAAGAATGGAAAGCCACGGATCCAAAAACTAAAAGGTATCGTTCTTTTAGGCTTCAAAAGAGGATTAAGCCGGAGCCTCGTTATATTCCTTCTAGTTTCTCTTTGCTCAGAGATTCCTTTGCATTCATGTTCAAGCATAGGTGGAAGTTTATCACCATCATGTTCATTTATAGTGTTGTGTACATAGTGATATTTCGTTCTCCTGTTTCTACGGATATTGACACCATCAAGAGCTCGGTTCAATCAGTACTCGGTGAAGGTGAAAACCTCAAGACCAATGTGGCAACACTTGGTGCGGTTATAGAAACCTCCGGAAACTTACAATCGAGTGGTGCTGTTGCGGTCGGCTCAATATTTATTATGAGTCTTGTGTATATATGGGCAATTCGTCAACTACATGCTGGTGAACGAATCAAAGCCCGTGACGCGTACTACCAGGGTGTGACCCCTTTGCTGTCTGGTGCTGTGCTTGTCATAATCGCTGGAATTCAGTTATTGCCGTTTGGCTTGGCTAGCTTCATCTATAGCGTGGCCAGAACCACAAATTTATTTGCTTCTGGCTTTGAAGACATAGCATTTTTTGTAGTGACGGTGTTAATATCGCTCCTTTCTTTCTATTGGCTGACTTCAACAATCATGGCTATGTATATTGTGACCATACCTGGGGTATACCCGGGTGCTGCACTAAAAGCGGCTAAATCACTGGTTCAGTTTCAGCGATTCGCTGTGTTCCGGCGTATATTGGCGCTCCCAGTAATACTCGGTGTGATTTACACGATATTTCTGCTCATTGCCATTCGCTTCCTGAGTTCACAAGTGCTGCTAATGGTTGAGATTATACAAATTATTGCACTCCCGCTAATCCATGTCTACCTATACAAACTATACCGATCCTTGATATGAATGAGCCACCAAAACGAATAATCAAACGACTTACTGAATTAAAAGAGCTATTAAATAAACATAGCTATCAGTACTACACGCTTGAAAAGCCAACAATCGATGATGCTGTTTACGACGGTCTGGCACAAGAACTTAAGAGGATTGAAGCCGACTACCCGCAGTTGATTAGTCAGGATAGTCCAACCCAGCGTGTCGGCAACGCGTTACTGGAAGGCTTTAAAAAAGTGACACATACATCACGCATGCTTAGCCTGAACGATGTCTTTAACATTGAAGAAATTGAAGCTTGGGTGAAGCGTATAGATAAGTTACTGCCAGGTGCAAAACACGAATACTTTGCTGATATTAAAATGGACGGTTTGGCTTGCTCGCTAATATATCAAGACGGTGTTTTGGTACAAGCTGTCACCCGTGGTGATAGTTTTGTAGGTGAAGACGTGACGGCCAATATTCGTACTATCAAGAATGTACCACTGCGACTTCGTAGCGGGCCTGGTTTTGAATTATTTCTACAAGGCAGGACTGAGGTACGTGGAGAAGTTGTCATGCTCAAAAAAGAATTCGAGAAACTTAACCTTGAGCGTCAGGCTGAAGGCTTGCCTCAGTTTGCTAATCCTCGAAATCTAGCAGCAGGTACAATTCGACAACTCGACCCAAAACTTGTTGCAGAGCGGCCACTTTCGTTTAATGCTTATGATGTGCTGCGCGAGAATCCATCCGAAGTACCCACAAACATGTTTGCATATGAGGCTGCAACTGCTCTAGGCATTTCACGGAACAAACAGGCAACGGTATTTAGTGAGCTGAGTGATGTTATGAAATTTGTCGATTATGTTGAAGGAATTCGTGAGGAGCTGCCGTTTAATATAGACGGTTTGGTCATTAAAGTTAACGATCGCGCTCAATTTGCGGCACTTGGTGTCGTAGGTAAGCAGCCACGAGCGGCGGTTGCTTACAAGTACGCTGCCGAACAAGCAACGACTGTTGTGAAAGATGTTGTGATTAGTATTGGCCGAACCGGTGCAGCCACCCCAGTTGCTGTATTTGATCCCGTAGTGGTAGCGGGCACTACGGTTCAGCATGCCAGTTTGCATAATGCTGATGAGATCGCCAGAAAAGATGTACGAATAGGTGATACGGTCGTCATATTTAAGGCAGGTGATATTATTCCACAGGTCGAATCAGTCATTCTTGAGCTTCGGCCAAAAAGGTCGAAAAAGATAGATTACGAGGCAGAGTTGGCGCGCCAGTATCCTGAGCTCGAATTTTATCGTTCAGAAAAAGAAGTAGTTTATAGAGTCAAAGGCTTAACTGGGCCAATTATACTCAAGCGCTCGTTGCGCCACTATGCAAGCAAAGGTGCACTTGATATCGATACACTTGGTGAAAAAAATGTTGAAGCATTGGTAGATTCCGGCTTAGTGAAAGACATGGCCGACATATATGTACTTACTGTTGAGCAGTTGCTTGAGTTGGATCGTTTCGCTGAGATTTCTGCAAACAACCTTGTTAATGCTATTTCAGAAGCCAAAACACCAAAACTTGAACGATTCATTTTTGGGCTTGGTATTCGCCACGTTGGCCAACAGACCGCAATTGATCTAGCAGAACGGTTTGGTAACCTGGAAAAACTTCAAGAAGCAACAATTGATGAACTTCTGACCATTGAGGGTGTTGGCGAGGTTGTTGCCGAGTCAATTCTTGCATGGTTTGCCGATCCAGATAACATTGCTTTGATTTCAAAGTTTGCGCAGCTTGGTGTGTTGCCGCAATATGAGTCAAAGTCACGGGGTCCGCTCCACGGCAAAAGCTTCGTTATTACGGGTAGTCTAAGTACTATGAGCCGTGATGAAGCGGCAGATAAGGTTCGTAGCCTTGGCGGTACGTTCCAATCCTCGGTCGGTAAGGGCACGACTTATTTAGTAGCTGGGGGTAAGGTAGGCGAGAGCAAGCTTAATAAGGCGACAAGATTTGGTACTCAAGTAATTGATGAAACAACATTATTAGAACTCATAGAATAGAGAAGTATGAAACAACCTATATTTATCACCGGGAATCAAAATAAAGCAGATTATCTTGCGAAGCTTTTGGGGCTTGAACTTGATCACCGAAAAGTTGATTTAGATGAGATTCAATCTGTTGATCTTCACGAGGTAGTCGCACACAAAGCCAAGCAGGCGTATGAGGTGATTGGTGAACCGGTTTTGATCGAAGATGTGAGTCTTGAATTTGCAGCGCTCGGCGGGCTTCCGGGTCCGTTCATAAAATTTTTTGTCGAAACGACCGGCCTTGAAGCTATCTGTAGAATGCTTGATGGGTTTGAAGATAGATCGGCAACAGCAAAGTGCGCGTACGGGTACTTTGATGGAAGTAGACTTGAGGTGATAGAAGGATCTATTGAAGGCACAATAGCCCAGCAGCCAAGCGCCGGTGAAATGGGGTTTGGTTGGGATAAGATATTTATTCCAAGTGGCTATGGTGGTCGAACGCGAGCGGATTTAGAACAAGAAGAATATGACACACTCTACAGTAAGATTAAGTCCATAGATCAGCTCAGACAATTTTTATCTAGTAATTGATCACATATTCACGTATAGTTACGTGGTTATGTTTAAAGACAAAAAGACAATGTTTATGTGTTTTTCACCGCCAATTATGCTGGCAACATTTGTTATCGAAATAACTTTGCTGGTAGTCGTCCTTGCGACACGCAAAATGAATAAAGTCGCAAAACTTGTTTGCGCTGCGTTGTTTGCGCTGGCATTCTTTCAGCTGTGTGAATACTTTGTGTGCGGTGGAATGGGCATGCATGCAACTACTTGGTCACGGCTTGGATTCATTGCCATAACGACACTTCCTCCACTTGGTCTTCATATCATGTATGCTATAGCTGGCAAAAAGAGTAAGTGGGTCGTTCCGATTGGTTACGGGTTCATGATGTTTTGGATAGTAGCTTTTGGCTTTACCGAAAGTGCATTTTCGAGCCATCAGTGTGTGAGTAACTATGTTATATTCAATCTTCACCAATATGTCGGGTACCTCTACTCCGCATACTACTATGGGCTGCTGCTTCTCGGTATCTGGCTTGCTATGAGATTTGGCGAAAAGTCTAAAAAGAAGCTTCAGCGAGAAGCGTTGTACGGCATGATCGTGGGCTACCTTGTGTTCTTACTGCCAACCGCAGTCGTTAATACACTTAACCCAAGTACTATGGCTGGCATACCTTCAATAATGTGCGGGTTTGCTGTGTTATTTGCGCTTATAATGTTTGGCTATATACTGCCGCGTACAACACCTAAGAAGTAAGTGACTAGTTAGAATGTTCTGACTAGTTTGCGGCGTCAAAAAATTCTTGATCTTTCTGCGTTCTATACTGATCAATGGCATTGTCAGTTTTGGCGTTTGCAAATGCAGCGGCTCCAGAGAAAACCAAAATAGTTGCAAGCAGCACCAGGGAGAGCTTACCAAGACTTCTATCTTGATCTCTTCTGAGTGCCAGTACGCCACTAATCAGACTGACAATAAATAGAACACCAAAAAGAATGAAGCCAGTGACAAGGATTGGCCGAAGGTATGCCAGTCCAGCGGTGATATCTACGTTGTCAGGATTACCGCTTTTTAAGTTCCAAGCCACCAGGCCACCCGCAAGTGCGGCTGTAGGATACATGATGCCAGCCGTGAATAAAGAAACTTTACCAAACTTGTTCATACATTTTCCTCGCTTAATAACTACCACTATAGCACGTACATCTTGTATAATCGGTAGCAGCCTCCTTTAGGGCTAGGCGTTTTGGGGCATTGGCGCAGTTGGCTAGCGCGCTTCCATGG
>CAYNKQ010000020.1:0-15605 GCA_964397855.1 uncultured Candidatus Saccharibacteria bacterium | reverse complement strand
AAGGTGCGGGCTGAGGGCCGAGTAAAAAACACTGTCACACTTGGTTCAGCTCATGTGATCGGAGTTGAGCTTGATCACGTATTTGTAAGTGCTGACACCAAGCGAGATGCTTCGCTTGAAGTGTTGCCAAAAGGCCCATCTAATCATGCGGCCTTACTGCTGAGGCTTGTCTAGGTGCCAGAATTCTACCGCAGAATTACATCTGTCAACTTTTCATTATTCTCGATTGTTTGTTACAATCATAAGCGTGATATTGCTAGATAGAGTTACCAAGAAGTACGGCAAAAAAGGGCTGGCGTTAGACCGCGTGTCTCTTCATATTGCACCAAAAGAATTCGTCCTTATCGTGGGTACTTCCGGCGCCGGTAAATCTACGCTGCTAAAACTCCTAACTCGTGAAGAAAAACCCACAAGCGGCAAGATCGTAGTGGGCGGGGTAGATTATGATCGCCTCAAAGATAAAGAAGTACCGCTACTTCGACGTAAGATCGGTACAATCTTTCAAGATTTCAAATTACTGCCAAATCGTACTGTTTTTGAAAACATTGCATTCGCACTTGAGATAGTTGGTATGACCAACAAAGAAATTAACTATACCGTTCCGCGCGTAATCGAGCTCGTTGGCCTTACGGGTAAAGAAAAGAATTTTCCACGAGAACTCTCGGGTGGGGAACAGCAGCGTGTTGCGATCGCTCGGGCGGTGGTTCGCCAGCCTAAGATTCTAATTGCCGATGAGCCAACCGGAAATCTTGATCCCAAACATGCATGGGATGTTGTTTCTGTACTCGAAAAGATTAACCAGCACGGTACCACAGTAATTATGACAACTCACAACCAAGATATTGTAAACAAACTTCGCCGTCGTGTAATCACAATCGACGGTGGGCGAGTTGCAAGTGACTCAGCCGGAGGCGCCAAGTAATGAAGGGCAGTAGCTTTAAACGAAAGTTAATAAACCTACGCAGAGTTTTTACAACTGGCGCACATAGTTTTTTGCGTAATGCCTGGCTGTCGGTTGCCGCTACTGTTGTGATGACCATTACGCTTGGTTGTATTCTAGTGACATTATTTGCAAGCTATACCTTAAACAGTACGGTGACAGCCTTTGAAGATAAAATTGACGTCTCCATATTCTTTAAAAATGAAGCTACCAAAGACCAGATCGATCAAGTTTCGAACGCGCTTCGAAACGATTCTAGCCTAGAGGTTAGGGAAGTCACCTACATATCTAAAGAAGACGCACGTACAAGTTTTGAAGAACAGAACAAAGATGACATTAAGACGTTACAGGCCATAGCTCAGGCAACAGATGCCTTCCCAGCTAGTATTCGGGTAAAAACTATCGATACTGCCAAACTTCAGAACGTAGTTGAAGTGACTCGGCAAGAAAAGTATAAAGCTATTGTAGACAAAGACTCATACAAAGACGACGCAAAGCGAACTGCCGTGGACCGACTTGGTAACATTGCTAAGTTTCTTCGCAATGGGGGGCTGGTAGCGAGTATTATTTTTGGTTCAATCTCGATCCTTGTCATTCTAAATACTATTCGTATGACAATATTCAACCGAAAAGACGAAATTGAAATCATGCAATTGATTGGTGCGAGTAAATGGTACATCAGGGGTCCGTTCTTGGTGGAGGCTTCAATTTATGGGGCGATTGCTGGTATTTTGGCATCAGTGTTCTTCTATGCACTTGTGATAGGCCAGGCGCCAAAGCTGGGTGACTACGTTGAAGAAATTAGTCCGGCCGTAAGCCAGTTTAATACGTGGATATTCATTCTAGTCCCGGTGACTATTTTGATTGGTGTGGTGATTGGTGCATTCTCGTCCTATCTTGCGATTAGGAAGCACCTCAAGCTCAAGACTGCTAAATAACGGCGTCTCCTTTATATTTTTCCTTTCTACTTTTGCCGCTTGAAGGGACAGAGCCTACGCCCATAATACCCAAGACTCGATACCCCTCCAACTCCTTTTCTTGCGTTGTGACAATGCCAAGCATCCTTTACAGCTATATGTCTATTAGTTCAGGCAAGTCATTCCTTGACTCAAGAAAAAGCAGCCTCCGGTGTTTCGGCTCTTGGTTGAATAGGTGGGGGAGCTGTCTCGCAGGGTGAAGGTTATGATTGGACTCTCAGTTCGGCTGACGATGTCGATGTGTGTTGATTGTTTAACTCAGTGGTTTGGTTTGAGAAATTGCTTATGTTAATCTAAATGTAGATGAAGAACACCTCTGTAAATACTTCAGTGCGCTATAAATACCTTCTGGGTGTGGCACTTGTGAGTGTGTTTGTATTGGGCGGTTCGATGCGCGCATATGCACGCTCAGTTAACGAGATTCAGCAAGAGATTCAGCAGAAAAAGCGCGAGAGTGAAGCGGCCGGTGCTAACGCTGGTGCGCTTGGTCAGCAAGCTCAAGGAATTCAAGGTGAAATTAACGTACTGCAAGACCAGATTGCATCCATCCAATCGCAAATTGATACCAATACCGCGAAACAGAACCAGATTACTAAAGAAATTGAGGTTGCTCAAAAAAAGTTAACATTGCAGCGAGAACTCCTCTCCGCCAACATTCGCTCTATGTATATAGAAGGCGACATCTCACCGCTCGAAATGATAGCAAGCAGCAAGAATTTGGGTGATTTTGTCGACAAACAAGAATATCGTGATCGTATTAAAGACAGTATCGGTAAAACCATGACAGAGATTGAGTTATTAAAAAATCAGCTTGATTCCCAGAAAAAAGAAGTCACCAAAATTCTCGACGAACAAAAATCACTTCGCGGATCTCTTGATCAGAAGAATGCAGACGCAAATACGAAACTTCAATCTGTCAATCAAGATAAGGCTACCTTTGATGCCCAGGTCCGTGCAAAGCAGGGCGACATCACTAAACTACAGGCAGAAATACAGGCAATGCAAGCTGCGCTTTCACGCGTTAATGTGAAGAATCTGCCGAGTTCCGGAGATGTCAGCAGGGGAGCAATTATTGGAACAGTTGGCAATACAGGCAACTCATTTGGTGCACATCTCCATTTACGGGCTCAAATCAATGGTAAGGCAGTGAATCCTCGTAATTATCTTGGTGGTCGTTGGTCGGCTCCACTGAATGCTCCGATCACACAAGAATTTGGTGAAAATCCATGGCAGTACGGTTATGGGGCTGGCGGGCATGATGGAGTGGATTACGGGGCCTCGGCAGGAACACCTATAAGGGCAGTTGAAGATGGGATTTTGTATAAAGGATGGTCCGAACAGCTTGTTGGGTACTGGCATTTTGGCTGCATGGCAATGATTCAGCATGGTGATGGACTCCTGTCGATTTACGCACATATGGAAGCGCGTAACTGCTAAAAAGTATTAGCTGAAAGAACGTTGTGCTTATGACTGGGCATATTTGACCCCACATGATGCTTATGCTAATCTAAATGTAACTATGGTCCACCACACAAACCACGGTAAGAAGAATGTCCCCAAATTAACTCCACTACTCGCGGCAGCAGCAGTTGTAGTTTCAAGTATTCTTACCCCTGTTGGAGCCTATGCTGATCAGTTTGAAGAACAAATCAAAGCTCTTGAGCAGCAGCGTTCACAAAACCAGGGTCTATCTAGTGCACTTGGTCAACAAGCTCAAGGAATTCAAGGTGAAATCGACGCTTTGGCCACCCAGATTGCTTCGATCCAAGCTCAAATAGACGTCAACACTGCGCGTCAGACAGAGCTTACCACCCAGATTGATGCGGCTCAGAAAAAGATTGAAGAACAAAAAGAACTCCTCTCCGCCAATATTCGCTCTATGTATATAGAAGGCGATATCTCACCCCTCGAAATGATTGCTAGTAGTAAAAACCTTGGTGATTTTGTCGACAAACAAGAATATCGTGACCGTATTAAAGACAGTATCAGCACGACTATGGATGAAATAGAACGACTTAAGCAGCAACTTGATTCTCAGAAAAAAGAAGTCACCAAAATTCTCGACGAACAAAAATCACTTCGCGGATCTCTTGATCAGAAGAACGCGGAAGCTAGTGCAAAGCTTTCATCTGTCAACCAAGACAAAGCCACTTTTGACGCGCAAATCAAGAATCAGAGTCAAGAAATTTCAAAACTTCGTGCACAGCAACGAGCCGCCAATGCTGCACTAGGCGGCAAGGCAATTGCCGGTGATCCATCAAAAGGTGGATATCCTTCAAAATGGGCAAATGCACCTCAAGATTCACTTGTAGATAGTTGGGGCATGTATAACCGCGAGTGCGTTAGTTATACGGCCTGGAAGGTTTATCAGTCGGGCAGAAATATGCCGTACTGGGGTGGTCGCGGGAATGCTAATCAGTGGCCCGCAAACGCCCGGGCTGCAGGTATTCCTGTTGACGGCAACCCAAGAGTTGGCGACGTGGCCGTTTCGATGTCTGGATACTACGGTCATGTTATGTATGTAGAGGCGGTTAGTGGTAACCAGATTTATGTTAGTCAGTACAACTACTCGGTTCGAGGTGAATATTCAGAAATGTGGATTAGTGCCTCTGGCCTACAATTTATTCACTTCCCATAAGACGGATATTAGCAAATAGCTATAAAGTAGTTTCTCTGCTATCTACTGTTTACTATCTTTTTAGTCTACGTTTGGCTCTGATCGCTACAGAAAAAGCATGATATTTTACTGGCCGAAGGGGCAGATCGTAGGTGAGGGGTATGGTCACAATGTTCTTCGAGAACTTAATTTTAAACTGAGTTACATTCTTAAGCCCAGAGTAGTTTTTTCCTGCAATACCCATAAAATCATAGGTTTTATTACCACGTGCTCTCATGACCTTTATTATTTCCCAGTGTAGTGCGTAGGCTGCATACGTATTGCGCGCTTTCGCGCTGCTGCCACCGTAGTAATACATTGCCTGGCCGCTGTACTCGGTTGTTATTGCCCAAGCTTCAACAACACCCTCGCACGATGCAACGTAGAGGCGAGAGATCTCTGGGAGTTCCTTCAACATAGAAGTGTAGAGTTTGAGTGGATGAATACCAAAACCATCACGCCGACCAGTCTCTTTAAGAATAGGGTAGCACTTTTCTGCAAACATCTGCACGCGCTCTTGGGTGACTTCTATAACTTTGATACCAGCTTTGGTTGATCTGCGAATACCTTGCCGTCCACTTTGGCTCATATCAGACAGGATCTCGTCTTCGGTTTGTTCAAGTTCAACTACTACCGTTTCGTCGTACATGGTGTGTTCGAAAGGAAGGTGTAGTTGGTTCACTTTGAGGGGTGAGGAGAGACGAATGAAAAGTACGTTTTGGTCGCGGAATTGTTTTTTAAGAGCTGAACACAAATTTTGAACAATGTTCTTGTTCGGGGACTCCGTGAATAGTGGCCCGTGCTTAATCCAGATCCAGTTTCTGCCACGTTCGTGGTAGAGCGTAGCGCTGGCGATTGCCATTAGTTTTCCGGAAGCGTCACTATAACTAAAACTGCCTAAGAATGATCTATCCTTAACTTTGTCGTTAAACTTGCCCCAGACAGGACTCTGTTCAAGAGGTACAACAGCTGGCCGCAAGGTTTTTTGCAGTTTGTCGAACTGCCCCCGGGTGAGCTTCTCCCACGAATAATCTTCACTTTTTAACATTAGTTCCATGGTACAATTTTTAGAGCATGAATGAAAGAGAGAGTACATTGGAAGAACGTCCTAAGAACCAAAAAAGAATATCGGTGGGGGTCTTGCTGGTAGCAGTTGTAATCGCGTTTGTAGCCGGCAACAGATTACCAACTCTAGGTGATTACTTTTTTGCACCATATACAAATAAAGGTAACCAGGCACTGAGCCAGAATTTAGACTTTGATTCTGTAGAAAAGGTATATGACCTGCTGAAGGCTAAGTTTGACGGGAAACTAGACACACAGAAACTACAGGACGGTATGCAAAGAGGTCTGGTGGATGCCGCCGGTGATCCGTATACGACATTCCTTAGTGCTTCAGAGGCTAGTGAGTTTGAAAGTGACCTCAACGGCACGTTTACTGGTATTGGCGCTGAACTTGGCAAGAAGGATGATAAGTTAATAGTGATTGCTCCAGTAGTAGATTCGCCTGCAGCCAAAGCTGGTGTTCGTGCAGGTGATATTATTGCAAAAATCGACGATCAAGATACTACTGGCCTCAGTGTGGACGCAGCAGTAAATAAGATTCGCGGTGAAGCTGGTAAAGAAGTGAAGCTTGGCCTTGTTCGGGATGGTACAGCACTTGAGCTTAAAATAGTGCGCTCTCAAATTACGGTACCAAGTGTGAAAAGCGAGATTTTAGATGGCAATATTGGCTACCTTCAGATTACACGCTTTAGTGATGATACTGCAGAGCTGGCCAGTAGGGCAGCCATAGACTTCAAGTCGAAGAATGTCAAAGGCGTGATAGTCGACGTTCGTAACAACGGTGGTGGACTGCTTGATTCTTCTGTAAAGGTTGCGGGACTTTGGCTAGACAATAAGGTGGTTGTCGAAGAACGACAAGGTGGCAAGACTACTTCTTCACTCAAAACTGGCAACAACCCTCCGCTTGCAGGCATCCCGACCACGATGCTTATCAATGGTGGTAGTGCCAGTGCTAGCGAAATACTCGCGGGTGCGCTTCACGATCACGGTGTGGCAAAATTAGTGGGTGAAAAAACATTTGGTAAAGGTAGCGTGCAGGAGCTAATTGATCTGCCGAATGGCGGCAAACTCAAGGTTACTGTAGCTCACTGGTTTACCCCTAAGGGTGTTAACGTCAACAAAGAGGGAATTAAGCCAGATATTGAAGTAAAGCTTACCGCGGAAGACTTCAATGCTAATCGTGACCCACAAAAAGACCACGCTGTTTCTGAGTTAAAGTAACATAGTTTTGTAATGCCATCCTGACCGCGGTAGAAGGATTTAGGTTGCCTGTCTCTTGGTCCGTCATCCGCCCCAGCAGATCCAGTCCACAACAAATCATCTCCACCCCCCAGCTCTCCAAGCAAGTATCCTGCTTTCCTCTTTTTCTCCTCACTTTTGCCGCCAAAAGTAAGATAAAAGCACACCCATAACACCCAAGCCTCGATACCCCTCCAGCTTGTTTCTGTCGCGTCAGGACGATGACAAGCATCTCTCACTACTCTCTAGATTATGGGTTCGGGCAAGTCCTTCCTTGATTCGTCAGAAAGGAGCTTCCGGGGTTCGGGTTTGGTTGAATGGGTGGGGAAGCTGGCGAGCTTTGCTCGGCTTATAATGAGGGTGTTCTGTGTGGCAGGGCAGTTATTTTTGGTAGCGTTCCAGAAGCTTAGACCCTATGACGTTGATGTCATACTGGCCAACTTGACTGGACTGGTGTGCTCGAAGTTGCTCGCGGGCCGACCTGCTACGACAGTATTTTCCAATTAAGGCTGCCATAGAATTGTGATTTGTCGGATCAAATGTTGCGGCTAGGCCAATTTCTTCAAAGGAGTCACCTAAAACAGATTGATAACCAGGGTTATTGCCAGCTAATACGATTGGATGTTCTGCTGCCATAGCCTCTGTTAAAACAATCCCAAAACTCTCACCGCTTGTAGCTGGGTAGAGCGCGATATCGGCAGATTTGAGCAGTCTTCTCTTTCGCTCATTGTCAACCTCGGTCTCAAAAACGATCTCCACATTGCTACCTTCTAGCTGCTTTGCTTGCTTTTGTAGATCACTCAGTAATTTCCCCGAACCCCCAATGATAAAGCGAATATGTCGTGTTGTTCTAGGATCGTCAGCTATTAACTGGAGTGAGCTGATTGCATGTTGAACTCCTTTTCGTTCGACAAGTCTGCCAATATAGACGATGTTAAGATGGTCATCTGCATACTCGAGTAGAGGCTGGGCATCTCGGTAGAACTTTGTGTCGACTGGATTGCCTATAACCTCTGGAGATACCTTGTATCCCCAATGTGCAAATTGAGCGGCTGCTGTAGAAGGTGCGACGATTGAATTAAACTTTTGTAGTGTACCTTGCTGAGTTCGGCCAACTGCCCAAGCACCAAGTCGTGCTTTTTTATCGAATGGCAGAATATGGAATGTTCCTATAATCTGTTCGGTTGTTGCGGCAGCGACGAGCCGCCCGGCAAACCACGGGGCGTATGGCATTTGAATATGCAAAACATCGAGGCCTAGCTCGCTTAAAAGATTCTGTGAATCTGATACGCTCAGTGAAGACGGTATTAAGAGACGATTTCCGTTGAAGGTGACTCCATGGTTGCGCGAGGCGGGTTGGTGGGTGATGCCATCTAGCGGCTGATCGTCTGTTGGTCCAACAATGTAGTGTACTTGGTGTCCTTGTTCGCTCAGCCAACCGCCTACGTCACGAACATATGTGCCAACTCCGTGGTTGCCATCAAGACTAGTGTCAGAAACCAACCCAATACGTAGTGTTTCATTCTCGGCGCTCATTGGCAGTCAGTATAGGCAAACGTTGTGGATTTGTATAGTGCTTGCATTACTGCTCATGTTTTTGGTAGCATAAGTACATTAAGTGGAGATCTGAGTGGAATTAGTAGTGGCTAGAATTTTTTTAATTTGTAACCAGTCTATAAAGACCACTTGGCAATCACCCCAGAAAGAGGCGGCATCAGCCGCCTCTTCTGATATTTGGTGCGTTTCGTTATCCTCGCGCAGGCGGGGACTTAGTACTTTAAAGATTCCTGCCTGCGCAGGAATGACAGCTACTGTCGAATGGAGATCAGAGTGAGCAAACAACCAAAATATATATTTGTAACAGGTGGTGTACTTTCTGGTGTGGGCAAGGGGATCACTGCGGCTTCGGTCGGTAATATTTTAGAAGCCAGAGGACTTAAAGTTAATATTCAAAAGTGCGATCAATACCTTAATGTTGACGCTGGAACCTTGAATCCTTCAGAGCACGGTGAATGTTTTGTAACAAAAGACGGCGCAGAGACTGATCTCGATTTGGGTCACTACGAACGTTTTCTAGACGTTGAGCTTACACAGCGTAGTTCGGTAATGAGTGGAAGGGTGCTACGAGAAGTAATAGAGGCTGAGCGTGCTGGCAAGTATCTTGGTAAGACGGTACAGATCGTGCCACACGTCATACAAGCTATGCAGGACCATATTACAGAGGCTGCCAAGGGTTACGATATCCACATTGTAGAAGTTGGTGGCACTGTTGGCGATATTGAAGGTCAGGCCTGGATAGAAACCATCCGCGAGCTTGGATTTCGCCAAGGCTTAAAGAATTGTGCTTATCTGCACGTCGTGTACCTACCGTTCTTAGGCGCCAGTAAGGAATTTAAAACAAAACCGGCCCAAAATGCGGTTAAAGATCTTCGCAATTCGGGGATCGTACCAAATATTTTGGCTGCGCGCGCAGAAACCGCTCCACCGATTAGCGTGAAAGATAAGCTCAGCCTGTTCAGCGGCGTTGAGCCAGAGGCGATTGCACTACTTCCAAATGCGTCAACTGTATACCAGGTTCCGCTTTCATTGGAAGAACAGGGAATAGGCGATTACATTCTGAAACACTTCGACATGAAACATCGCCAGGCTGATATGAAGGAATGGAAAAAGCTAGTTTCATCAGTTACAAAAGTAAAAAAACAATCGGTTTCAGTTGGAATCGTTGCTAAATATCTTGATAATGAAGACACGTATTTTTCAGTTGTAGAAGCTCTCAGATCTGCTGCATGGCAGCACGGCATAGACATACAATACACCTGGGTTGATGCAGTTAGTATTGAAAAAAGTGGCACAAAAGCCCTTGAGCAGTTTGACGGAATACTGGTGCCGGGCGGATTTGGTTCTCGCGGCGTAGAAGGTATGACGCGCGCAGCGCAGTTTAGTCTTGAATCTGGCAAACCATATCTTGGTATCTGTCTTGGGTTGCAGGTGGCGGTTATTGCGGCAGCTCGACGCGGTGGAATAGCCAAAGCTGCGAGCGCAGAAGTTGTTCCCAAAACTACTGAGCCCGTAATCTACATCATGTCAGACCAGAAGGGTAAAGAAGCAACAGGCGGTACCATGAGGCTCGGTAATTATAAGGCTAAGCTGGAGAAAGGTTCGCTAACGGCCAAACTGTATGGGGCTGCTACCGCTACCGAGCGACACAGACACAGATATGAGGTTAATCGTAGTTACGAATCTTCGATCAACAAAGGGGGTGTAGTGGTGAGCGGCGAATCTCCAGACGGAAAACTCGTAGAATTTATTGAATCACCCACGCACCCATTTTTTGTAGCAACCCAAGCGCACCCAGAGTTTACCTCGCGGCCAAATCGTCCGCAGCCACTGTTTGTTGGCTTTGTTGATGCATTGAAAAAGAATGTCAAAACAGGTAGTATAAAGCGGTAATGGTATAGTAAACAAAGGTAATTATGAGTTCTCAACACAAAATCCTATTAGTAGAAGATGACGAAGCGCTTGCGCAGATGTACATGATGCGACTTCAGGCCGAAGATTTTGCAGTAGAACACGTTGCAAATGGAGAAGACGCACTCTCGGCAGCAGTAAAATATCGCCCAGATCTTGTCTTGCTTGATGCCATGATGCCAAAAATTAGTGGCTTTGATGTACTGGATATTTTAAGAAATACCCCTGAAACTGCAAACATGCGAATCATTATGCTCACCGCACTTTCTCAGCCAAAAGACAAAGAACGAGCAGAGACTCTAGGTGTAGACGATTATCTGGTTAAATCCCAGGTTGTCATCGCTGACGTTATCGAACGAATTCGCTTCCATCTTGGCATAAAAGCATAAATATAGTATAATACTAAATTATGGATAAGATTCGGTTACCTGATCGGATGCTCGAGACTCTTGCGACAGCGGAAGACGTCGCCATGGTTGCGCTTGCTATGGCGGTTTCAGGGGTTATATCACCACTGGCCCGAGTAAAGCAGCGCATCGACTCAGCGCGTACTGCAAGAGAGCTTTCTCAGGCTGACACTACGCCAGTATCAAGTAAAGATTCCTAGTGTATTTAATTGACATTCTAACAATCATATGGTATATTTATATGCGTAAATAGAAAACAAACACATGGGCGAACTATCGGTATACACAGATGAACAGACTTCGACCGCATCAGAACAGCTGGAGCGAGTTGCTGGTCAGTTTCCGGAGTTAACTGAGCTTAAAAGCCCTGAACTAAGTGAGTCGGTCGACACATTAATTTCTGAATTTGGTATTATGCCTAGTTTCTTCGAAGGAGCAAATGGCAGTGCAAACACATTGATTTTAGCAAGCATAGCGCAGAATTTGGTGAATTTAGAGCGAGCAGGCAAGACACCGCTGAACGACCCTTCGGCGTATGAATATATTGCGGATGCCACCATGCTTGTAGCAATGAACCACACGAGTGACTTCAAAGAGTTGGCTGACAGCGCTCGGGTTGAGGCAGAAGGTCCTGTTAGCGAGGCTGCCAAGGAGGCGTTGCTGCATAGGTATAAATCCGAAGAACTAACATCGGCGCTAACAAAAAAGATAGAGGATGAAGGGTTGCTCGACAAAGTGCGCTCTAGGCTCGGTGTGACACCTGAAAACGAAGACCCCTACGAGCTACTTGTGCTGTCGATTCCTAGTGATGACCTAATGTATGGGCTTTCCCCTGAACTTAATTGGCCAAATGGCGAAGATTTTGATCAAATGACCGATGCCCAAAAGGCTGCCTACCATAAAGAGCACGATATAGTGGCGGGGGATGTTGAGGCGAGCGAGGCATGGAAGCGTGGGTTTATCGATCGAAGAAAGAAGTTCATAACAGAGTATGGTAAAGAATTTTCTTCGCCAGCATTTGTTGAGACAATTGGTGAGAAGAAGTACCTTTGCGTTGCGGCTGATACAGCTGAGTTAATTGCCTACGACCAAGATGAATTACGAACAAAAGATTACAAAGAGGATGGCGGTGCCGGAGACGATATTGCGCTGCTGGAGCATGAATATGTTCACACACAGGGTATGACAACTCTTGAAAACCAGATGGGCATAGGCATTGAAGAGCGCCGAGCCGAGTTGTTTAGCGGAGATAAAGTTGGTTACCGTGACATTAAGGTATTTTTCCAAGACATACGTTTAGTGACAGGATATGACATTACTCAGACACTTGAATCTCGAGTAAAGGGTGGTTGGAATGATGAGATTTACGCCGATCTTGCCGTAAACTTAGGGCTAGACAAGCTTGTGAAGATTGTTGGGGCATACCCACGCAATTACATCAGAGAGCAATCAAGCGCAATCATACGAAGTGCGGACACCTATATGAGGGGTTATGATGGTGTGGTGCAGGAGCTCGTAGATTCCGTGTATGCCGATGGGGCAGAGGACGAGATGAATGCACGTCTGGATGAGTACATCGATCCAATTAATCCCGAATCAATGAATTCCCTTATGTCTACTAGGCGCCGAACTTCTCGGGTGGGGACAGAGCTAGTAGAGGCGCGCCGACTTGCAAGATTGAAAGAATAAAAGATTTTGCTTAGAGACGTAGATTCTAACTTCTAATTGACATTTTAACAAGCTTATGCTATATTTATAACTGTAAACAAGAAAACAAAATATGTCAGAACTACCACCAAATATACCAGATGGGGCCGTAGCAGAGCAGTTTCGGTATGCTGTCGTTAACGAAGAGGGCAAAGCCGCCAAAGATCCTTTTGATGTTAGCGATACTGGTCTACTGGACAAACTTGTAGAATCTGCAGATGCAGTATCTAGAAACGAAGCTTTACTAAGTGGTCTACCTTCAGAAGTAGCGGATAAGCTCTCCAGCGGTACGCACGTGCTTGCGGGTTTTAACATGAGTGGTGAAGAGAATGGCACAGCAATTGAGGTAATGGAGCGAGAGCGATTCGATGCCATACTGGTACATTTTTTAGGGTCCGAAGCAGTTGAGGGTTATCAATCGTCATTATCACGGTTCTCTGGAGACGTGGACCAGGAAGAAGCTCCTGTTAATGAAGTGGAGCAAATTATTGAGGAGCCACCCAGGCTGACTCTTGGTGAGGCATTCAAGAGCCCCGAAGCATTCACAACTGCTATGTCAAACCCTGAATCCGATCCAGATCTTAGGCGCGAGCTTAGTGCTATTAGTAGAGCGTGGCAGGAGCTCCGCGTTTCTCAGGTAACGGATGAAACATGGGAAGAGTTGATTGTTCCTAAGCTTCAGGAGCTATCCGAAATTCCCCCGAAGGTGACTACTGCAGGTCGTAATGCTGTTGAGCAGCTCGAGACGCTTAGTCAGGGCTTGAGCCTTCTAGCGACCGCTGTGGAGTATCAGGACTATGAAGAGATCGGACAGCTCGCTAATAGATTCAGGTTTGGCATAGCTCTTCAGGAGGTGGAGGCTGATGTTGTCGCGACTTTGGGCCAAGGTGAGCTTGGTCAAGCCGGCCATAAGCTAGACTTTACTGAGATTGAGGCAGACGAGCGCGTACAGAGAGTCGTGAGCCCACTGGTTAGCGGAGTACCGAGTGAGGCTCAGGTTGAAGAAATGGTTGAAGAGCTTGGTGAACTTGCGCGTTCGGGCGCAACAGCTGCGCAAATTAAAGAGGCGATCGATGAACGATATGTGCAGTCAGGTGGGAAGCAGTGGCGTTCTCGCCAGTCTGATATTAAGGATATAGTAGACTTTGCACGACATGCAAACAATGTTGTGGCGGGGAATATGATTCAAAGAACTTTGCAGAATATTCGTGAAAATCTAGAATATCAATTGAGTCGAGGCGTTCAGGGCATTAATGGTGGTGATGTATTGTCGGTAAAAGCTGCTATTGATGGAGATCTGACTCAGAATTGCCAACAGATGGTAAAGTTGGCTGCAATCATAGAGATTCACGCTCAAGACATACGTTAATGATGTTGTATAATTAAAACGAGCCATATGATTGGCTCGTTTTAATTAATGGTGCAAAGTAGAATCTAAGAAACAATAACTTCAACGCGAGGAACAGAGCGACCAGTAAAAGTGCGGACCCGGCGTTTTGAGAAAGAAACAACGCCGTCTTTTGCTGCGTGGATAGTGAAGTTCTTGCTTGCAAATGTACCTTCACCAGGTCGTTTCGTCATGCCGACTTGTCGGACAATAACTTCACCTTCGCGAACTTTTTGACCGCCAAAGCGCTTAACGCCACGTCGTTGACCCTGGGAGTCTTTGAGGTTTTTACTTGTTCCACCAGCTTTTACATGTGACATACTTAGTTTTTCTCCAAAATAGTTAATTCTCTAGCGACGATCTGATCTGTTCTGTGGTAAATAAGCTCAGATTTTTTTACGTGCGCAAATTCTAAACGATTGTAACCCAAATCTGCCAGATGGTCAAGCACTTTTAGATGTGCAAACGAACCACCGCCAAGGTGCCAGGCTGGTAGCGCAAGACTGAGGCGGGTGCCTTTGGGGATTTGTTTTGCAATATTTTTTAAGAAGCCTTCGGTGATCATGTTGGATTCGTGCATGATTTCATTGAGTTTGGCACGCTCGGGTAGGCCACTGAGCGGCCTGCCAAGATACACTTCGCAAACAACTGAGTCGAACTGTGGTTGCCATTTAAATTTCATAGCATCACCGAGTTCTACCGTAAACTGACCAATTTTAGGATAGTTTTCTTGAAGCCAGAACAGATTACCTTTGCTGTAGTCGATCATTTTTTCCGCAAGATCCGTGCCGTATGCGTTGTATCCCATGAGAAGGGCCTCTTGTAGAACCACTCCTGTACCGCAAAAGGGGTCTAGGATGCAGGTTTTGGTCTCGATTTTATCTACCTGCTGTTTGCCACTATCTACCATCGGTGCGCGTACCGCCAAATTGATCATGATCTGGGCAAGCTTTGGCGGAAGCATTCCAACATATGCGTCGCGCAGTGGGCGGCCAAAGTCACGTTTTGAATAGTCATCGATATCTTGCACGGCAGTTGTCTGGGCAACAATAATATCCTTGCCGTCTGCAATAAGTAGTAGCTCACAGCCAAGCTCCGAAGTAAGTTTATTGTAAAGGATTTGGGCGCTTTCTAGGGCTTCTGATTTGTTTTCAATAATACGAACGCTCTGTCCCGTTTTCTTGATTACTTTTTTGAGCGATAACATGCGTTTTAAGAGCCAATCACGTTGAGCTTTAAACCCATATACACTAACTCCGAACTGAAGTTTCCCCTTTGGTAGATACATAAAGTGTTCAGGCAGGAATTCTTGCAAGTAGTTGAATGCGCCTATGAGTTCGGTGTTTTCAAGTCTTTTTAAAACCACCGCACTCTTCATGGTACCACCAAGGCGAGCTTGAGGAAGAGGGGAATCCGATTTTATGAGAGCGGCGTGGTTTTCGACAGCAGTAATATTTTCGGCGCCAAAGAGTGCTTCAAGTTCTGCGATTGAAATTCCCGCTTGTCTGCCTAAGATTGCTATTTGCATAAGGGCAAGTATGAAGCAGAACTAACAGATCGGCAAGTAGTACTAACGCGAATCATGGAATTCTGCCCCAGTCATCCTGAGTGCTCGGTGGCAGTCGAACGCAAACGCCGTCCGGGGGTTTGGTTGTAAAACTATCGATTTCTTTGATCTCTCATCCACCACGGCAGATCCAGTTCGTAAATAAATCCTTTTCCTGGTGTCATCCTGAACTAGATTCAGGATCCAATCAGT
>CAYNKQ010000019.1:0-21236 GCA_964397855.1 uncultured Candidatus Saccharibacteria bacterium | reverse complement strand
GTAAATAAATCCTTTTCCTGGTGTCATCCTGAACTAGATTCAGGATCCAATCAGTAATCATCAAGCCCCTGTCTTGTCATTCCTGCGAAGGCAGGAATCCAGTCCACAACACGTCAGCTTCCCGTCTCTACGTCCTAAGCTTCTCTTAACCTCCATCTCTCCCAACCAGCTTCTTCTCTTTCTCCTCACTTTTGCCGCCAAAAGTAAGATAAAAGCACACCCATAGCACCCAAGCCTCGAGACCCCTCCGTCTTGTTTTTGTTGCGAAAAGACGATGACAAGCATCCCTCATAACTTCTTTAGTTACTGATTCGGGCAAGTCTTTTCTTGATTCAACAAAAACAAGACTCCGGGGTTCGGGTTTGGTTGAATGGGTGGACTAGTTATCTCGCGGGGCGAGGTATTATGACTAAACCCCGTATAGAGCTTTGCTACGCTCGTCATATAATTCATAGTCTTCTTTTTTGAGGATTAGTAAGTACGGGATAACACTCCTTCGCTGAAGCTATGGAGTGCAGGCAAGACACACAGACAGCACCACGTCACAACCACTTGACAAACCCCACCCCTCTTTACAATGAGAATATCAAATATCCACTAACCACCGAATCAGCCTGTTGTTTTTTGTAACACACAAAGCTATAGTATGGAACATACACAACATAAGGGGGTTCAAATGATAGAACTAATATCAAAGTTTGCACAGTCGTCTTACAATTACGACTATAGTTATTCAACTAGCACGCCTGATCCTGCTGCGGCAGCGTTTGGGTTCGGTATACTGTTGTTCATATTGGTAGCTGTAGTCTTAGCCTATATCTTTTTCGCTGTTTGCTATACAAAGATATTTAAGAAGGCTGGTCGCCAAGATGCATGGGCTGGATGGATACCAATTTATAACACGTATGTGTTCTTCGAAGTTGCTGGTCGTCCAGGTTGGTGGGCTTTCCTGACGTTTATTCCAGTTATTGGAAGTTTTGCCTCAATCATAACTACAGTTATCGCGAGTTTTGATATGGCAAAGTCATTCGGAAGAGACACGGGGTACGGACTCCTACTGGCATTCGTCCCGGTTGTTGGCTATCCAATGCTAGCCTTCGGTAGTGCTACGTATCAAGGTGCTGTTGGTCCTGAGGGCCGCCAGGCGCCAGTTGTTCCACCGCAACCACCGCAGATGCCTCAGCAGCCACCACAGCCTCCAGTTCAGCCAATTCAATAATTTCGTTTACTGCAAAGGTAGATGATCCAACAGGAGCCAAATATAGACGGCTCCTGTTTTGTTTCTTTCTTTGTGGTTTTTTCTCTGTACCTCTGTTAAGATGGTCGAGTGAAAGAACTAAATGGCTCAGAACTTGCGGAATTTATTAAAGAGCGCCAGGCAAAGGCAGTCCGTGGTCTTCGTCAGGCGTATTCAGTGCAGCCAAAACTTGCCATTGTACTAACCGTTGAAAATCCAGTCATAGAAATTTATATGCGCCTAAAGAAGCAATATGGTGAAGATACCTTAGTTGAGGTAGATATTCACCGGGTGAAACAAGCGGATGCCATTAAAACCATAGAAGAACTCAATAGAGACGAATCGGTTCATGGAATTATCGTTCAACTACCACTTGAAGATCCTTCTCAGACTGATGAGATAGTGAACGCTGTAGTCCCAGAAAAAGATGTCGATGCACTCGGTAAAAACGCTGCATTTGACCCAGCAACACCAACGGCCATTCTCTGGCTGCTGGCTGGTTATGGCGTAGATCTTAAAGGCAAAAAAGTAGTAATACTTGGCAGAGGTAAGCTCGTAGGTGAGCCACTCGAGCGAATGCTCAGGGCCTCAAACGTTGACGTAGTCGCACTCGATGAGTCTGATGATGTGACGACTGCGGTAGCTGTTGCCGAGATAATTGTGACTGCGACTGGTCGTCCGGGCGTGTTAACAAGCAAAATGATTCCACGCAAATGTGTCGTAGTAGATGCCGGCGTGGCCATGGAAGCCGGCCGCCCGGTTGGCGATCTTGCCGCAGATGTATATGAACGAGACGACCTCAAAATTACCCCAAGAAGGGGCGGTGTCGGCCCGCTCACCGTCTGTGCGCTATTCGAAAATGTTATGAAGGCAGCTAAGCTAGCCGTGGGAATAGATCTTAGAGCTTAGTTCTAAGATCTAAATTAGCTCTGGAGAGCTAATTTAACTATTTCCGCTACCTGTCGGGGTGTCATCTCCGCCTTAACAATAAACGAATGCACATCAAGCTCTTTCAGAGATTTCGGCGCCTCTTCTTCACCCATGTTAGTAAGCACAATAACAGTAACTGTTTTACCCCAAGGTTTCTTACGAAGCTCCGCTAGCATTTCGTCGCCAGTCATTTCGGGCATCATAAGGTCAAGTAAAATAATATCTGGTTTAAATATTTCTACTAGCTCTAGGCCAAGCAGGCCATTATCTGCAGTTTGAACCTCGTACCCTTCGGATTCAAACTTAAGTCGATACATCTGCGATATGGCAATATCATCTTCAACAATCGCGACTTTTATAGAACTCATAATTAGTTACCCTCTTTCGTAGTTGCTGCCTCTATGCTAATTAAAAAGCTTGCTTGATGCAAGGGGTGTAGGAAACGGGCAAGAACGAGTAGCAAATAGTTTCAGAACAAAATGCAGCTATAATCTGCTATCTATTTGCTGTTATCTGCCATCTGTCCAGCTAGCACACGTTCGGCCGCCTCAAGTACTTTTTGAGGTGTAGAATTCGATTTAATAATAAAGTCGCTAATACCAAGGTGCCAGAGCGTACGCGGCGCCTCGTCTTTACTAATATTCGTGAGAATAATTACTGGTATAGACTGGCCCCATTCAGTACTACGCAGTTCTCGAAGCATTTCATCGCCAGTCATTCGTGGCATTCTCAGATCAAGTAGTATCAAGTCAGGCATTTCGCGTTCAATCACGTCAAGGCCTTCAATGCCATCGCCAGCTTCGCAAATCTCATGTTGGCCAAAGCGCAGTTTTAAAGAATACATTTTACGTATTGCGAGTTCATCTTCAATTATTGCGATTTTTGCCATTTTTATTCCCAGGATCTTACGGATCAAATATTATTAGTGCTGTCGATTTTTGCCTTTATCAGGCTACGAATGACCTGTGATTTGGACAAACCCGTTTTAATTGATTCGTTATTCACAAAATAGAGCAGCTCACGATCGAGTAGCATGTTGAATCGTAAGTCCTTTAATAAAACACTGTTGTCGTCGATGAACTGCCTAATTATCTGCTGCATTTCTTCTTTGTCATGGTAGTATGCGATCTTTTTAATTGTCGTGTTTTGGCCAGTGCCAATTACACCAAGTGGTCTTGCATTTTTTTCAAGCAGTATGAGAACCGGTTTCTGAAGATTTATACTTAATGCTGCTTGATAACCCACTCCAAAGCTCTGGTCAGACGATTCGAATATGGCTATATCGCAGTTTTCAATTGACCGTCTTGTCTCAGCGGCAATATCTTTTGCGTCTGATTGGCTGTATCTGGTCTTCGTTGACGCACGTTCAAATGCGTCGTCGATCCAATCTCGAGTTAGTACGTCGCCGTTATCCACCAGGGTTTGTCGGATAGTTCTGTATAGCTCGATACGAGAAGTGATATTTTCAATAGATGCACTAAAGTGGACTTTCATGTCTCTAATTAAAACAGGCAAAGAAGTAATTGACAAACATACATAACTTAATGTATACATAAACATACATATGAAAAGTATTATCGGACTTGTCGGGGGTATGTGTAGCGGTAAGGATACGTGGGGTGATTTTTTAGCAACTGAACACGGCGGTGTTCATGCCTCTACATCAGATGTGGCACGAGGGTACATCAAAGAAAACGGCTTAGGCGTTCCTACGAGAGATAGGGTTAGGGAGGTCGCAACTTATTTGCGTAGTACAGATGGGCCGACAATTCTTGTGGAGCGAGCGTTAGAGACGGCTGGAAACGCCGAACTAAGAATTATCACAGGTCTTTATGTTCCAGGTGAGCTTCAGTACATTAAAGATCTAGGAGGTTTTGTTGTTGGTGTGCGCACCGCAGATACCGTGAGACTTGCCCGCATGACGTATCGTCAAAGAGCGGGCGAGGAAGCCGGCAGTGCAGAAGAATTCAGGCGTATGGATGATAACGATATGCACGGGCTTGCTAACACCGACCAAAGCTTGGCTGAAGTTTTTCGGGAAGTTGATATGGAAATCGATGGAGATATTCCAATCGCAGATATCGAGCGTTGCAGGCAGATAGCTGACAGAATCATAAAACGGAGCCAGGTAAGTGTCTAGGCGATCTACTTTCAGTCCAACCGAGGTTGCCGCAAAGCTCTTGCGCGAAGGCAGGGTGTTGGGAAAAGGCGAAAATCCGCGAGACATGATAAACAGAGTTGTAGCTACAATATACAATGCAGATGTTGAGTACGAGCAAGAGCCCGGAGAGTCTGCCGTGTTTGCAGATAGACTAATGGAGCAAATTGATCAGCAAAAAGTTGTTTTTAGTACGCCAATACTTAATAACGCAGGAATCTCGGGGCATAAGATGCTTTCTGCTTGCGTTGTACCAATCGGTGGACATAGCACGAGTCTTAGTCGTCAGGTTAACCGGCTACACCAAAACGGAATGGGTACAGGCTATAACCTCGATCAGTACAATGATCCAGTCGGTTTCCTTTTGGATATGAACAAACTGGCACTAAAGGGCGTTGAAAGTGGCCGTGAAGATAGGCCGGTGGGAAACATTGCTGTCATGAGCGTACGTCACCCGGGTATCCGGTCATTTATCAGAGCCAAAGCCGACTTTCCTGGTGAGTGGAAATTTAATTTGTCTGTGAATGTTGACGATAGCTTTTTTGAGGCTGTGACTATGGGCGGTGATCTCGTGATGAATGACGGTACTTGCGAACGTGCTTCAGATCTATTTGATCTAATTTGCGAGTCAGCACTATATACGGGTGACCCAGGTCTTATCAGAATGGATAAACTAAATGAGCGAAACCCAACCCCTGGTCTTGGTATTTATGAATCGGTTTCTCCTTGTGCCGAAGTTGGCTTGAGCAAAGGTGAGGTTTGTCATTTTGCATACGTTAATCTCGGTCAATTTATAAACACCAAAACAAAGGAAGTAGATGCAACTGGACTAGGGGAATCTGTGAGACTCTTAGTGCGAGCACTCGACGATTGCGTTGATATTACACTGGCCCACGCTACCGATATCGTCAATAGCGCCTTGTTACGGAAACGTCGAAAAATTGGAGTAGGTATTTGTGGCCTAGCCGACGCGCTTACATTACTCGGTATTCCTTACGATTCCGTTAAAGCCCGATCACTTGCGCGTGATATTGTTCAGCAAATTAATTATTACTCTAAAAGAGCGTCGTTTGATCTCGCTGCATCTCGTGGCTCTGCTGAAGTGTTCCGGGATCCAAAAGAGCAGAACAGATATTTGTCTAGCGAGTCGTTTCTGATGGATCTTGCAGGAGCATCTCAACCGAACGCAACAATCAGTTATTCTCAGTGGCTAGATCTGGCACTGTGCATCAAGAAGTCTGGTCAATTAAGAAACACTACGACAACGGCGCTACCTCCAACGGGGCGTAGTGGTAGGATAGTTGATGCTTCGCCTGGCATTGAGCCACACTTTATAACTGCCGCAGCAAACAAAAAAGTTCGTCAGCGACTTGCGAGTGTTCGTTCTGAAAGTAGGCTTCATGCAAACGCTCAAGAAATTGATCCAATAGATCATGTTCTTATGGCCGCCGAATTACAGTCGGTAATCGACGAGTCAATTTCTAAGACGATTAACATGCCTCGTGGCACAACAAAACAACACATTGCCGATATTTATAGACTGGCCTACGAAAAAGGCCTTATCGGTATTACCGTTTATGTTGATGGTACACATGCAAAACAACCAGTAAAGTTAGGAGTTGATAATGGGTAGCACAGGACGAGAGGGCTTACCAGCTACAGAGGAGTTAATGTTACCTCACGAACTACTTTTTGTGAGAGGAGCTCTCGCGAAAGTTCGAAAGCAACTCAGCGACGCTAACCTAGAGTACGGTGACGCTGTTTCTAATAGCGGTGGTGATTGGGCTTTTGATGATCCAGCTTCACAGGCCGCCGCTCTGTCTGCACATATGGTCGAGCGTCGGTATATAGAAGTTAATCGACTTTCAAATGCCGAGGCGCTGGATTACCCAGACGAAGGTAGCGGAGAAGTAGCCGTTGGAAGCCGGGTTGGTCTCAATATTGGTGGTGAAGAATCACATTTTGACATCATGGCCGTGGCTCCGACGGGTATTCCAGAGGATGGGGATGTTATGGCTGTGTCTATATCCTCACCAATGGTGCAGGCTATGATTGGTGCCGAAAAAGGTGATACAGTAAAATGGCAAGGTGGAGCAGGTGCAGAAATGAGCGCAATCGTCACTTCTGTTGATCAGATTGCGCAGAAAAGTTACTTCCTTAATACGCTAGGAGTTGAGAATGAGCAGTAGTTTGTTATTTCAGTATTGTCAGAAGATAGTTGTTTTTAGTGCAGATATGAAATCCGTCTTGCTCGCGTGCCGTAAGGGCGAAGCAGATTACGACGGAACGTACTCATTTATTGGCGGAAAAATGGAAACCACCGACGATGGCTTTATGGGTGGGCTGAAACGAGAAAAAGATGAAGAAGTTGGAGGGCAGGTGGTGCTTCGTATAAATCCTGATCTGTCGTATAACGAGCTATATGTTAAGAAAGATGGTAATTCTATGGTTCTGCCCCATTACTTCGCTATTTTTGTGTCCGGAGATATTACGCTTAGTGATGAGTATAGTAGCTACAAGTGGGTGAATCTCAGTGAGCTTGACGACTTTCAGCCTGTTATTGCCACAGTGCCTACGGTAGTGAATAAGATGGTCGGTAGCTTGGAGGTGTTTAATGACGAGAGCGTACTGGTCACAGTTTAAAAATTGAATTTATGTTTGCTAGGTGTCACGCCTAGGTGTATTTGTAGGCCGGTGCTATTGATGAACATAAAACAGTTTTGTTCGTGTAACAACAAACTAACGAAAGAGCGGGTATGGGAAAAGCAAAACCATGGAAGCAGCTCTCAAGCAAAAGAATTCTCAATAATCCATTACTCCAAGTTGATGAAGATATTGTAGAACTACCTAATGGTAAAAAATCTACTTATGTTCTTCATGCGCCAACAAGTGTTCACTCTGTCATTATGATAGCGGTGAATAAAGATAAGAAAATTTTGATTCAGCAAGAATACAGCTACCCACCAAATGAGATTATGTGGCAGCTGCCTGGCGGTAGTATGGAAGAAGGTGAGACAGTAACAGAAGCGGCGCTTCGTGAGCTCGCAGAAGAATCAGGTTATAGCGCACATAAAACAACAGAACTAGGCTATTTTTATGTTAATAATCGCAAATCTAACAGAAAACAGCACATCGTACTATGTGAAGATCTCTTCAAGCATAAACTACAAGAAGATTCCGATGAATTTATTGACTCAAACTGGCTTACACTAGATGAGATTCACGAAAAGATCAAGACAGGAGAATTTGTTAACATTAATCTGTTGGCAACATTGAATATATGGTTTCACGCTTTAGGTGCTCAATTTTAAAAACAAGAATTTACAATTAGAATGTCTACTTTTTGCGCATGACGGCAGAATTGGTGGGTATTCCTTTGGATTTCCAGATTGTTTGGTATCGAGTAGGATGTGGCGTCGGGGCTGTTTACAAGCTACTACTCGAGAGTAGACTGTTCGATGACGATTTTAGCAAGAGACTACAAATTATTCTGCTTTGGCTTGGTGAAGCGGCGAAGAATGCAAATGTGCACTTCGGTTATAAAAAGGAGCGGCTGACTGCGATGGCAGATTATCGTCTGCCGCAAATTATGTGTCATCTCGGGATTATTGAGCTTACGCCACAAGGTAGTGAACTACTTGTGAATAGAATTACAAATTATCAGTTTGAACGTGATATGAGGTCGGCTGCAATAGAAGTATGCGCGCGAATAGCAAAAATAACCGGTAAGTGTGAAGCAGATGTTGACACAATATTTTGGAGACTTTCTCAAGAAGTCATCGCATCACAATCTATGAGCATTCCAGCGATGCGTGTTGCTACTCGCTCGTATTGATTAATTTGATGTATTCGGTGTAATAGGGGTTGAAGCCGTTTTTAATATGTACTATTTCTGAAGACGTATTGCCTGTGTAAATACCTGCACGAATGCGGCTTGCCTTCATCTTTGTTATTGCCCACTGTTCAGCATCTTGAACAAGGGCTTTGGCAATGCCTTTGTTGCGGTATTCGGGCTTTACGTATAGGGCTTCAAGCGTGCATTCTCGATTATCTTGTGCAAGATAGTCAAGAGTTGACATATAACTGTATTGATACCCATTAATAACCCCACTGGGATCGATAGCAACAATAATTCTAGCTTCTTTGTTGCCTAGTTCCTTGAGGTAGTGGTCGTAAGACTGTTGCCAATCAAATGTTAGGTTTGGCTCATAATCCCTCGACTCATCTTGAAGTTGTTTACCCATATCTATGATGGTATTCAAGTCTTCCTTGTGTGCGGTCCGTATAATCATTACCGGTCATTGTATCATGTTACGATTGCTCTACTGACGCGGATAGTAAAGGGAGGTGTACTGACCTCAGCCTTGACTTGATAGCCTACACTCTTCTTTGCATTTGGTCATTTTATTGTAACGGCTATTGAGCAATAGATTATTTACTAGAGTATTTCGTTTGCTCTCTCTAGAATATGTTGCGGAGTAGAATTAGCCTTCACAATATAGTCACTCACATTAAGATTTTTTAGTGTCGTTGGCGCTTCGTTTTGACTAACATTTGTCATTACGATTACAGGGATCAATTTACCCCAAGGTTTTTCTCGCAGTGCTCCGAGCATTTCTTCACCCGTCATGTTCGGCATCATTAGATCGAGCAAAATTAAATCAGGTTTCTCGCGCTCAATAACCTCAAGACCTTCTTTGCCGTCATGAGCTTCAGAGACCTCAAAGCCGCCAAACTCAAACTTAAGTCGATACATTTCAAGTATCGAATGATCATCTTCAACAATGGTGATTTTCTTCATAACCCGCCTTGCTTTAAATAAAAAGAGGTACCCGAATTACTCGGATACCTTGACTTACTAGATAAAAGTGCTACTTGCTATTGTTCAATATACACCTGCATATGTCAGCATGCAAGCTTTGCTCGGTAAGTAAAATAAAAATCACTACTATGTGCACTGAAATTTTTAGTCGTATCACCTCACTTGTCATAAGCGCAACAGAACCTAAAATCTATGAAAGTATTGACAAAGAGCGCACAACTTGCTATAATTTGACTTAGTTTAGATAATATTTACAAATAGGCGTGAGCACTTGATCGAAGAAATTCGGACCGGTGCTCGCGTCTTTTTGTATAAAGAAGAAAGGTATCACCCTATGGCAGTTGCAGAACAGAGAACAGCGCCCCAATCAGATGAAGCAGTCGTACAGACTTCAGAGAAGAAAACCCGAGTATGGCCTCGTCGCATTATAGGAGGTGTAGCCGTCTTAGGGGTAGGTGCCTTAGCCTCGTTTGGCTCACATCTCATGTTTAGAAACAACAATATGGATGATTTCGAGGCCCTAAGAAACTTTACAAGCCCTTCTGGCCAACAAGCTCGTTGTGATATGGATAAAGCGCTTAAGGCTCAAGAACAAATGCGCCAGCACTTTGAAGGTGAAGGTGGTGTGCCTGAAGACCAAGTGCCGGTTGTATCTGACTTTGTAGGACTCGAAGCAGACCAAACGACAGGGCTTCTGGAAACCGAGCTCTTCCAGATGCCAATGGATTGCGAGCAACCGACAGCAAGCTCAAATGAAGCCACCCAAGGAATCGTTATGGTTACTGCCGCAGCCAGTATGGTAGTTGGCGGTGTTGGTGGTGCTGTTTTAGCAAGAAGAAGGCAATAATAAAGGTGTAAGGAGAGTGGGATATGGCATTAGTTGAACGACATCCAGGTGACCTAGACATACAACGTACGCAGCTGTGGACTCCTCCTCAGCAAGACGAACTCCTTAGCTTCATTGTCGAAGGTAGTGAGAATCTACCAATGGGTATAAATATCGAACCTGAACTTGAGGCAGCGATGGAAGATCATGGCGGAACACTACAATACTGGAAGGTTGGAGAAGAAGTTGGAACAGCTAAGGGCTTTGATAGAGAATATTTTCAGCGCAAGTTTGACAGCACAGTGAATATCCTTAAGGGTAAAGGTGTAGATGTTGATCCAGCAGATGTAGAAAAAACACAGGCCTTCATCGACGAAATATTCGGCGTATATACAGGCGAGACACAGCCATATCGTCAGAGCAACTCTTTCGCATTTGTGGCCGCAAGTCGCACAAAGAGAGATGCAGGTAAAGGGGAGTTTAACGCCCTCGACTATCGTCGTGAAACAGTCGGCTGCCTACCTATATTAAAGTATGTTGACACAGCGACTGCTCAACGAGTGCTTGTGGGCATGCCTCCGTTTGCGCTTGACTACTACGGTGAAGACAGCATGGGTGGTGGTGGCATAATGATCTTTGCGCCGCTTTCGCTTGATATGCCTGATGACCTTTTTGCGCAACATGACCCCGAGACTGCACTTAATATTGCAGAAAACCTTGCAAAAGAAACCTCTTGGTTTGCTCGTGATCGTTTCGGCGTTAAGCTTATGGCATTAGCGGCACTGCTTCCAAAAGTTACCAACTGGGGTAAGATGTTCGAATACCCTGGCGTCCAGACCACTACTGGGCATGGTTTTACAACCTATACTATCGGTACAACCATCGAAGCAGCAGCTAACTCGGGCTTAGTAGACCCTCGTTTTGAAGGCCGCCAAGGTGTAATCGGCGTAGGGGGTATTGGTGAAGCAACTGCAGACCTGATCTTGAGTAATGATCCTGATGTTCAAGTTGCAATAAACGATCATATTCCTGAAAGGTTGGATCAGGTTACCGCATTGCTTAGGGACAGATACGGTGAAAAGCGCGTTGTTCCTATGCGTAACCCAGCTGATGTAATGAGATTCGGTGGTGTTACAGTTTCTGCTATAACAAAACCAATTGATTTAAGAAAAACTGATCTCAAACCAGGTGAATTAGAGGGTCGTGTATACGGAGACGATAGCCAGCCTGCAATGGTAGCTGCGGAGCAGGTGATTGAATACGGTGGTACGCATGTTGGCGTTATCGTTGAAGATGGGAGCGATTTTGGTGCTGTCACAGGTAAGCGATTTAACTATGGAGGCATGGGCCCGCTTGGACTCAATCACGCTTACGGATGTTGCGCCGAAGGTGCTGCACTCTACTATGGGGGCGGCATGGAACATCGAGTTTCTTCACAAGTTGACGGAGACATGACCCGTGCAATCGGACGATATGGCGTGGCGCTGGGGTTCAAAGCAGCTCCACTACAAACCATTATCAATGGCAAAGCACAGAGAGTTTAGCAGATCTAACTAGCTACATTTCTTAAGTATATAGTGGTATCATCGTATATGATGATACCGCTTATATTTGTGCTGCTTGCCATTTCCTTTATTGCTGAAATTATTTACAGCATAATATTTTTCCAGTTGTATCTGCAGCGCAAGCAGGCAATATATCGTTACTTCACAATTTTCACCGGAGTAGCTATATTTTGGAGTACTGGAACTGCACTGATGCTTTTTGCAAACAAAAGCTCGGTCATATTTCTTGGCTACTGGATGTTCTTGATTGCACCGATGCTCTCAACCCTGTTTATATTGTTCTTTTGCCAGCAGTTCATACTCTCAAAAAGAAGGCAGATCTTTGTACTTCCCGTAGTTGGGCTAATTGTGTACGCAATAGTTTTGGCGCTTAGCGATTCGCTTATTTCAATCACTATCTCGCAGACTGGCTTAAATGTCATAGCACCGAATAAAATATTCTATATATTTTACGGATTGTACTTCACAATCTACTTCCAACTAAGTATTAATACGCTTCGCAAACACTCGGAACGCAAAGACCCGCTCAAGTATTCACAGGCGCAAAATCTAGTTTACGGTACGGGTTTGACGGGAACGCCTGGAATTATTACGAACATAGTCTTACCAGCTATAGGAATCACACAAACCGTATGGATGGGCCCTATCTTCTCGTTAGTATTCCTATCATTTTCAACAATTGCCATAACACGATATAAACTTTTTGACATTAAGGGCACGATTCTTAGATCTACAAGTTATCTATTTGCCATAGCACTCCTTGCGGTTTTGTATGCGCTTATATTTGTTGGAGGACTCGGTAATACATTCCTAAAAGGTAGCACCATTAGCGGGTATGGCTGGATTAGCTTATCTGCAATAACAATTTTTATAGCCGTTTCCTTCAACCCACTTAAAAGATACTTCGATAGGATTACCAATAGATTTTTTTACCAGGATGCATATGTTACGAAAGAAGTGCTGGATGAAGTCAGTAGTGTGATAGTGGGCACTGTTGACCCTCATAAGGTACAAAAGGGGTCATTGACAGCACTAGCGAATGCCCTCAAGCCTTCTTACGCTTCCATACTCTTTTTACAGGGCACAAGTGGATTGAGCAGAGGGGATGTTATCGGTCAGCACTGGGATATGCATGATCCAGTGAGTTTGTTCAAAGTATTGAAAACTCACGGCAAAAAAATCACTACTGTGGATGAATTGGAGCAAAAGAGACAGGCCACAAGAGCGGTTCTGTCATTAGAGGATATAAGCGTAGTGGCACCTCTAGTTACCAAAGACGAGGCTATTGGATACCTTATTCTAGGCTCAAAGAAAAGTGGTAATATTTACAACCCGCAAGATATTGGTCTACTTAATCTGGTTTCTAATGAGCTTGCCGTTGCTCTTCAAAATGCCCAACGATTTGAAGAGATTCAGGCTTTCAACTTAACACTTCAGGAGAAAGTTACCGAAGCTACGAGAGAGCTTAAGAGTACCAATAAAAAGCTAGTTGCGTTAGATGAAGCGAAGGACGAATTCATTAGCATGGCATCTCATCAGCTTCGTACGCCGCTGACTTCAATTAAAGGGTATCTTTCTATGATGGTTGAAGGAGACCTTGGTGAAGTTTCGCCGGCACAGGAAAAAGCGCTGAAAGAGGCGTTCGGGAGTTCCCAGCGTATGGTGTACTTGATCGCAGATTTCCTTAACGTGAGCCGTATCAGAACTGGTAAGTTTATGATTGAAACCAAAGAAGTTGATCTGCCACAGATTGTAACAGAAGAGATTACGCAGCTTAGAGAAATGGCAGATTCTCGTGACCTCACGCTCATCTACGACCAGCCCGGAATATTCCCTCGGGTCAAACTTGATGATAACAAGATCCGTCAGGTCATGATGAACATGGTGGACAACGCGATTTATTACACACCGAGTGGAGGGTCTATCACAATCCAACTATATAGCACTGGTGAAGAGGTAATATTCAAAGTTGTAGACGACGGAATTGGGGTGCCGAAGGCTGAGCAACACAAGCTATTTACCAAGTTCTACCGCGCAGGTAATGCTCGAAAATCACGTCCAGACGGCACTGGTCTCGGTCTTTTCATGGCTCAAAAAATCGTTGTAGAACAAGGCGGTGCTATAATTTTTGAAAGCACCGAAGGCAAAGGCAGCACCTTTGGCTTCCGTTTCCCTCTCTCCAAGATAAAAGCTTAGCTCGGCGCGCTATACTAGGTGTATGTCGAGTAAAGACTTTCGGTTTGGTATTTCGAGTAACGTGCAAGGGGTTGATTTGAACCAGCTGCTAGTTGCGCATGCGCTCAGTACGTACTTTATGCGAGTTGACTCGGATATACCTGAGCTTGATCTTTTTGCTGAAGATATTGTAGTTGTTGATCGATCACTACAACCCAGAAAGAATGATATGGTTGTGGTCTCTGAGGAGGCAGATTCTCAACTGAAGATAGTTAGGTTCGATCAATTAGATGCAGAGCTTCAGCTTTGGGGCGTAGCCGTCCATGTAATTAGAAGGCTGCGTGTATGATTGCCCTCGTAGATTGTAATAACTTCTTTGCTAGCTGTGAGCGGCTGTTCCGGCCAGATTTAAAAGGAGTACCCGTGTTGGTACTTTCAAATAATGATGGCTGTGTTGTGGCGCGAAGTAACGAGGTTAAAGAACTCGGTATTCCTATGGGCGTGCCGTATTTTCAGGTTAAAGAACTGGTGGAGAAGAACGGCGTGCAATGTTTTTCAAGCAACTTTCCGTTGTACAGTAACATGTCGCAGCGAGTTTTAGGCGTACTTCAGCGTCATGCTCCGCAGATTGAAGTTTATTCAATCGACGAAGCCTTTATGGAACTTTCAAAGATGCCAGTTTCGGATTTTCAAGCATGGGGAGACAGGCTCCAATACGAAGTTCAAAGAGATGTCGGCATGCCAGTTTCAGTTGGTGTTGCGCCGTCCAAAACACTAGCAAAGATGGCTAGTGCTTACGCCAAAAAGCATCAACAGACGTGCGTGCTTGACCCGCGTGTTGATCAAAGTGTATACCAAGCAGTGCTATCAGAAGCAGAAGTCGGAAGCGTTTGGGGTGTTGGTAGGCGTTTAGCACCGAGGTTTTTAAGAGCTGGAATTCACACCGCCCTGCAGCTTTCAAAGGCAAGCCCAGCCTGGATGTACGCGCAGCTGGGTATTACAGGTACGCGCATGCTAGCTGAGTTGAATGGAGGTGTTGCATATCCATTTGATGAAGAAAAGGTTCTGCAGAAGTCACTCATGGCTTCGCGTTCGTTTGGCCACACAATAAAGAGCACTCACGAACTTGAAACTGCCGTGGCAAGCTTTGCGAGTCAGGCTGCTTTTCGATTGAGAAAACACCAACAAGTAACGAGTAGCTTTGGATTGTATCTTCGTTTTCGAGTGCCCGACGGCTCAACCAATGGCCAGTCTGTGGTTACAAAGTTTGCAACACCTACCAATGACACTGCCGAGTTAGTGGGAGCAGCATTGCAACTAATGGAGCAGATATATGATCCAGAACACGGCTACAAAAAGGCAGGTGTTTTTGCAAATCACTTAACGAGCTCAAACGTGTGCCAGGTAGATTTACTTGATTTCATCTCGCCAGCAACAAGAACCAAAAAACAGCAGTTTATGCGCGCCGTAGATTCCATAAACGAACGTTACGGTAAAGATGCTATTCATATTGGTGCAATTGACCCCAAGGCTACTCGCTGGCATGCCAGAAAAGAGCGCATGAGTCCGGCTTATACTACAGACTGGTCACAGCTCCCAAGACTGTATAGATATAATACAAGGAAGATGGTATAATAGTGATAGTATGAGGAGCAACAACTTTGTACATGGCCCAGGTAACTATAGATTGAATGGTGAGCAGATACTGCCTGCTAGTCGAGGAGATGCGCGGATACATGTTGTATATGAGACCCTTCCTGATATAGGTGAAGACCCAATAACAGTTGAACAGATAACGGAAGGTGCGAATGAATTGTGTCCTTTGGGGTACTACGATCTTGCAGGCTCGGTTGGGAACCTAGAGAACATGAGTCTTGGTTCTGTATACGGTTCGTTACTTCGTCTATGGAATGCGGACTACGCCGATCGTATAGTAGTTCAGGCTACAGAGGAATCTCGAGCACAGTATCTTTACAAGAAATCAACCCCATCCGGGAGCGCATTTATTGAATCAAGAACTAAAAAACAAAAATCTTTCTGGTTGCCAGCCGGAGTACGACCAGCAGCTCACTAGTTTTAGGCTTGGCTTTCTTCATCTGTTATGATATAGTTTTCTAGTCTGAATATTGTAAATATCTGATTGTAATTTGTAGACATTCTCTATAATTTTCGTCCGGTATTTCTATGTTTACGGCCTCATACCTTCGGTATGAGAACCACGTAATCGGATCATAGATTTTTATGTAAACACAAAAATCTGCGATACCTCATACGTGGCCTCATCGTCTAACGGTTAGGACACCAGGTTTTCATCCTGGCAATCGGAGTTCGATTCTCCGTGAGGTCACCAAGAAAACAGCTCAGCTTTTGCTGGGCTTTTTTCATGGCTGAAACCAAAGTAAAGCGAACTCCAATTGATAGACGCGAAGTGGATATGTAATCTGACGTTCGAAAACAAGACCCTCTCGCAGAAGCTCGCTTCGAGAAGGGTTTGTAGGTGCCGCATAGTGATTTTCCGTAAAGCCTTCAATATCTTAGACTGAATCTGAGAACAGGATCACTACTTAGAAGTTTAAGCTTATGCTAAAATAAGCTTGTAAACACCACGACAACTCCTTGAACTAAGACAAGGAGGGCTATGAAACAAACATTTAAATTGTTAGCAATCAGCTTACTTGCTGCGAGTGCGCTGACTTTTGCTAGATCGCCATCAGCACGAGCGGCGTCATTAACTGTAGATACAGATTTACATCCGAGCGCCTGTAGTCTGAATGAGGCTATAGTAAACATTAATAATCAAGCCCAGACTAATATGGATTGTCTTGCTGGCGATGGTAATAGCGACACTATAAGCATTCCGGCTGGAACAATAGTTTTGAATGCCGACCTACCGCAAATTATAAGGCCAGTAAGTGTACGCGGTGCAGGCATGGGCTTGACTACTATAAATGGTGGCGGGCAATATCGATCGTTTTATCGTGTGGCTGTTGACGGAGACTTCGCGCTGAGTGATCTTCGCATAACAGCTATCTACGACGCTGTAGTATTTATTACGGAAAGTGATGTAGCTACTATTGAACGTGTTGAGCTAGACGGTGCGGGTAGTGACACAAATCTTGGGGGCCTCATGGGGGCTGTGAATGAAGCCCTGACTCCAATGTCGCTCGTAATTAGCGACGTATACATGCATGACTTTACTGTTGATTCTGGTGGCTTACTCATCTTGCCTATAACCACCAGTACAACAGCAACGGTACATGCTGAGATTAAGAATACGACGATCTCGAGAATTTCGAATACGGGGATAATAAACGGGATACTTTCAGGTACTGGATTTGCCGGCTCGCAGACAGTGACCACTCCAATCTCAGCGAATCTTTCTAACATAACGATAACGGATATCACTTCCGATAGTGCAGTAAATGCAGCAGGTGTAATCGTGATCCACGATCAGCCAACTACGACTTCATCAAGCATGAATATCACTAACAGTACGTTTATTCGCATGAGTGGAGTAGTTTCGCCGTACGGAGGCCCTACGACTCTTGTCGCCGCTGGTGGAGCGCTTGACGCAGCTGGAGTGGCTAGCACTATTTTGACTCTGAAAAACGTTTTAGTTTCGAATTCGGGGCAAGACAATCCGGCCTTGAACTGCGGAATGGCCAATATTTCTAGTGGATTTGGAGGTTTAGGTGCGGCAAATAATTCGATTGTGTCTTTGGGTGGTAATATCTCAGACGATATTTCTTGTACGCCCTTCTTTACGCAAATCTCTGACCAAAATAGTGTGGGTGGACTTGCGTCCACGCTTGAAGCACTTGCCGATAACGGGGGCCATGTACCAACGGTGGCACTAAAGCAGGGATCTCCTGCAGTGGATTCGGGTGTTGCAGTAGCGGGGCTCACTCAAGATGCTCGACTTGCAATTCGGCCCCAGGGAGCTGCTTACGATTCGGGTGCATATGAATCACCATTCACCAAGCCCGCAAAAGCAACATTGGCCAGTACTGGTGAAAGTATTAAACTATTCACAGTAGGCGCATTGCTACTTATGTCACCAATGCTTATATTCGCTATATCAAGGCTTTCTTCCCAGTCAACCAAGTAAGCATATTCAATTCGCTCTGGTTGTGTCATGACATATAATGCAACTATGAATGTTACTCAAGAAAAACTTTCTCAGATCGATACAATCTATCGACCCGGCTTGAAACACCTTGAATTAGAGGCGAACAGTAGAACCCTCGTCGTATTTTCAGGCGCTATCAATATGGGTAAAACCACGCTCGCCAAAAAACTTGAACAGGCACTGCATGCCGTACGAATTGAGAACGATGCAATAAGGAGAGTGATCGAAAGTTTGTGGCCAGCTTTTACTACAGAAGAAGTCAATGAGTTTAAGAATGAGTATGTGGCGTTCCTGCTGAAGGATCTTCTGGCTACCTCTAAGAACCAAAGCTGGGTACTCGATGCTAGCGTAGATAGAAGCTTTAATTATGTAAAGCATTTTGCAAGTGAGCACTCGTTCCAGATCGTACTAATCGCGTTTGATCTTTCTCCTCAAGAGCACGAACGTAGATCACGCCAAAGCAGTAAGGAATACGCGGGGATAAGAGACCTAACGCGGCGGACCGTAAAAGACCAAGAGAATTTTTTGGTGCACATGACGCCGGACATTGTTGTTACTGACAGCACGGATATAGAAGCAGACGTCATTCGACCTGTTGGGGATTTGATAAAGCCAAAGGTATCGCATGCTTGATCACCACATTCAGCGAACAATCGTATATCAGCTTGCACTTGCAAACGCACAGCGATTCAATGAACTTAAGCCCGACTTGGTTGAGAACAAACTATTCACATACCATCTTAAGAAAGTGATCGCACGGGGCTACGTTCGCAAAAATGATGAGGCATTGTACGAGCTTACCTCTGAGGGCCGTCGACTCGGTGTGAGTGTTCTTAAAACTCAGCAGGATATATCAGATCGGGCGCACTCAATACTATTTCTTGTGATACGCCGAGCTTCGGATGGCGCCTTTCTGCTATACAAAAGGCTAAACCACCCACTAAAAGATCAGATTGGTTTTATGCATAGCGTACCTGTGCCTGATGCTACAGTGTCTGAATCTGCGGCAGAGCTAGTACGACGTCGGACTGGCCTAGAGTGTGAATTCACCTTCCTGGGAAGTGGGTACTTTAGAATGTTTAAGGAATCTGCGCTTGAAAGTTTTACGCACTTCTCGCTACTTGTCTGCGAAGATGCCAAAGGTGAGCTCATGGACAGCTATAAGCATGCTGAGTATTTTTGGCAGAGTAAGCCTGACTTTTCTGGTCAGAGCATGCTGCCCAATATGCAGTTGCTTGGTGAGCTGTACGAAGCCGGTGAACCATTTTTTGCAGAAGAAACATTCCAGCTTTAAGCTGGAATTCCTGCTAGCGCACTTACGTATGGCCGATGGAAATCATCGGGGGCTCCATTGTATGCTTCGACATAAAGTGGGCTTCCAACGGTTACGAACTGCGCAAGCGAAAGCGTCCGGCCAATTCTTGTACCAAGCTCTCGGCTGTGGCTGAGGAGTCCGAGGCTTCGGTTTCTTACCATGGCCTGAGTCTGGACGTTGCTGAGGCTAGGATTATCATGAGCAATATTTGCAACATCTGCTGCCGCAAGCATGAGTGCGCCGTTGCCAAGTCGTCTACCAAAGTGCTGCCGTCTTTTTTCTAAGTTTTTTGTAAGACCACGCTCAACACAGAGTGCGATTTGATCGGCATGAGGAATGGTATCTTCAAGGTAGGCAATTGCTTCTTCTGTAACTTCTTGAGCATCGGGCCTTTCAATTCCTTCGGGTCGCACAAGTTGGTATAGTTTTAATCTTCGGCGCATAACTTCAGCATTCTCTCCAAATTCGTGCCATGAACTTCCGAGTAAGCTAGCTGCAACTATTTCACGAGCGTAGCCAATACTGTTGGTGTCGGCAGTTTGGCGAAGTACTCCAGTCGCTACTTCGAGGCCGTTTCGTACACTGTAAGCAAGTGCGGTGCCACTTGGCCGACTTTTTCTAAATGCTATGACTTCTGGGTCTCGCGACTTTGGAGTAACGTGATGTTCTCCTTCTGAAAATTTAGTTGGTAAATCGAAATCTTTGTAGGTATGTTCTTTGCTCATGTACGTAGTATCGAAGAGTTGGGCTTAAAGAGCAGTGAACACTTTTTCACTAAATAAACCCGAAGTGTTTTATCATGAAGTCCTCCTTGTCGCTGTTCTTCGCCGCGGTAGATCAGTTCGTAAATAAATCCTTTTCCTGGTGTCATCCCGGACTTGATACGGGATCCAATCATCAAGTATTCAGCTTCCTGCCTCTACATCCCAAGCTTCTCCAGCGCTCCGTCTCTCTCAACCAGCTTCTTCTTGTATCTTTCTCTCCTTCCTTTTGCCGCCAAAAGTAAGATAAAAGCACACCCATAACACCCAAGCCTCGATACCCCTCCGATCACGTTTTCTTGCGTCGCTACAATGACAAGCATCCCTCACAGCTATATGTCTATTGGTTCAGGCAAGTAGCTCCTTGACTCAAGAAGACGTAATCTCCAGGGTTCGGGTTTGGTTGAATGGGCGGGGAAGTTGACTCGCTTCGCGAGGGTTATGATTACTTCGGGCAGTTACTCGATTCATTATTGAGAGTTTTAATAATCTTTATGCTTTGTTACACTGGTACGTAATATGAGTAAAAATGAACAAGTACCTGGGTCTTCTTTAGATGTGATTAAACGCACTAAGATCCTTGCCACCGTAGGCCCCGCCACCAATACATACGATTCAATTCATGAAATGATCAAGGCCGGCGTTAATGGCTTTCGACTTAATTTTAGTCACGGTAGCTATGAAGAACGATCCGAGCAGATTAAGTGGATTCGTAAAGCTAGTAAAGATCTAGGCGAGCATGTTGCAATCGTGCAAGACCTTCAGGGTCCTAAGATACGACTAGGCGACTTCGACGGTGTTATCAATGTTAGTGCAGGGCAAGAACTTCGTTTGGGCTACAAAGTTGAATATACCGAAGGCGGTATATTGCCGGTTCAGTACGATCTTTCTAAAAAAGTGAAACGTGGTGATAGGGTATTTATTTATGATGGCAAAGTTAAAAGCACCGTAACGAGTGTCCAGCAAGGTGTCGTCCATATTCGTGTAGAAAATGACGGCATTCTAATGCAACGAAAAGGGATTAATCTGCCAGACACCGATCTTGCGGGTGATATTATTACAAAAAAAGATCGAGAAGACATTGTATTTGGATCAGAACACGATATCGACTTTGTGGCCTTAAGCTTTGTTCAGACTGCCGACGACATCCGGCACTTAAAAAAACTTCTGACCAACCTTTCTTCTGATGTTCGGATAATCACAAAGGTAGAAACTAAAGCTGCCGTAGACAATATTGAAGAAATTGTTCGCGAAAGCGATGCCGTTATGGTTGCGCGCGGAGATCTTGCTATCGAAACTATGCCCGAGAGCGTACCCG
>CAYNKQ010000018.1:0-24411 GCA_964397855.1 uncultured Candidatus Saccharibacteria bacterium | reverse complement strand
TCGATTCTCCGTGAGGTCACCAAGAAAACAGCTCAGCTTTTGCTGGGCTTTTTTCTTGGCTGAAATTAGGCTGAAAAGTAAACCCTGATTGATAGACACACGGCAGATACATCGTATACAAAGGGAAAGCTTCTTTCTACTTGCTAAGCTTTAGCGAGCTACAGTACTCATGAGCGGGAGGGTGCTACACAGTATGTACATGAAATTCATGGGTCGACTCTGCTGCGGTCTGATACAATAACCCCTATGGAAGTAATAGTAATTCTTGGGGCCATCATAATTGTTGTTACTGTTATCAAGTACGCACTTAGACCCACTTCATCGCAACACGAAATACAAGAGACTCCACTACCGTACAGATATGTGCGCAAACCGTACATAATGACGGATTCAGAATCTCGTTTCTATAAGCGCCTCCAGAAAGTGGTGGGCGGTAAATATCTTGTCTTTCCACAGGTGCATCTTTCATCACTTGCAAGTAATATGACGTCTGGTAGATATCACAAGGCTGGGTTCCAGCGTATTAATCGTCGATCTGTTGATTACGTTCTGGCTGACGCTGAGACGCTGCAAGCTGTGTATGCTGTAGAACTAGATGACAGAACACACGATACCCAGAAAGGCAGAGCTATCGATGAATTAAAAACAGAGATTCTTCAGCAGATAGATCTACCGCTCGTGCGATTTCGCAATGTCCACAACATGACTGATGAGGATATAATTCAATCGTTCAAGGCTGCAAAAGAAGACTCTGAGTAGGCGTCTTCATAAGAGTAGTGTTTGAATTTAACTTTGCGTTGCTGCGTGGGATAATAGGCTCCGGTAGTGCTTGCAAATAACAAATAGTCGTTAGATAATCTAGTGCAATGGCTGAGACTAACGATGATGGACTTACCTTTGAAGAACAGCAAGCGCGTACCAAGGCTCGTCGTGCCCAACTTGAAGCGCCTTTAGCGGGGCTTGCCGTCAGAGGCAAAGAGGTGTATCGTCGCTTACGGCCGCTGGCGCAGTATGTTGCAGAGGTCGCTATGGACCATCCTTTGCGATACCAACAAGTACACGGGATGGCAACGGGAGGTGGTCCTGGCGGAGTTATTGCTGAGTATCTGATGATTGGATTCGGTAATCATCATAGCGTAACGTTGTACGATAATTTTGCGGGCAACCGATTTAGCTGGGAATTTGGACGTTCACTCCTGCTTGAAGATTTACTCAGCGAACAGACTCGCATACAGGAACTCACTACACCCCGTTTGGCTGCCCATGGCGGTGGAATTATGGATATTGGCGTGACACTATATCAATACCCTGAAAAGGTCGGTGTAAATGGACGGTATATTGAAGGTGTCTGTGCTGAATTTAATCAGTTTGACCAGGCTGAAGAGCATATTGATGCCCTGGAGGCTGATTTAGATAAAGCTATGGTTCGGTTTTCTTAGATTTGATCTACGGGTTCGTTTTTAGATTGTTCAAGTACTGGGCCAACAAGCTCGACTAATTTGCTTGGCGTAACATCAGCCTTGATGATATAGCCATCAGCCATCTTCTCAAGTCGAACTCGGTCTTCTTCTGGTTCGTCAAAGTTGGTTGTCACGATGATTTTTGTAAGCGGTAGACCTGAGCCATCTTCATTTCGGAGTGCCTCTAGAATTTCTACACCTGATTTTTCAGGAAGCATCAGGTCAAGAAGTATCACGTCGTAAACGGTTTGTTGAGCCATCTTGAGGGCTTGCTCACCATTGGCAACAACATCAACATCGTAGCCCGCTTTTTTAAGAGAATGGACGTACATATCAGCTATAAAGTTATCGTCTTCAATACATAAAATCTTACTCATAGTTTTCCTTATCTGCGGTAAAGCGCGTGATTTTTTATCCAGCCGTGGCTTCCGCGAATTATTCCATCTTCTGTATTATCCCCTTCTTTCAGTTGCTGCGCAACTGACTCGTAAGTTGGCAATGTAAAACCAAATGTTGTGCCAGCACCTTCCGTAGAACGAACCCAAATATTACCACCATGAGCCTCTACGATTGCCTTACAGAGGTAAAGTCCAAGTCCAGTGCCATTGACCGCATTTTTACTTTTGTGTGACCGATAGAACTTTGTAAAGAGACCATCAACTACATTTGCAGGAATTCCGATTCCACTATCTTGTATAGTGGTCTCTATCATGTCTTCTTTGAGTTTTGAGGCGATAGTTATGTCGCCATTCTCCGGACTGTATTTAATGGCATTATCGATTAGATTATTGATAACATGTAAGACGATTGAAGAATCCACGGCAACGGCCGGCAGATCTTTAGACATTTGAATCTGCAGCTTTTTATTATGTGCTTTAGCTCGTATGGCCAGTTCTTCAGAAGCGCGCGTCACTAGTTCTTGCCATGAAACTTCAGACGGCTTCACTTCAAAGTCTTCTCTATCAATGCGCGAAACACTGAGAATATTATCGATGTAACCTGCAAGTTGCCGAGCCGAAACACCCATGCGAGTGAGTAATTTTTTGTGTTCGTCACTGAGCTGCGTTTTGGTCTCTCCTTCAAGAATATCAATAAGACCGCGCATGACCGTGACGGGCCCACGAAGTTCATGTGCTGCGAGTGAGATAAATTCCATTTGTTTTTCTTGTCGTTCGTATTCTTCGGTACGATCAACCAGTAAGATTACAAATTCATAGTCGTTTGAGTCGTTCTTATTGTAGTTTACAAGTACGTCACAGGCAGAAGTGTAATCGCCATTTGTAAATTGCACCATCGGCCAGCGTTTTAGTGCCTGAATTTTATGTGTCTTAGATTGGTGAATCCAATCAACAAAGTTAACGCTTTGACTACCTGATTTAAGTTCTTTTAAAATCTCAAGCAGCTGAGTACTGGTTGGTGTCGACTCGTTAAACCCAAGAAGTTCGTATGCTCGTTTATTCGCACGCACGAGTTCGATACTCTTGTTAAACACAAGGCATCCAATCGGTAGATCTTCAAGCAGAGCTTGACTTGTTTGGTTGACCTCGGAAATTACATTATTTGATTGATCAATTTTGGTATGTAGTTCATGTAGTTCATTATGCATTACGGAAATAGGGAGACTTATCCGTTTGGCAACAAAAAATGAAGTTACCGTACTGCCAAGCAGAGTCGTTATGGCTGTAACGAATACTGAGAATTCGGCCGAGTAGCCGAGGCCCCAGTGGGCCGTGATAAACACCATTGCTCCGAAGATAATATTCAGGAAGTGCCCAAAGAGCAGTGATTTTATAAGCGAGTGTTGTTTAAGTTTGAAGAAGTCAGTGTTCATGTTACTGCCACGTTGCTACTTTGTCGGGTTTAATAGCAGTAATCCAGGTTTGACCAGGATTTAGCTCAACTGGCTTACTGGCGGCGTCTTTGAACTGAATTTGTTCTTTGTCGCCGGCTTTACTCCACGAAATTTCTGAAACAATGCCATCCTGAAACAGCCATGCTTTGCCACTAGTGTTTACATCTGGATAGCTGTAGCCATTAGAATCACGGATGACATCGTGCGGGACCTGCATAGCAATCACTACCTTTGGTGCTATTTGGCCTTGTTCACGGTCTAGATGTAGGACCCCACCTTCACTTCTGGTGTAGGTATTGCTTGCTGGATCCCAGCTGTAGCTGACGTTAAAGAGCCCAGTCGAAACCGGAATGTTAATAGTTTTTGCAGTTGGAGTCTGGCTGGGAGATTCCTTGGTCTTTCGTTTCCAGGCAGTAAAGGTGCTGGAGTTATAGCCTTTTGATTTGTTGAGCGCCTGCAGCTTTGCATCCGAGGTGTACACATTATGTGGTGCTGCGCGGTTGGACGCTCGTGTGTACGTGCTTTCGTTGAAGAACTGGTCGAGATCTTTAATCTGGCCGGATCGTAATTTCTGAAGTGGAATATCGCTCCCACCAACATGAGCCAGCCCGGCATCAAACGCGGCTACCCAGCTTGCAAATTGAGGACGGACGCTCCTGACAGGGCCAATCATAGCAGGCTTTGATTCTTGGTATAGAAGTAAGAATCTGGTGATGCCGCCTTCTGCAACGCTTTCAAACACAACTCCAGCTTCTTTGACCCCACTTTGCGGTCGAGCCTCTGGGCTGTTCTCTACCATTGCGCCAGTTACTGGACGGGTTGCATCTTCGGCGCTTACCTCTACGCCGGTAAGTTTGGAATAGGCTTTTGTAATAGTCTTTTTTGTAGTTGATGCGACAGGTACGGGATCGTACTGGATGCCATTAAATAAATATGCGATTCCTCCGCCCAAAAAAATAGTAACGGCAATAATTGCGCCCAGGACTATTTTTTTGTGGCCAGCTAGCCAAGCATTAATTTTGGCGCGCTTATCACCTTTGGGTTTGTCTATAGGTTGAAGGTGTGGTTGATAGCTTTCATAACTATGAACTTTTGTTTTATTTTTTTGATCATGCATAAGCACTATAATATCATTTTTGATCTGAAAGCACTACGCTCTAGGGCTCTAACTGCACGCTTGAATAAAGTGTGGCTGCAACTGATGTGGCTAGATTAAGACTACTTACGCCTGGGCTCATACGTAATCGGACTATCTGATCGCTGAGGTCGAGTGTTTTTTGGCTAATGCCGTGACGCTCGGTTCCGAATATGAGCACCGCGTTCTCTGGGAGTTTTATGGAAGCTATCTCTTCTCCTGTTGGGTCAAGTGAAATAAGTGGTCGTTTTAGTTTGGTAATCTCTTGGAGTGAAACATTTAGGACCGGAAGTGCAAAGTGTAGTCCTGCCCCACCGCGAACCACTGCAGGGTGCCAGATTTCAGCTGGTCCAGTTATGCAAACTGCGGCAACACCTGCCGCGGCACTGACTCTTATTGCCGCACCGATATTTTCAAGGTCTCGCGGGTCTTCAAGTAGTACGATTGGTTTTTGTTGGTCAATATTTTTGAGGTCATATAGTTTTCGTGTAGCGACTGCTATCACTTGGGTGCGAGGTGGCTGTGGCGACAGCTTCTCGAATACTGGTACTTCAACTTCTACAACTTGTTTTAAAATATCTGCAGTGACGTCGGGTGCTAGCTCCCCTAGCATCTTTGTGAGTTCGGCAACATTTGTCGAAATAACATACTCAAACGAAGCCCGAAAACGTGCGGCGTGCTTTAGTGCCTGTACGCCTTCGATTACCACAAGTTGCGGATCTTTCCGTGCACGCTGGAAATAGTCGATGAGCTGAGTTGATTTCATACCTGTACAGTATACAGCTACTTCGGGCGCTGCTAACTTAGAAATATATTTTTGAAGAATTCGGCTTGTCTTGGGTCAACCGTAACTCTGTTACCAGATTCGGTAGTATATACGTTTGTAAAGCCAAGGATATCTTCTATATCGCTACATATTGCCTCGACGGCAACGTAGCAATCCCCAAGTTGACTCATTTCCATAGGGGCGCGGCTCTCTGGCGCTGTGTATTGAACATCCTCAATAGCTACTATGCCATAATAAGCCTCTGCGGTCATACATATATCAGATACTACATCAAGGGTTGTTTGGTTTTGAAACACATGGAGTATCTCTGCATAGAGTTCTAGTTGCGGACTAAATTCTGCACCAGCCTCGACTTCATGCAGTTTTTGAATAAGCCTTACTTCTTGAGGCGAGCCTTCTTCGGGCCAGGTAAAGTGGGCTGTAGGGTTTGGAGTATGTTCTTTTTTGGTATCGGGCATTGCCGCCTGCTCTTGCCAGTACTCGAGGATGCTCGGAGTAGGAGGATCCTGCCCCGGTACATTTTTTAATTGAGGCTGTTTCTGTACTTCCCTGGTGCGCGAAGCCTCTAGCACGGCATGGTAATCTTTGAAGAATTCAACCCTAAAAGAACCCAGTGCTTCTCTAGCGGCGCTTAGTCTTTCAAACATATCCATATTATATAAAATAATAGATAAAAAGTCAATGTTGCTGACTGTTCTTAGTTTTGGTCTGAAGGTAGCTTTGCAATGGTCTCGGCGGCTACTTGAAGTCGCTTCATCACAAGGTCTTTACCGAGCACCTCGAGTGTTTGGTTAAGCTGCGGGCTCGCTGGTGCCCAAGTGGTGGCTATACGAATAATGCTAAAAAGTACAGCTGGTTTTTGGCCCGTTTCTTCGAGTAGCATATTGAGCTTTTCTTGAAGATCTTGGGCGGAAAAGTTACTAACCTTAAAAGCTTGCTCGGCTCGCTTTAGAATATCTACGAGTATGCTTGGTTCAACTTTTTTAAGCTGCTTGTTATTGGTAACCAACTCGGTGTTTACCGGAAGATCCGTAAAGAAGAATCTACTGAGATCTGGGAGTTCTGCAAAAAATTTGAGGCGTTCTTGTACAAGCTTCAGCACTGACAATTTGTGTGAACTGTTGACGTTTGAGGCCTCTTCTGGCCAAAAGGTTTCGACTTTTTCAAAAAGTTCTTCAAGTGGCATTTCGCGAATAAAGTGGCCGTTAGTCCAGTTGAGTCGCACTTCGTCGTAGCGAGCTCCACTTTTGCCTATGCGGTCTATGCTGAATTTCTCGATTAGGTCTTTTCGGCTATAGACTTCTTGCTCTGTACCATCGTTCCAGCCCAGGAGTGCCAGAAAACTTAGTAGCGCATCAGGCAAGTAGCCTTCTTCAAGGTATTCAAGTGCAGATTTAGCACCATCTCGTTTACCAAGTTTCTTGTTGCCGGTTGGTGCAAGAATCGGTGGCAGTGTGACCAGCTTGGGTTGTTCAATTTCTAGAGCTTCGTAGAGGTTAAGGTAGTTTGGTGTCGAAGAGATGAATTCATCTGCTCGGAAGATATGCGTAATTCCCATGAGGTGGTCATCAATGATGTGGGCAAAGTTATACGTCGGGTAACCGTCGCTTTTTATGAGAATAAAGTCGTCTTGAGATTCTTCGCCAGCACTGAGCTCTCCACGAACTTCGTCATGCCAATCTCTTCTGATTGGATTTGATTTTAATCGGAGTGGCTGATTTTTGTATTGCCATACGGGTGGTGTCTCTGGTCGGTGATTCCTGTACAGGAATGGTCGTTTTTCTGCTTGAGCTTGCTCACGAAATTGCTGTACTTGTTCTGATGTATATGGATCGGCATATGCGAGGCCTTTGTCGACGAGTTTTTGCGCCCACTGATGGTAAATATCGAGTCGTTCACTTTGCAGATATTCTTCATCCCAGTTTAGTCCAAGCTCAGTAAAGGTTTGTTTGATAATAGCTACACCGTCTGGTACTTCTCGTACTTTGTCAGTATCTTCTATGCGAAGTATAATTTTGCCGCCTGTTTGACGTGCTGCAAGCCATCCGTATAGGCATGATCTGACATTGCCAATGTGCATGTAGCCAGTTGGGCTTGGTGGGAACCGAGTGATTATTGGTTTTTCCATATGCGAATATTCTACCATAACAGAGGTAGAATAGCTATTTACTACACGGCTGTGTCTGCTGGTGCGACTTCTGGTTGTTCACCGACATGGGCGATAGTCTTGGTAACGCCACCTACAACAACAAGTCCCGCGCCAAATACCACATCTGCAGGCATGCCAAGAGACCCAAATCGCGCTTCTACCACATTTACCACGCCAACGCCGATAAGCAGTGTGCCTATGTCTTTGGCGGCCTGCCGCAAGTTACGACGTCTTGGTGACTCAGTTCGTTCAGCTGTACTCATTATCGATACTGTATCAGAACAACAAGTTTGTGACTAGACACTTGTTGCAAGTTTGAGCAGTTGATCGGTGTCGAGCTTTGAATCTTTGCCTTCAAGATTATAGAGTGTTCCTCCATTTACCCATGCAGCGCTGCTGCCATCATAGATATAAATCGTCAGACCCTTGTCTTGATATGTTAGGTAACTCGGATTTTGTTTAGTTACATAATTTTCAAGAAGTGCGGTTGAATCCCAGGTAGTGGGCTGTTGCTTGAGTGAAAATTTTCTGTCGTCGGTGTTGGATTTAAAGTTAACTGTTACTTGCCCAGGGCTGTAAGCGATCGGACCACGTAAACTGTACCCCGCGGGTCTGTAACTAGGCATAGCAGCAGCAAAACCAGCTCTGTGAGCGGCAACTTTCATAGAGATACTTGGAACGTTTAGATACGCAACGTAGCCTGCGAGTACTAGTGCGACAGCTGCACTGCTGGCGTATTTGCTAAAGTGATTTCGGCGGCCAGTCGCTTTGTGCTTTTTTGCATGCGTTGGTGCAGTGCTCACCGCACTTGCAACAGCTTGTTGAATGAGCCGTTCTTTTGTACTTAGTTTTGTGTCAGGGGTCGAGTGAGTTTTAGTAAGGTGCTCAGCTAGTGGCCCAGTCTGCGATTTTTGAGGAGGTGTCGGTTGTTTCGATACTGTTTTGAAGCGAGTAATTATCGGGCTTTTAGAGACATGCTGAGCTCGCTCAACGCGCTGAGTGTCGGCATGTTTGAACGCGCTACTACTAAGAGCGCTATTCTGCTTCTTTCCTGTACTAGACGCAGGCGTGGCTGTATGCTTTTTTGGAGACTGAACTCCGCTTCTATTGAGCGTAAGTGATTTTCGAGGAGCCCTTTTTACTGTGTGTGCGGCCGAGCGAGTGGCTGGAGACTTTGTCTTTGGTGTTACAGCCTTCTGTGGTGATTTTGCAGCTGGTTTAACACCCGTGCTTACAGGGATACTTTTTCTTCGACTAAATCCATCAATTGATGTACCATTTGAGCGCCGCTTTACAACTGGTGCTACTGTTCTTTGTGTGGGTGCTGAAGAATGAAGGGGTGCGCCTGTTTTAGCGTCGTAAAGCTTGCCGTTTATTTCAATTGTATTATTTGATTTCATAAGTTTACCCTACTAATACCGCTTTTGGTTGCTATAAATTAATAGTAACTCCTCTGAAACCCGAACGCAAGTGGTATTATGGTTTTATATGCACCGCGTTAATCAGAAACGAAGACAAGCAGCTATACTGCGATTCATAGCTTACGGCGTAATAATAGCCCTTTCGGTTGTTACTACCGTGGTCCTGCTGTACGTTGCACTTGGTTATCGGCTAGATAGACGGAGTGGACATGTTGTGCGCAGCGGGTTGCTGTTAGTTAATAGTAAGCCCGAAGCCGCCGCTGTTTATATAGGTAATGAACAGAAGGTAGATGCTACTCCTGGTCGGCTAGTACTCTCCGCAGGCAGCTACGACCTTGCACTTAAAGCAGATGGCTACAGGGATTGGTCAAAAAGGGTGCAAGTTGCCGCTTCGAGCGTGAGGGAGGTTAACTATCCGTTACTAATACCGACAACACTAAGCCCACGGCAGGTGATTTCTTCGATGGGCACGCCTACTCTTGTGAGTCAATCTCAAGATCGTAAGAATCTCGTGACATTTACGAATGATCAATCGGTATTAAAGCTGACTGTGCTTGACCCGCAGGAGCCAAAGCAAACAGACCTTCCGCTTGGAGCCATGTTTACGAAAGAAAACGGCCAGCTTGGAACACTCAAAGTAATTGAATGGGCTTTAAATAACAAACAGCTACTTTTTGAACATACACTCCCCAGCGGTAAGGTCGAATTGATTAGCTTTGATATCACAAAACCAGAAGGTGCTGTTAATATTACAAACCTATATAGTGATCAGCAGATCACGGATATTCACTACCTGGGCGGTGAAGCTAAATTTGTGTATGGACTTACGGGTACAACGTTAAAATTGTATCGACTAAGCGAAGCTGAGTCTGAAACTGTTTTGCAGAATGTCGTTAGTTACCAGCCCTATGGAGACGACACCGTTATGTTTACGCGCAGTGCTGCAAATAACATGAACGAAGTGGGAATTTGGCAAGATAAAGTCGTTACTGTTATCGAAAGTAGCGTCGATAGTGCCATTAAACCAGAGCTTTCTTATGCTCGCTACGACGACCACTACTATTTTGTCATTGCGTACACTAACGGAAAGAAAGTAACTATTTACCGCGATCCGTTGAAAAAGCCTATTTTGGCCAAGCAGCTTCCATTTTTGACGCTTGAATTTGACGCACCACAGAGGCTTAAGTTTAGTGATTCTGCTCAGTTCTTTACTGTTCAAAATGGCAACAGAATGCTTACGTATGACTTTGAAGACAAACTACAGTACCAAACAACATTACCATTTGAACTCGCACCAGACACTGCCCTTACTTGGGCTGACAGCAACCATCTTCAGGCCACTGCCGCGGATGGTACGGTGTATCTTTTTGAATACGATGGTCAGAATCAGCAGGCTTTAGTACCGACAAGATCTGGAACACGCCTTTATTTTGCACCAAATTACCAGTATACCTATAGATTATTTGATGGTGATGCGGGGGCTCGTTTAGAGGTTGTTAGTTTGGTGAGTGGTAAGCAGTAGAGAGCGGCACCTCTCCAGCCAGCCTATCTTTGTATCTTTCCCTCATCACTTTTGACGCAAAAGTAATATAAAACATCACCCATAACACCCAAGCCTCGATACCCCTCCAGCTTCTTTCTGTCGCGTCAGGACGATGCAAGCATCTCTCACAGTTTTCCTAGTTGTTGGTTCGAGCAAGTCCTTCCTTTACTCGTCAGAAAGCAGCCTCCAGGGTTCGGGTTTGGTTGAATGGGTGGGAAGCTGACTCACTTTGCGAGGGTTATGTTATCTTGAAAAGATTCTATCCCAAAGACTTGGGGCTACGCTTGGGAGTGGGTTGTTTGTGTTCACCGCGGTTTGTTGGTTGGTGCTTGTTGCCGCGCCATCTGGACTTGGATCGATTTGCTCAGCTTGTACTATGAGACGATTTACGTTTGTCCCAGGAGGATCACATGTAAATAGCGTAATTGTTGGCGTTTCGGTTTGCGCGAGTACTGACGTTTCTTTGGGTGTGATTATCTTTTTAGCGACAGTGATTTTATATGTGTAACGAACACCCTGGTAGTTAACGTAGAACACGTCGCCTACATCAAGTTTCTTGAGGTTAACAAAAACATACTTAAACTTACCAGCGTTGAACACATTGTTGCTAGAGTGCCCGCCAATCACTACGTTACCTTTTGTGCCGGGGTTGGCGGTGTTTCCAAGCCTTACCACTCCGCGCTCAAGTGCGGCCTGATAACTTGCTTCATCAACTTTTGGTTCGTCAAATACTACTGGTGCTTCTACCCCAATTTTTGGAATGATTATTTTGGGCTCTTGGCCAATGGCAACTTGCGAGCTGGGCTCAACGATCACAGGAGTAGTCACTACTCCTCCGGGTGCAATATACTGTTTTACAGCGCCAACAAGTACCTGGTTGTAATTTATTGATAGAAACAGCAGGCCAACCGTTGCTGCGGCAACAAGTGGCTTAAAGTGGCTACTCGACGTAACCTTGTTGGAGCGTTCTTCAACCTTGGTTCGAACTTTATCTCTTAGTTCTTTGGCTGTCTTTTGTCGTTGAGAAAGTTCCGTTTGTGGTTCTTGTGGCTGATCGGTCCCAATTATTTTTTGCTCAGTAAGTGCCGCTTGCTGTTGTTTTTGCTGGTGCCACCATCCAGCATAGTAGCGGTAGAAATATTGATGATAGTACTGTTGCCACGCATTGTGATAGTGATCCCAGTTATACGGTTCTTCTCGCATTGTGTGGTGCTGGGCTTGTGGAGCTTGTTGTGGCTCTGGATTTATTTGTGTTTGTTTAATTTGGTTCGGTTCACCTTCTTTTTCATAGACTCTTTCAACGTGCTGCCTGACAATGTTAGTAGTACGTTCGTGCTGAGTGGGCTGCTGGGGCGTCCGCGTCGGCCATTCAATAGGTGGGCGCTGCGGCGCTGTTCGTTGCGGTAGTTGGCCGGGATTGGCTCGATGTGGGTTTGGAGTGTCGCTCATTTAATACGTGTTCGTGCTTATCTACAGATTATAGTGTACAATTATTACGCCTTAATCGAAAGCTTATTAAGGTACTTGGATCTGATCTTTAACAGTAACGTATGTCGATTTTTTACAATTTTGTGCCGCGGTGGTGGAATTGGTAGACACGTCAGACTCAAAATTTGATGTCCTTAACGGACGTACCGGTTCAAGTCCGGTCCGCGGTACCAAATTATAAAAAATCTTTCCAGCTACAACTTTGCAAGTATGCGGGGGCCAATTTTTTGTGCTGCTGCTCTGATTTGTGGGTTCACTCCTTTGCCTTCAATGCGTGCAAAATTTTTTAGTTTCATAAATCCGCCCTTGGTGATTCTTCTGCCTTCTGTGGAATGAAGCTTGATGGCATTCATCTGCTCAACCGAAATCAGGCCCGCCCACCCAACAACGCGTTTGTCGGAAGATCCCTTTTTTGTTTGTTTTACACTTTGGTTGCCTAGGTCAATTTTTGTATCTATTAGCACAACCCTACTGTCATCGTATTCATCTAGATCTTCTGCGTGCACCTGGGATTTAACCTGCACTCCTATGCACTCGCCTGCTTGATTATCAATAACAATAAAGTCCACATTTGCGCTGGATAACCCGGCTCTACTCCCTGCTTCGTATTCAAACATTGATGGCGCGGGCACGACTATGAGTGGTCGCGGGGATCTTGCGGCAATATCTTCAAGAACGATTGCAGCGTCAACTTCATGCAACAAGCCTTCTGCAGTGCCACGGAATTCCTCAACTTCTTTAACAAAGTATGCGGACTCGCCCTGGCTTGTCATGAGTGCACGTCGATTCATGGCCTGCGTGCACCCTGAAATTGATAGTGCAGTTTTAATCCCGTTATGATCTTCAAGTGTTGGCGCAGGTTTTGCTGTGCCCAGTAAAATATTCCAGTTTGGTAGAAATGCAAGATTAATGTCGTGAAAGCCCGCATGCTGGCGCTGAGTGGTCGCTTCTTTGAAGTACGGGTGGTTCGAACTAATGCCCCTGAGCGTGGCGTCACTTACCCAACTCCTGTAGGTGTCTATTATTTTTGGGAACACATTGATTTGCCAATCGGCATATTGTGAGAAAGTCTCTCTGAGCTCTTTCTCGTTAGGCTGGTCTCGTCCAGCAATTTTGTCATAGAGTAGGCCGCTAAATACGTCAGACCAAGCACGAGAACTTGCGTATAGTTCTTCGAACGTTGTCGCTTGCTCGAGTTTGCTCGTTAATTCAACCGCGTGTTCTGGTGTAGATTTTGCCGGTGCGGTGTAACGAGTGATGTATTTACGGGTGTCCATATATAAATTATACAATAAATATGACTAATTTACTAGTAAATGAGAGGACTTTTGTCTTATATGCAGTAGCTTCTAGCTTGTAGCTTTGAGTTTTTGTTGTCGTTCACCGGTAAATTTGCTGAATACTTTGTCGAAGAGTGGTCCACCTTGACCAAATTGTTCGTAGAAATCGTGTGTATCCACGTGGCGGTGAAGCGCAATTTTAACTGCTAGTGCACCAGCCCGTTTTGCGCCAAGTCGTTTGCGTGTTTGCTCGTAATGAAGTTGGGTGTTTTTTCTGTAAAGAAAGTCAAGGGCTTCATCAAATGAACAGCGTGTACGTGTGGTTCTTTCGATCTCAACTTTTTGCCGACCATTGATCCAATTAAGTTTTACGCCCAGTACTGGCCCAACTACTTTTTCCATATCTTCAAGTTTTTCGATGTCGCGTTTACGAATACCGTGGCCAGTTCGTGCACCGTAACAGATCATTTGCATTACTGGGTGCATAACTGGAACGATGTTCCCGCCTGGAAGCTGTAGAGTCCAAGGTTGTAGGCTTTCTGGACTGAGTACTTCGGTGATATCAACAATTTCCCAGGTGATAGTGCCATCTTGTTGAAGGATTCTATTGCTGACAAAACCCTCAGAAAGACTGCCGCCACTTTTGCTATTAGCGGTTTTGAGACCAGTCACCCCGATTTTTAGTTTTGCGCCGGGCTTACTGAACCCTTCTTCGTCGTTTGGGAGCGGTGTAAGCGCGCATCGTATTTTGTCTAGTTCGTCAATATCGTCGGTTAGAACAATAAGATCTAGATCGCCAAGCGTGCCGTTCTCACGGTACTGTGCTTTGAAAATGTCCGATGGTGGTGTGATAGTTTGGGTGGCTGGATCTATAATTGTGTTCTTGTTTTTTAAGGCTGCCGCAGAAACCCCTCCAGCTACAAAATAGGTTACATCTGAGACTTCTCGAATACGTTGGTCGAGATCGTGCACGATGTCGAAGCAGTTTTCTCCAGGACCATGTTCTTTTTTGAGAAGATTCCTGACCAGAAGCCCAGCGGCAACAACACTTCCGGCGATAAGAGCGTTTCTAGGTGTAATATGTTCGGCTAGGGTTGGTGCTATCTCTGTCATATTGCAAACATCATACGTGCAAGACTTGGCTGGTGCAACCATAAGCAACATGGGTAAGAGCTTCAAAAGTCTTGAGTGGATTCCAGGTTAGGTAACAAACAGCTTGGCTTGCAAAATTAAGTCGCCAGTGTTTTGGTTCAGCTCCAGTAAGCTTGGTCGTGCTGATTTTACCGTCCACAGCTACAATTATCTGGTTTTGGTGCAAGGTTACTATTGAGGTGGCTACTTTTGCAGTGAATAAATGAAGAAAATCCACTAGCTTCACGAGATCCATGGTAAAACTCAGGGCTGTTGGTTCGCCATAGTTCTTTACGAGTGCTTGGAGCTGAGCAAAGCTAACTACTAGTGTTGTACGCTTCCTCTCCAGTAGCTGAGCAGGATTATTGGTTAATATGTCTACTGCGTCCCGGGTAACGACTGCAAGGTCTTGGTAGCCACGCAGTATGCTCTCGAATAAGATAGTTGTTTCAGAGTTTCTGCCGTTGTCTCCAGGTAATAAAATGCTACTTGCCCAGATAGCGTGATCAAGCAGCTCTACCTCACCTTTATGAGAAAGTTCACCGGTTGTCGTACTTGGTAGAAACAATGCCTCCGGAAGAGTTTGTCCGACCAACCGTTTGGTTTTGTCGGGTAACGCAATTTTTATGCTGCTTATCCCGGTTGATCTGGCGGTCGAGAATGCAGTAGCCGGTGCACTGAGGCTATGGAGATGCCCGCCGATAATCAGGAGTTTTCCAGCCTGATCCCTGCGTTCTGGTTTATCCCATTCTAGCTCTGGAAAGAGTGGCTTGTCTGACTGTCTATACCAATATGTATGTTCCATTTTGAGGCTCCAATTCGTAAATCATGTTTTTGCGCTCAACGACAATCTTCCAGTTGTGTTGCTTTGCAATCTTGAAAAGATTTTGGTCGGGATTAAATGCTATAGGATTTTCAACAAGCTCTAGCATGGCTGCGTCACTTTTGCTGTCCCCTACGGCATAGCTTGCTGCAAATGTAACATTATGTTTTTCAACCAGCTGGTTGAGTGCCGCGCTCTTATCGTGACTGGCAACGTAGACTTCGCCGCTAAAAGCTCCAGAATCTCGGTCATATTCGGTGGCAATATAATCCGTGAAGCCATAGTGGGTAGCGATTTTTTCGACCAGTTCATGCTGCGATCCAGAGATTGCAAGTAGTACATAATCTTTCGATTTTAATTGAGCTATAAGATCTCGGGTGTAGGTGTACACTTGATCTTTATATTCTTCAATAATCTGGTCTGTAACCACGTCAAATTCTTCTGTGCTCAGGTTTTTGATAGCACTTTCATACAAACGTATGAGGACCTGTTCGTATTCAGGGAATCCTTCATTACCCTCCCGCCGTTTCCACTTCATCCGTGCCTCATGAATTTCTTGATGAACACCTTTACCCAGCGCACCTGATTTAGCAAGTTTATCTACAACTGCGTGATACAACTGCCAACGAATCAGTGTGCCATCTATGTCGAATACTGCAAACTTCCTTTGTCTCACCACTAGATACCTGTAACTTCTTTGATGTTGTGATCTGTAACTTCGTTATTATCATTTAGCTTAAATGTTGCGATCAATTTTTTGCCGGCCAGGACTTGAGGAAGCCAAAACGAATCGTCGGACCACATTTGGTTGTACGGAATCTCATTAAAGTTAAACCATTCGGGGCGCATTTCTTCTGATTCTTCTGGATCACCCTCCCACTGGGTACACGTAAAGACATTAACGTGCATAAGTTTTCTTTCGTTTTCATGAAGTTCGTCGAAGGTGATATCGGCTACTTGTTGGTATACCGTTGGTGTGACACCTATCTCTTCTTGTGTCTCTCGAATTAGGGCTTGCTCAACCGTTTCACCTTGTTCAATTTTGCCACCAACTCCATTCCACTTACCTTCCCCGAAGCCACGTTTCTTCATTGCAAGAAGGACTTTCTTGTCTTGGAGTAAGAATATGAGAGTTAGATCTTTCATAGACCTTCTTTGTGGTACCTTTTAACGCTTTGACTCACCTTGGTGCATGTCACATTCTTCATAAGAACAGTATAGCACTGGCGTAGCTTCTGCTTTCTACGCGCTTGCTGTAAATCTGTATTCGAGCTTAGATATTCGTTTTTCGTGGTTACTCAATCGACCGCTGTTGCCGGTAAGTTGAGTGCCAATATGGTTTAGTGAAGTATCAAGTTTTGTCTCTAGATCATCAATTCTTTGGGTGAGGTTTGTTTCAAGCTGCTTAATCTCGCCTGTAATCTGACTTGTAATTTCAGCTGTAACTCCACTCTTAATTTCGGTACTCTGTAATCTGAGCTGCCCAGAGATCTCGGTAGAAATGAATTGTTTTAAATCTGTGAGTGAAGCGCTGTCCATGTAAGACAGTATAACGAGCGGCTATTAACTAATCATGAACTTTTACGTTTCTACAACAAAGGCATCATAAGGTTGACTGATATCAGTTGTGTGCATCAGCCTACTTGAGTTTGTCAGAAAGCGTTTTTATATAACCTACGTATTGTGAGGAGTTATAGAGAATATCGTCGTGATGACCTCGGTGGTGTATACCGTGCTTTACTTTCTTGATCATAGGGTCAAGCTCATTTTGGAGTAAGATGACACTATCATTTTTAGTTTCAAGTATCTCCTTATTTTTGTAGAATTTACACGCGAACCGAAGGAACGGAATAAAATTCCTGCATAAGCTTATTGCATTAGCCAATCTGAATGTTGAATGCTGGGTTAGTAATTTATTTTTAAAAGAATCATTCGACACGATAAGAAATGATTTACCAAAATATTTTCTAACAAGTATTGGATCGGGTAATCCTATGAGTAAACTTGGCACTAGCTTCTGATTAGCAAGGTAATATGCTCCAAGTGAATGGCCTACAAAAACAACTTTGTTTCTGTAAGATTCAAGAATGTTGCTTTGCCAAGGCATAATAACCTCAACTTCATAATTGTGTAGTTTTAATAGGTCAATAAGTTTTTTAAAATGCGAGCTTGATTCGGCAAAACCTGGTACTATAACAACTTTGACCATGTTTTAGGCTATTTCTATACTCACTGGGCAGTGATCTGAGCCCATGACATCAGCATGAATAGTGGAAGATTTAATTCTATCTTTCAGACTTGAGGAAGCCAGCCAGTAATCTATGCGCCAACCGACATTACGTGCTCTGGCATTGGCCCAGTGGGTCCACCAGCTGTAATGACCATTGCCTTTGGTGAAGATTCTGAAGGTGTCCAAAAAGCCTGCATTTACAAAATCGTCAAAGCGCTCGCGTTCTTCATTTGTAAAGCCGTGTTTGCCAACATTTGGTTTCGGGTTGGCTAGGTCATCTTCGGTGTGGGCTACATTAAGGTCGCCACACACTAGTACAGGTTTCTTGGTTTCGAGTAGTTTCATGTATGCCAAGAATGCTGGATCCCAGTGTTTGTAGCGTAGATTGAGGCGGCTAAGATCTCCCTTGGAATTTGGAGTGTAAACGGTTATAACGTAAAAATCATTAAACTCAGCGGCAATTACACGGCCTTCATCGTTCGGATCGCCGTAGGTGTCTCCTGTGACGCCATATTGATCAATAATCTCTTTCGGAAAGCCGTTAAGTATTGAAAGTGGTTTCACTTTTGTGAATATCGCAGTGCCAGAGTACCCTTTTTTAACAGCAGAGTTCCAATATTCTTCATAGCCTTCAAGATCAATTACGGCTTGTCCGGGCTGAGCTTTGGTTTCTTGTAAACACAAGACATCGGGCTGATGCTGCTCAATAAATGGTTTGAATAGTTCTTTATTTATGACTGCACGAATTCCGTTGACGTTCCAAGAATATAACTTCATATACAAAAGTATACCCGTCCTGCTCTTATTTCGTCTACATGGGGTTACGCAAGCTCTCTGCTGAATTAGGCTGTCTAGCTGGTATGTTCGTAGAAAAAGTGACAGAATGGTGTTAATGATTTCGGCTGAGTCAAAAGCTAAAAAGGCAGTTCTTGCAACGTACAGTAGCGTCATGCCCGAAGGCGCATTAGCCCCCACCCCTTCAAGGTTGACTTTGATTGCCGCGCTAGCAAGCCGTGAGGTACTATCGATGACTCCCGCTGGGGAACTGTGGATTGCTGGTGAAGAGAGCTATCAAGGATTCGGGCACACTACTGGGTCGCTGCTTGTCGAACAGCACAGGAGTCTTTTACCTGAGCACTATAGGCCAGTGGTGTTCGCGCCTGGTGAAAACAGGCTCATCAATACCCCCTACCAAGTTGAAGCTATTGCTGAGCGATGCAAACAGGAAGGCGTAGACGAATTAACTATTGTGGGCTGGGGTTTTCACGAGTTGAGGATTGCAAAGCTTCTTCGGGCATATGATTCTTCGATCACATCCGAATACCACAGAGTTGAAGATGTGCTTATGGCCATGGATCAGGATGCACTAACTGGGCATCTCCAAGCATTTGGCTTTGAGGTTGGTTTTGAGACGATCTTGAAGACAGGACTACAGTCGTATCGACGACGAGAATGGTTTACACGGCAAGCCTTGCGTTTTGGCAAGAAAGGTCAGGTTCTAAACTGGCTTTCGCGTAGGCGGGGTGCTGGTCGGTGTGATGATCTTGCCCCGAACGGTAAGGCGATGATGGGCGTGTCAGGGAAAACGTTACCAGCTGTTGGTTATGTGAGTGATATTACCGACAAGACTGCATTGGTCGACTAGCGTTTTAAATACCGGCCACAATTGCTATACTGCAGGATAATGAATAAACGAGTACTACTAAAGATTTCGGGTGAACAACTTTCTGGTGAACATAGTAATGGTATTGATCCTCAGCTTGGCGCTTGGATCGCAAACGAAGTTAAAGCGGTAGTCGAATCAGGAATTGAGCTCGTTATTGTTGTTGGTGGCGGGAATTTAGTTCGAGGTGCACAAGTTGCTGGCAACGGTATCAAGCGAGTTACGGCCGACCAAATGGGTATGCTCAGCGGTCTTATTAATGCCATGGCACTAACTGACATTTTTGAATCTGAAGGTGTAAAAACGAGATGCCTAAGTAACATTTATGCTGAGCAAGTTGCCGAAAACTTTTCATTCAGACTTGCCGAGAAACATCTTAGTTCAGGCCGAGTGGTGATTGTGGCTGGTGGAATTGGTCGACCATATTCAACTCACGATAGCGCTGCGGTCTTAGTGGCACTTGAGCTTGACTGCCAAGTAGTACTCAAATCTACCAAAGTAGATGGCATTTACGACAAAGACCCAAACAAATTTCCGGATGCTGTAAAGTTCGACACACTTTCTTACCAAGAGGCCGTTGAAAACGCCGACATCAAAGTAATGGATAAAGCTGCGCTTGGGCTGGCTATGGAACAGAAAATGCCAGTAGTTGTGTTTGATCTTGAAGAAGCCGGGAATATTTTGAGAGCAGCTTTGGGCGAAGCTATTGGCACCCAAGTTGGCTAAATCACATATTTGATTCTCTTCTGTACGGGAATAACGGAAGCAAAAAGTTAACTCATTCTTAATTATTTTATTTCTGAGAAAACTTACACGCGTCAGAAGTGGCCCAGTGTGGGTTGGTAGTTTACCGCTTAATCTCACGCTGCGCATCGCGGTCTTGCTGGCGGCGCTTAATGGTTTCGCGTTTGTCGTAATCTTTTTTACCTTTGGCGATGGCGAGTTCAATCTTTATGAATTTTCCTTGGGTGAATAATCTGGTTGGTACGATAGTCATACCTTGTTTTTTGGCGGCTTCAATCTGGGTCAGTTCCTTTTTTGTAACGAGAAGCTTACGTGGGTTGGAGTTTTCTTTGTCTTCCTCGGCCTTTCTAGCGGTGTCTGGGATTGAGATACTCATATTGGTCAACCAAAGTTCATCTTGTTTAATGTTGGCGTATGCACCCGTGAGCCGGACATGGCCAAGTCGAGCACCACGAACTTCAGGACCACTCAGAATAATTCCTGCCGAAATAGTTTCGCCAAGTTCGTAGTCAAACCGTGCGCGACGGTTAACAATTGGGGGTTTTGATTCTGATTTCTTCTTCATCTGTTACTTCAGTATAGCGTATTAGTCGATTAGGCTGGACTTTATTGCTTTGTAAATACTACTGTCGCCATTTTTGTAGCGCCAGTACCACCATTCACCTCCCCAAAGATCTATTGGGTAGAGGTTGGTTTTGCGGCCGAGTTGAATATTTTTTGCTAGTTGATCTGGGCTCGTAGATTTATTTTGTTCCTCAATAGGCATTTCCCAGATTGCTTTTGGTCCCCACGGCTCTGCTTGAAGTTCATGTATAAACGATGATCTACCAGTGGTGATCTTAATGATTTTTGCACGAAGATTCCACCACCAGGTCGGAAGTTTTGTGTAACTATAAGTGCCATTTTCAAACTGTACTTGGTAAAAAGTGAATCCAAACAAATCCGGTCGAGGTTGACGAACCGGAAGGCCCCAGGTATTGCTAGTACTCACAACAACTGGTCGCGTTGGATCAAGTTGTTTCACCAGTTTGAATTCGCCTTTGAGGCGTTTGCGATTAAAATCACCGTTGAGTCCAAAGCTGCGATTTAAGGCTTCGTTCTCGAGCTGGTAACTCTGTATGCTCAGTTTGGTCTTATAGCGTTTCACAACCGCTGTGATGAATGCATAGAGCGCTTCGTAACGCTCTTGCTGAGTTAGCTCAAGTGCCCAGTTTGGCCAGTGACTTTCTGGCCAGCGTGGCTGACGAACACCAAGGCAAAGTGTTATAACACCGCCCGACTTCTCTATTTGTTCAATCTGTTGATCGAGACTGCTAAAATCATACGTTCCTTGAACCTTCTCGTGCTCGTTCCAGTAGCTCATCAAGCGGAAGCGTCGTAAACCAATCGTTTGAAGTAAAAAATCAAGAGTTTCGGTTGGGTTAATCTGAAAATCATGACACTGTTTTACAGAGAAGCTAACACCGAACTTCTGGGGATCTATTATGGGCGGTTGAATTCGTTTTTGACGGCGTTCCATACACTCGGATCGTTTAGGGTAGTTTTGCGCCAGTACCACCACTCACCTCCCCAGGTGTAGATGTCGGGTGTGCCGATTTTGCGTGCAAAAGTGACGTTTTCTTTGATTTGCTTCGGGCCCATTGAACGGTTCTGTTCGTCAATACTAAGGTTTACGGTGGCGCTTGGTCCCCACGGCTCGATCTGTAGTTCGTGAATAAAGATATCTCTGTCTTTGAATGTTTTGATCCAAAGTGCCCTGAGTTTGTGGTACCAAACTGGTGTTGGGTAAGTTACGTAAAATTTGAAAGGCCCAGTTTTTTCGTTCCAGACAATTCGGTACACAGAGTAACCGTATCTATCTGGTACCGGCTTACCAAGTGGCAGGCCGTGTTGGTCGCTTAGGCTCATATAAACCGGATGGGATGCATCAACTTCTTTAACGGCGTCAAACTCGCGTTCGAGGCGTTTCTGGTCAATATCTTCAGGAGTGCATTCACCAAACCAGCTATTGACTGCCTCGTTCTCTAGTTGGTAGCTGCCGAGTGCTGGATGATCTCTGTATCTTTTTACTACAGCCTGTGTGAATGCAACAATGGCATCGTCTTTAGCTTGTTTTGAGCCTAGTTCGTTATACCAGGCTGGTTTATGGCATTCTGGCCAACGTGGTTGGCGCAGACCTATAGCGAGACTCACTTTTGCACCGCGTTTTGCCGCTTCGTCCATTTGCCAGTCAAGATCCTCAAACTTGAACACACCTCTTTCGGGTTCAGTGTCATCCCAATAGCTCATTAAACGGAAGTTGCGGAGCTTCATGTCGTCTAGGAGTGCTGTGAAGTTTTGCTTCCAGTCGACACCAAGCTCGTTTGCGTATTTAACCGAAAAGCTAACCCCATAGTTTGGGTTTTTTACTTGCGGTATAGAATATTCAACTGTTTTATGTACTGCAATGAGCGCAACAAGTACGATTACAATTTGCAAAAGTATTCGTTGCCACTTTTTAAAGCCAGTTGGCCAGCCGATAATTCTTGCCAACCTCGGATACTTGGGCGTTGCTGACTTCTTGGTATTTTTCGTAGTTTTTACTGTTTTTGCTGTCTTGGCACTAGGTTTCTTCTTAGGCTTTTTTTGTGTACTCACGTATGGTTCCGCTCTGTATTGTTGTTATGTTTACTTATGTCACCAGTGTATCATAATTGCATCTATCAATCATATATGGTATAATTGCAAAGAATATGAATACATCACCAGATCACTGTACAAACGGAATGGCCGTACAGGATTTAATCGAACACGCCACAATTATGAAGTCTGCGACGGTACCTTGCGTAACATTGCTCGGGCAATCTCGTGGCTATCAAGACTCGTTCTCGGCTATGCCCAATGTAACTTGCAGTCTGACGAGCCGAGGGCGCTAAGAACGGAACAATGGTACACTAAAACCTATGCGTATTGGTCTTTTTACAGATACTTACCTACCTATTAACAACGGCATTAGCTATGTGGTGCAGCTGACACGTAGTGGCCTAGAGGCTCTTGGTCACGAGGTTTATATTTTTGCACCAAGTCCAGATTCTAACTATGTCGAAGAAGACCCAAATATCATCCGATTCAGAGCTATTAAAGGCGTGACGTATGAAGAGGATCTTACGAGTGTGTTCTTTCCCCCGTTGCAGCTACAGAAAATCAATAAGCTGAATCTTGATATTATTCAGTTTTTCACACCAAACCAGATCGGATTACTTGGTCTGATGGCTGGGCTTCGCTACAATATTCCGGTAATTTCACAGTATAGTACCGATATTTATCAGTATGTCGACTACTATCCAGCGGCAGAAAAGGTTATTTTGGCCTTCCCTATCGCGGCACCAATTATTCTAAAAGGTCGCCTCAAGAGTTGGGGGCGTGCAATCGGTTCAATTCCAACTGACAGAAGAATGAAAACCTGGATCAAACGGCTCACGGCCGAGTTCATCACCAGTATGCACGACAGATGTGATGCCGTGATTGTACTTTCTAAAAAACACCAAGCACAACTAGCCCAGTGGAATACTCAATCAGACATTCTCCTTATGCCAACAGGAGTAGATGCGCTGCCAGCGCCAAGCGCTGATGAGATTAGTGCGTTTAAGAAATCTTACGGTATTACTCCAAGAGACAAGATTATTCTTTACGCAGGTAGAATTAGTAAAGAAAAAAATCTCGACTTAATTCTTGAAGCCTTCGCTACGCATATTGCTCCACGCCACAAAGATATAAAGCTCATGTTTGCGGGTGATTTTGACTATCGTGATGAACTTGAACAGAAGTCTCGAGCAACTAAATATGGCGATAGAGTACTATTTACTGGCCGTTACGTTCGAGATCAGGCGGGAGTTATTTACGGTGCAGCTAATGTGTTTGCGTTTCCATCGCTCACCGATACCCAGGGGCTTGTTTTACACGAAGCCGCCGGTGCTGGTTTGCCGCTTGTGATGTGTGACGGTGAGGTTTCCGAAATATTTCACCCAGGTAAAAATGGTCTATTGGCTGAAAATGAGCCACTTGATTATGCCCAGAGTCTTCTTAAAATTTTGACTGATCCAGACCTTGGGGCCCGTATGAGCAAGAATAGTCTTAGTTACGCTGCTGAGTTTACTGAGGCCAAACAGATTAAAGAACTTGAAAAGTTGTATCAAAAAAGCATTGATAGCCACAAACCATTGAGTTTTGCTGGCGGTGAGTGGTAAAGTTGCTTAGTTAACCTAAACTTTGCCTCTTTTGCTTTGCCATCCCAAGCTTGACGTGTCCGTCTTGTCTCGTCATCCTGAACTAGATTCAGGATCCAATCGATAACAATCAATTCCCCTGGTCCGTCATCCGCCGCGGCGGACCCAGTTCGTAAGTAAATCCTTTTCCTGGTGTCATCCCAAACTTGCTAATTCTCAAAACAAGAAGACTATTGAATTATATGACGAGCGTAGCGAAGCTATATCTGGGACCCAATCATCAAGTATTCATCTTCCTGTTTTGGTGCACCAAGCTTCTCCAGCCCTCCATCTCCCAAACAAGTTTCTTCTTCCCTTCTCCTCATCACTTTTGGCGCAAAAGTAATACAAAACCTACACCCATAACACCCAAGCCTCGATACCCCTCCAGCTGCTTTCTCTTGCGTCGTGACGATGCCCATTCGACAAGCTCAGGGTTTAGAAACAAGCATCCTTCGCTT
>CAYNKQ010000017.1:0-25554 GCA_964397855.1 uncultured Candidatus Saccharibacteria bacterium | reverse complement strand
CTCCTTGACTCAAGAAAAAGCAGCCTCCAGGGTTCGGGTTTGGTTGAATGGGTGGATTAGTTAACTCGCTTCGCGAGGATCTTTGACTTCTGATCATATTCAAACCAGCAAAGAACTGTAGTATACTTAGTACTGATTATGCTTGATAAAATTAAGAGTTTTAAGAACTTCAAAAACATTACTTCAAAGCTTCCTACTGGCGGAGGTTCAGATAAGCTATTAGTGAGCCTGGATATAGGAACTGAATTTGCAAAAGCGCTTATTGCCAGGGTTGATGGTGATGAGCTTGAAATTATTGGAGTTGGTAGGGCGCACCAGAGTTTGAGCGACATGCAGTCTGGTGCAATCTCGGATATTGCTGGTGTTGTTGGTAACTGTGAAAAAGCGCTTTCGCAGGCTGAAAATATGGCGGGTGTTACGGCCCGACAGGCGGTTATCGGCATTGCCGGTGAACTTGTTAAGGGACTTACTACTACGGTTAAGTATCGTCGTCCAAATCCGGAGCGACCACTTGACGGTGCAGAGATAGAGTTGATTATCGACAGAGCCCAGGCGAGAACTTTAGAGCGCGCCCAGAAGCAACTTGAGCTAGAGACCGGTAAGCGTGATGTTGAAGTGAAGTTGGTGAACAGTGCGATTGTTTCAATTCACATTGATACTTACAAGGTGAGCAATCCAATTGGCTTCCAGGGTAAAGAAATTGTCATTCAACTCTACACCGCTTTTGCGCCAATGGTGCATATTGGAGCACTCGAGCGTACGGCTTCAGAACTTGATCTTGATCTTATGGCTGTTGCGGCTGAGCCGTTCGCAGTTTCTCGTGCAGTTATTGGCACAGACGCCGCCAGTAACTTTACGGCAATTCTTATAGACATTGGCGGTGGTACAACTGACATTGCTGTGGTGGACGATGGTGGTGTACAGGGGACAAAAATGTTTGGCATTGGCGGTCGGGCCTTCACTAAGGCGATTGCCACAGAACTTGATCTTGATTATGCAGAGGCTGAAAAGATTAAGATCGAACTGAGCAAAGATACGCTTAGTAGTAGCGCTAAAACTAAAGCACTTAAGGCCATTGATCGTACACTTGGAGTTTGGATTGATGGCGTAGAACTTGCCCTGAGTGAATTCACAAATGTCGATCATCTTCCGCACAAAATCTTCCTTTGTGGTGGTGGCGCAAGTTTAGAACAACTTATGCTAGCCCTTAAAGAACAGAAGTGGTACAAAGACCTTCCGTTTACCCGAAAACCAGTTATTGAGCTTATTGATCCAGCTCAGGTTATGAATATCAACGATACAACTGGGAGGGTAACTGACCATACGTTGATTACTGCACTCGGTTTGCTGCGAGTTGGCTATGATACAATACTTGGTAGCGAAGGCCGAACAAATAGATTAAAAGAAAAGTTTAATAAAATACTGAGCGTGTAATGAAAAAAGATGTGATTTATATCGATATCGAAGATGACATTACGTCTATTATTGATAAGTTAAAAAACTCCGCAGAGAAAATTGTTGCACTTGTCCCCCCAAAAGGTAATGCTGTACTTCAGAGTGTTGTTAATCTTAAGCTTTTGAAACGAGCAGCCTCAGGCGCTAACAAGCAACTCGTTGTTGTCACCAGTAATCAGGCGCTTACTGCACTTGCGGGTGGTCTTGAGTTGTATGTTGCTAAGAATCTTCAGTCAAAACCAGTACTTGCAGGTACTGCTGTCTCTGAACCCCTGGAAGATGAGTCACTAGAGGTGAGCGATACTATCGATGAAGTCGCCGAAAATACGAGTGTCGATATCTCGGGTGATGACGAAGTCGAACTGAGCAGCGAGGAGCTTGCTGTACTTGAAGCGTCTGATGCACCAGTTGATAGAGCCGATACCAAGACTGCTAAAAAGCCAAAAAAAGGGGCTAAATCTGGCAAGGTGCCAAATTTTGATTCATTCCGCAAGAAATTACTTATTGGCGGCGGTATCGCACTCTTGCTTATTGTTGTGCTTCTGGCGGTGTTTGGGCGGGCTAAGGCTAGTATTGTGGTTCGAGCAGAAACAACGCCTGTGGATATCGCACTCGAGGCTAAGCTCAGCACTAATATTGCACAATCTGATCCGAGCGCTAACACACTTAAAGCACGTTCCCAAGAGAAAAAGCAGACTATCAGCCAAACCTTTGCTGCTACTGGGCAAAAAGACATTGGACAGAAGGCCACTGGTAGAGTTAAGCTTTCAAAACTAACTCAAACAAGCTATACGGTACCAGCCGGTACAAGACTCACGGCAAATAATGATACAACATTCACTACTAATGAAGCGGCGACAATTCCGGCCAGCGTTGTTTGTTTCCCAAGCTTCTGCGCACAGAGTGTTAATGTCGATGTGACTGCAACCGATTCAGGTGTTAAGAGCAACGGCGCTAGCGGTAATCTAAGTGGTGCTCCGAGCGGAACAAACGCAACGTTCACCAACCCATCTTCTGGGGGAACCAGCCAGATAGCTAAAGTGGTTACCCAAGAAGACATCAATAAAGCTCGAACTCAACTTGATCAGCAAGACAGCGCTGCGGTGAAGGCTGAACTCAGTAAAGCATTTGGCGAAGGCGTGAAGGTGCTTGATGATTCATTTAATGTTTCCGTTGGCGCAGTTAATAGTGAACCAGGTGTTGATCAGCAGGCTAACGAAGCCAAATTATCTGCCGAAGTCACTTATAGTATCCTTGGAGTTCAAGAAAGTGATCTTGGCGCCATGCTTGATGCCGCAGTTACCAGTCAGATGACCAATAAAGAGCAACAGCGTGTATATGACAATGGTTTAAGTAATGCCAAGTTTGAAAAAGTTTCATCAGATTCTAGAACTGCATCTTATAAAATTACTGCTTTGGCGCAGTATGGTCCTCAATTTGATACCGAAAGACTCAAAGAAGAAGTCACTGGCAAGAAGTTTGGTGAAGTGCGATCATACCTCCAGGATCTTCCGGGTGTAAAAGGTGTTGATATTAAACTTTCTCCGTTCTGGGCTCGTAGGGTGCCCGGTGTAAACAGAATAGATATCAAACTGGAAGTAGACAAAAATAACGGTGGCTAATCTTCTTTCACTTGATATTGGAGAAAAGAGAATTGGTGTTGCTCTTGCCGACATGGATGCTCCGTTTCCAGCACCACTTACCACGCTTGAGGCGAGCGAGCATCTTGCAACAGAGTTTGCGGCAATACTTAAAAAAAACTACGTTACTGCAGTTGTAATTGGTCTACCACGTAACCAATCTGGGGAACGTACCGCGCAGACTGACCGAGTTGAACAAATTGCACAGTTACTAAATATCCCAAAAGAAATTCCAACCTACTGGCAGGATGAGTCACTGACATCAGTTAAGGCTCAAGAAGAACTCGAAAGACGCAAGAAGCCTTACGCTAAAGCGGCTGTTGACGCCCTGGCCGCAACGTATATCCTAGAAGACTTTATTAGAACTCAGGCCTCGGCTCAGCCCGCTGGACCGATTGAGCACGTCACGTCTTCTAAAAAAAACAAGCTAAAAAAAACTAAAAAGAAGCGTATAGCTTTAAAAATATTTCTAGCTTTAATATCGTTGGCGGTACTTGTAATAGCCGGTTCAGTGGCTTGGTATACAAGGGCAATCTCGGGACGTACTTCAGATGATGTGTATTCTGTGATTACAGTTAAATCTGGCAGTGGAACAAAACAAATCGCGGCCGATTTGGCCAAAAACAATGTCATTCGGAGTGCAGATGCCTTTTCGCTGTATGTAAAATTAAATGGTGTCAATAACCTCCAGGCTGGAGTATATCGGCTTTCTAGCAAGCAGTCAGTTAAGTCTATAGTTGAAACTATTGAAAGCGGAAAGGTCACAACAGTGAATGTGCTTATTACACCTGGTCAAACTCTTGATGAAATTTTTGTTGCGCTTAAAAAAGATGGGTACACCCAGGCTCAGCTTGATGAAGGTATTGAAGCTGTGCGTGATCATCCACTCCTTAAAGATGTGCCGACTGGTACCAAGCTAGAGGGTTATCTGTTTCCGGATACGTATCGAATAGGTCCTGGCACTTCTGCTGAGCAGTTATTTCGTTTAATGCTCGATACGTTTGAGAAAAAGATCACACCCGATATTCGTGCAGGTGTAGCAGCACAAGGGTTGACGCTTAACCAAGCAGTAACTCTGGCATCAATCGTTCAAAAAGAAGTTGGCGACCCAAAAGTACAGCCAAGCGTGGCGCAGGTGTTTATTAAGCGCTATAAAGAGGGGATAATGCTCGGATCAGATGTGACGGCTCTGTACGGGGCACTGAGCGACAATGTGGCACTCTCTAATAATTCTGCACAAGCTGCTGCTACTGCCATTGCGCATAGTTCTCCTTATAACACCCGTAAAATAGTTGGCTTACCGCCTACTGCCATCAGTAACTTTAATATCAGTGCACTCAGTGCGGTAGCAAGCCCTTCAAAAACAGATTACTTGTTCTTTGTAGCGGGTGACGATGGAATAACTCACTTTTCGCGAACCGTACAAGAACACGAAGCTTTGGTGAATAAATACTGTATTAAGCTCTGTGGGTAACTCCGCTCAATCTGTTAATTAGTGCTATAAGCCCATTGACTTTGGCGTCTGGAGTTGATAAAATAGTATTTATCAATCACTTACTTCCTTTGTCAAGTATTATCATCGAATACACATTGGCGCGGTGGGACGGCAAGCGATTGATCATGAGTGAACTGTCGCACGAGATATATCTTATAAAGCAATATTAATAACTAATAAGGTCGACGTATCTCCTTCCGGATTACACCGGAGAAAGACAATAGTAGCCATGCTCGTCCGTCATTTGACAGACAGGGAGTTGGTATTAGTAACAAATCTGTTACACACGTAGTACGTACCGTTACGAGTAACCTCTCGAAAAACGGATCCCAAAAAGACAATGCCGCTAGAGGCCGCCGTCACACTGCTAGTCGTTATATTAAAATCGGAATTGTTTCAGTAGTATTACTGAGCGTTGCTGGTAGTCAGCTTGTTGGTAAAGTTGCGAGCGAATCGCGCTACGTGGCGCCACAAGCGCGGCTCGACAACCCGATCTCTGTCCCGACGTCTCAACCTGTTGATGAGGTAGTGGCTGCTGAAGTTGCAGCATCTGTTGCTCTAGAAGCCGATCTTCTCATAACACCAAACGTTGCCAACCGCGCAGACACACTTGATGCGCAGGTAAGTATGGCTACTAAAACCGAAGAAGCCACCACTGCTGTTGTAGACAAGCCCCAGCTTGTCGCACCTTCAGTCAAGTCTGTAAAAGACATCCAAACTATCGAAGTAAAAGAGGGCGACTCTGTCCCGAGTCTTGCCGCTAAATATGGTATCAGTGAAGATACTATCAGGTGGGCGAATGACTTGCGTACTGACACACTGAAGCCTGGCGTTAAGCTGACCATTCTTCCTGTAACAGGTATTTTATACACTGCGCAGGGCGGTGACACAGCCGATGGTCTTGCCAGCACCTACCAAGCAAGCGCAGAACAGATTACTGCGTTTAATGACCTTGAACTTAACGGACTTAAGGCCGGAGTGAAGATTATTATTCCGAATGGTGTAAAACCCGCAACTCGTACGAGTTCTGGATCTGCCGGGTCATCTTCACGCAGTACAAGCTTCTCATTTGGTGGCAACAGTGTGCTTTATGCTGGAAATCGCTATGCATATGGATACTGTACCTGGTATGCCTACAATAAGCGTGCAGCGGCAGGTAGAACAATTGGTAGTAACTGGGGTAACGCCACTACCTGGGGTGCGCTCGCGAGAGCTTCAGGTTATGCAGTAGATAAGAACCCACGTGCTGGTGATGTATTCCAGACGAGTGGTGGCTGGGGTGGTTACGGCCATGTGGGCTACGTTGAGGCTGTTAATGCAGACGGCAGTATTCTTGTCAGTGAAATGAACTACGCTGGTTGGAATCGTGTTTCTTCACGCACTATCAGCGCTGATCAAATTGGAATGTTCAACTACATTCACTAGTCACTGGTAGCGCCGTTGGATAGAAATGTAAAAGCCTCGCTAGAATGCGGGGTTTTTGCTTGTGTGAATAAAAAATTATGTAATATAACTTTTTTCAGCTATAATAGGTGGAAATGTTTGTAGATAAAGCTAAGGTACATGTAAAAGCGGGAAACGGCGGCAACGGCGCTGTCAGTTTTCGGCATGAGATTTACGTCGATAAAGGTGGTCCAGATGGCGGCAACGGCGGCAACGGCGGAGACGTTGTCTTTAAAGCCGATTTAAATTCTAATACACTAGTTGACTTTCGATTTAAACCGGAACTAAAAGCGGCTAATGGCGAACCAGGCGGAAAACGACGCAAGAATGGCAGAAAAGGCGATCCTCTGCTGGTTTCTGTTCCTGTAGGCACTGTTGTTAAGAATGGTGATGAAATCATGGCTGACTTAATTGAAGAAGGCCAGATAGTAACGATTGCCAAAGGCGGTGATGGTGGTTTCGGTAATTCGCACTTTAAAAGCAGTACTCGTCAGACTCCTCGTGTCGCTGAAAAAGGTGAAGTTGGTGAAGAATTTGAGTTGGAACTGGAACTTAAACTGATTGCCGATGTTGGACTACTTGGCAAACCGAACGCTGGTAAGTCAACATTCTTAAGCGTCGTTAGCAATGCTAAGCCTGAAATTGCCGATTACGAATTTACAACACTTACTCCACATCTTGGTGTAGCCGATATTGACAATACGACTCTTCTGATAGCAGACATACCTGGCATTATTGAAGGTGCCGCTGAAGGTAAAGGACTTGGTATTGAATTTCTTCGTCACGTTGAGCGTACTGGCGCTTTACTGCATCTCATAGATGCCTATAATAATGACGTTGCTGGAACATACAAAACTATACGTAGCGAACTTGAGCAGCACGACACTGCACTTGCCAACCGACCTGAAGTTGTAGCACTCACCAAGACCGAAGGTCTCGACGACGAGATTATTGCTGATCTCATTGCTCAGTTAAAGCCGGTTGTTGCTAAAAATACGGAAATCTTTGCAGTATCGGCTCAGGCTGGTTTGGGGCTTACTGATCTGCTTCGCAAACTACGATTAGTCGTTGATGCCGAGAAGGCGCAGAAACTGATTGAAGAAGCCGAGGAAGGCTCCGAAAAGGTTGTATATACTCTTGACGCACCAGAACTTGCCTGGAAGGTTCAAAAACTTGAAGAAAATACCTTTAAGATTAATGGCCACAAAATTGAGAAGTTTGCCAGACGTACCGACTTCGAAGACTTCCACGGTCGTCAACGACTCCGCGATATTATGAAAAAAATGGGTATCGCTCACGAACTTAATCGTAAGGGCGCTGATGCTACAAGTAGACTTAAATTTGGCCGTAGTGAAGACACAATTACACTTCTAGAGCAAGAGGACGACTAGTGTTGAAACACAGCTCTTATTGAATAAGAGCGTCATTCAAACCTACCTGCCTAGTTTCGGTTCGTTTTACACTATATCTTTGTTATGATAATAAGCATCAGTCAATTTCAAAATAACGTATTGGATAGATAGTGCGAAAGAGATTAACGGTAATACCGAAAGACAGGGGCTTTACTCTAATAGAGGTTGTACTTGTGCTGGCTATTGGAGGTATGATTTTTCTCTTGGCATTTATAGCATTTCGTCAGGTCACCGTGAATAGACGTGACACGCAACGTCGTTCTGACGTAAGCAGGATGATTGCTGCACTTGAAACAAACTATCTTGACACGAGACAGTACCCTGATTCTAGCAATATAAATATTGCTGCCGAAGATATTTGCATTGATACTGCTTCGGCGGTAGCAAATTCATTCATAAAGTTTCTACAGGACCACATGTGCAAAGGATCTGAGTTCAAATCACCGTCAGGTGAGAACTATAGTTTATACACCTGGGGAAATTTGACGTACAAGAAAGATAGAGTACGATATCGTAGGAATATACGTTGCGATGGCTCATCTGGAACCGTAGCCACATTCTTTATTATGGTCGACCTTGAAAAAGGTACATTTTGCCGTGACTCAGGTTAGTGTCAGTTGGGCCTAGGCTATTACTGCAAGAACTGCGATAATGTACTGTATGCAAAAAGAAATTGAGGCCAAGTTTTTAAACCAAGATCATGATGCTATTCGTAAGAAATTACGTGCTCTTGGTGCTACATGTGTGTTTCCTATGAAGTTAGTGCGTAGAACAGTACTTGATTTTCCAGATAAGCGTTTGCAGACTGAAGGTTCATGGGTACGACTGCGTGAAGAACTGGATGGTTCGATCGAGCTTATGCTCAAAACGGTAAAGTCAAATACGCTTGGTGCCACTTTTGAGCAGCCAGTCAAAGTAACTAGCTATGAGGCGGCTCGACTGTTTCTCGAATCTATAGGACTACGAGTAAAGGCCGAAGAAGAATCTCGGCGTGAACTTTGGGTTTTGGGCGATGTTGAGATAATGCTAGATGAATGGCCCTGGGTTCCGGCATATATCGAAATAGAAGCATCCACCGAGCAGGCTGTGAAAGAACTGGCCGCATCACTTAACCTAGAGTGGAGCGCGGCAAAATTTGGTAGTGTGGTTCCGGTATATACTGCTGAGTACGGTATAAGTGAAGAAGACTTCAAGGCTGCTGAATTCACCATTAAATTCGATTTACCTGTTCCGGGCGAGCTTAAAAAATAGCTGTGGAAAACGTTGTAAGAAAGTACTCGTAATTACGTAACAGAAAGAGTAGACTAAATAACAAGTTAGGCGCGCCAGAGTTTTCCGGCAGCACGTAACGTATATTAACAAACTGAACGAGTAGGTTAGAACGTATAAAAGGGATATGCGCTCGTCGGGATTTTATGGTGATGTAGCAGTAGTTAGATCATCATAAAATCCTGACTGAAGCGCATATATCCAATAATAGGAAGGTTAAGAGACCAACCCTCTAGCTTCATAACGGAGATTACGGCAATACAGCAATCGACCATCGACGTCCCTGGAGGACATTACATGAAGCGATCCTGCAAGGCCCTGTTCACCCCCGCGCCCGATGCTGCGCACCACGACACCGCCACGTCCGACGCCGATCACGCCACCCACTTCCGAGCCTGACCAAGAAGGTCCCGCTCGGGACAACAACTTCACGTCTTCGTACGTGAACCGTCCTCGCTGAGGACAGCGGGGTGGAGTGGATGCTGCAACGGAGGTTCGAGTAAGGTCACACACATCGTCGACAGGGTGGATGTTGGATCTTGGCTTCGGCCAAGGAACAACCCACAATCCATGTCGCTGACGAGGCCACGAACCAACAATGCACCAACCGCTCCACCCCGTCGGGTGGTTTGACTCGTTCAGTTTGTTACTGAACACCCCAAAAAGTTATTAGCACCGGAAGGTGTTTTTTGTTTGTCATGGTGCAAATAATGAGCCATACTATACTGTATGACCTTCTACTTTTATGATCTCGAAACTTCAGGAATCAATGCTCGTGCACAGCGTATTATGCAGTTTGCAGGCCAACGAACAGATGAAAACTTTAAGCCTATCGGAGAGCCCCAGAACTGGATAATTAAGCTCACAGACGAGATATTACCAGACCCCGATGCGGTACTCATAACAGGAATAACTCCCCAAAAAACGTTTGAGGAAGGCTACAGTGAAGCTGAATTTATAAAGCTGTTTTATGACGAGGTACTACAGCCCGACACGGTTATAGCGGGATTCAATACGGTCCGTTTTGACGACGAGTTTATGCGAGCAACGTTATGGCGCAACTTCTACGATCCATACGAATGGCAATGGCAAGATGGCCGTTCGCGTTGGGATCTTATGGACGTTGTGCGAATGATCAGGGCGCTTCGGCCAGAGGGCATTGAATGGCCGTTTGAGCCCACAAGAAAATGGGGTGAATCCGAACCTGGCAAGCAGCTGGAAAAAGAGACAAATCAGAAACAAGAGCTTGTGCCAACTAACCGATTAGAGCTACTTACGAAAGTTAATGGACTCTCTCATGAACACGCTCATGATGCGCTTAGCGATGTAACTGCTACCATTTCAGTAGCCAAACTTCTTAAAGAAAAACAACCAAAAATATTCGATTATCTCCTAGGCGTAAGAGACAAGAAGCGAGTTCTAGAACTTATAGATATCGACGATCCGCAACCGTTCCTGTATACATCTGGTCGCTATAGTACTAAGTGGCAGAAGACCACTGCGGTGGTACCATTTGCTCAGGGTGCTCACGGATCAGTTTTAGTATACGATCTCCGTCAAGATCCAGCTGAGCTTGCGATGCTTTCTGACGATGAACTTATATTAAAAGCATTTTCGCGTAGCAGAGAAACCGAAATGCTTCCTGTTAAAACGCTTAAGCCAAACGCTTGCCCAGCAGTCGCACCACTTGGGGTTCTTGACGCTGCGAGCCAAAAACGAATTGATTTAACCCAACAACAAATTCAAGAAAATTATAATAGATTCTTAGGTATTGATGGTTTTGCAGAACGCTTGAGCCAGCTTTATGATCAAGTTGATACTGAAAGGAAATCAAAATATGGTACTGAAGTTGATCCTGACTTTAGGATTTACGAAGGTTTTGTGGGTGAGGGTGATAAGACTAAAATGCGAGCGGTACGCGCCGCTCAAGAAAATGAACTGGCAGACCTTAACCTTGAATTTGCAGATGATAGACTCGAGACAATGTTGCCGCGTTATAAGGCTCGAAATTTTCCACGGAGCTTAACGGCCAGCGAACGAGAAGCCTGGGACGTCTATAAGAACGAGAGAGTAATGAATGGCGTTAGGGGTCAGCTTTCTTTGCAGCAGTTTGCAAATCGACTTGGCGAGTTGGCCAAGTTGCGCGGCAATGATGATGAAGCACAATTCCTGCTTCAGGAGTTGCAGCTCTACGCTGAGAGTATTGCGCCTATCCCTGACTAGTTTCGTATTGTCCCTCGGCTATAATAAGAACTATCTACGAGCTGCGGGCTGCAATGACTGAGCGTTTGCTACGATCAAATTCAAAGTTGTGAGAATCTTGAAATTCTTTTTTGGCTTCTTCGGCTTTGATTTCTTTTGCAGTCTGAGCTAGCATCTGTAGTTTTAAATCTTTATAGGCATGGTGAATGATAGTAAGAATTAAGCCAGCAACACCCAGCATAGACCAAAATCCAATCGAATGTTTTGTTCCAGGAATTGAGCCACCAATTATAAAATTCATGGTATCGTCTAAGGGATTTTTAGACCACACAATAAAACCAACAATTGCCATTAATACACTTACCCAGAGCACTTTTCTCATAATCTCGCACCCTTTCGCCATTAACTTTCTGTTAACTCTATAGTACGGCGTATCGCCTACTCTTGACAACCCAAAAATCGGTTATTGCGTTGTGTTTTTTCCGACGGCGTCAGACTTCACGTATCAATGCGTAGCGTGTCGGTAGCGTAGGAGCCAAGAACTTGGATATCGGTTGCGTAATTTTTAAGTTCACTTAAAGCCTCTTGAGCCCTGCCGCTATTCATGCCGAGGTTAAAATCTACATAATACATATATCGCCACATGTCTCCAATAATGGGACGGCTTTCAAGCTTGGTTAAATTTATGTCACGTTTTGCAAATACACCGAGCGCTTGATATAGAGATCCAGGCGTGTCTGCGGTTTGAAAAAGGATTGAGGTTTTGGTAGGATCGCCGCTGTTAGTAGATCCAAGGCTAAGGGCGATAAAACGGGTGTAGTTTTCTGCATGGGTCTCAATGTTTCGGGCAATTACTTCTAGCCCGTATTCCTTAGCTGCCATTTTGCTAGCAATCGCAGCTCGTGTTGGATCTCCCCATGTGGCGACCTCTTTAGCTGCTAGAGCGGTGTCTGCATGTTCATGCAACTCGGCATTGGGTAGTTTTTCTTCAAGAAACACGGTTGATTCACCAAGTGCAGGTGCTTGCGAATAGACGTCTGTAATTCCTTCCAAAGTAGCACCTGGTACACCTAGAAGGTGTAGCCCCACAAGCTCGTAAGCTTCAGCGACAATTTTGAATGTATGCGCATGAAGAAGATCGTAGACCGCATTAATTGAACCATATAGCGAGTTCTCAATAGCGACCACCGCTCTGTCTGAGACGTGGTCTTGTAGTGATTTGAATACTTCTGCAAATGACTTGCAGTACACTAGCTCGATGTCTTCACCATACAGTTGTTTGGCCGCAAGAGCGTGAAATGAGCCACTGAAACCCTGGATTGCTATTTTCATACTACGAAGATGATACGCAGGATTTACTGCTTACGCAAGCGTTTTTTAAGTCTTGTGAGTCGGTCTCGGTTGAATAAGAACAAACAAAGCCCGCCAATGCCTAACGACAGTACCGGTGCCCACCAGCTATAGACTGCAGCTGCTGCAGCACCAGCCAACAAAAAGAGTGACGTAACATCAAAGGCAATCTCCCACCTAGGTGTTGGGCGCCACCTATTTTTAATCTCTTGGGGAACTGTTTCCAAGAAGAAGGCTTTAAGCGCTTCTGCCCAGTCAAATTCAGTAGCCAATACTGCGATACCCGCCAGAAATATGGCAATACCACCTGGTCCAGGGACTGTTCCAACTAAAGGGGCGACGATAATAAGCACCAGGCCAAGCGCAAACGTAAATGGCTTTCGAACGCTGGTCGGCTTTTTCTTCCACCATGAATATAGTTGATCTCGTTTCTTCATGTACTTTAAGTATACGCTAAATTACGTTAGTCCCACTATTTTACAGATCAATGATATAATTAGATCCTATGAGTGAGTTTATTTCAGTCCGCGGTGCTCGGGAGCACAACTTAAAAGATATCAGTGTGGAAATCCCTCGCGAAAAACTGGTGGTTATTACAGGGCTTTCAGGTTCTGGAAAATCTTCTTTAGCCTTCGATACAATTTATGCCGAAGGACAAAGAAGGTACGTTGAATCACTCTCTAGCTATGCAAGGCAGTTTTTGGGACTGATGGAAAAGCCAGATGTCGACCAGATTGACGGCCTTTCACCCGCGATCTCAATTGATCAAAAATCAACTTCACGGAATCCACGTTCTACAGTTGCAACTGTGACCGAAATTTACGATTACCTCCGACTACTTTTTGCACGAATCGGTGTTCCGCACTGTCCGATTGATGGCAACGAAGTCCGGCGCTTAACCCCACAGGCCATTGTTGACGAAGTTTTGAGTCAAGAAAAGGGTACGCGCCTCATGATACTAGCGCCAATTGTGAATGCCAAAAAGGGTCAGTTCGAACACGTGCCGGGGGAATACCAACGAAGTGGTTTTGCACGTGCCAGAGTCGATGGTGTTATTTATAGTCTGGACGAATGGCCGCAGCTCGATAAAAAGTTTAAACATACTATTGAAATAGTTGTTGATCGCTTAACAAACGACGAATCAAATCAAGGTCGGCTTTCTCAGTCAATCGAACAAGCTCTAGAGCTGGGGAAAGAAACTATCATTATTCATAACGCTGACACTAATGAAGATCAGCTACTCTCTCAGCGTTATGCCTGCCCGGATCACCCAGATCTTTCGCTGCCAGAGCTTGAGCCACGAATCTTCAGCTTTAACGCTCCGCAAGGCGCTTGTCCAACCTGTACTGGCCTGGGGTCTCGTCTAGAGGTTGACCCAGACCTTGTCATTCCAAACAACAATCTGACGATTGCTGAAGGTGCCATCCGGCCGTTTAACCGGGTTAACTCAGACGCATGGTATATGAAGAAAATGCAGGCAGTTGCAGATAAATATAAATTTAGTCTACATGAATCAACTGCAAATTTGAGCGCTGAAAACATGGAGCGGATTTTGTATGGTACAGGAACGGAAAAATACACAGTTAAACTTAGCTATGGCCGAGACTTTGAATCAACCTACGAAGGTGTAATTCCTAATCTTGAACGTCGCCATAAAGAAACCGATAGTGACTTTATGCGAAAAGATATTGAAAGGTTCATGCGCGAACGCCCATGTTATACCTGTAAAGGTGCTCGTCTTAGGCCAGAAGTCTTGGCCGTCACTGTACACGGCTTTTCTATCAAAGACGTGACAGACCTTTCCGTAAGTGATGCGCTCGATTTACTAAGCAAAACAAAGTTTACGGAAAAAGAAAACTTTATTATTGAGCAAGTTTGTAAAGAAATTATCTCGCGACTAACGTTTTTAAATAATGTCGGTCTAAATTATCTCAACCTTCAGCGCAGCGCGGCAACACTTTCCGGCGGTGAGGCTCAGCGAATTCGTCTAGCAACACAAATTGGCTCTGGCTTAATGGGGGTGTTGTACGTACTCGACGAACCTTCAATTGGCCTTCACCAACGTGATAACGACAGGCTGATAGGAACATTAAAGCATCTTCGAGATATTGGTAACTCTGTAATAGTAGTTGAACATGATGAGGATACTATTCGTGCAGCCGACTGGTTGATAGACATTGGCCCCGGGGCTGGTGTACATGGTGGCAACGTTGTGGCTTCCGGTACGCCTGGTGAAGTGGCTGAGAACAAAAACAGCATTACTGGCCAATATCTTTCTGGCGCAAAATCTATCGAAGTTCCAAAAAAACGTCGAAAAGGCAGTGGTGGTGAACTTATAATTCGTGGTGCAGCCGAACATAACTTGCGTAGTATTGACGTCACCGTGCCATTGGGTCAAATGGTGGTGGTTAGCGGTGTTTCAGGTTCCGGTAAATCAACGCTTATCAATGACATTTTGGCTAAAGAACTCCAGGCCCGTTTACATAGGGCGCACATGGTGCCGGGCAAACATGAAGAAATAGTGGGAATTGAACAGCTTGATAAAGCGATCATAATTGATCAATCTGCAATTGGGCGTACTCCACGCTCAAACCCCGCAACCTATACTGGCGTATTCACGCCGATTCGTGAACTATTTACTAATACTAACGAAGCCGCAATTCGTGGCTATAAAGCCGGACGATTTAGTTTTAATGTTAAAGGTGGCCGCTGTGAAAACTGTCAGGGTGATGGCATCATAAAAATCGAAATGCACTTTTTGCCTGACGTATATGTGACATGTGAAGTATGCAAAGGCAAACGTTATAACCGCGAAGCTCTCGAAATTAAGTACAAGAATAAAACAATCTCTGACGTACTCGAAATGACAATTGAACAAGCAGTTGAATTTTTTGAAAATCAACCAAGCATCGCGAGAAAAATGCAGACACTCTACGACGTTGGTCTTGGCTATGTGAAGCTTGGTCAGCCAGCTACAACACTTTCCGGCGGTGAGGCCCAGCGTATTAAGCTTGCTGCCGAACTCTCTCGTCGGCCTACCGGCAAAACGCTCTATATTCTTGATGAGCCTACAACTGGTCTTCATTCTGCGGACGTAAAGAAATTGCTAGAAGTATTGAACGCGCTTGTTGATACGGGTAATTCAATGGTCATTATTGAACATAATCTTGATGTTATAAAATCCGCCGACCATATTATTGACATGGGTCCAGAAGGTGGCGAGGGTGGCGGACAGATTATGGCTGAAGGCACACCTGAGCAAGTAGCTAAGAATAAAGATTCACACACTGGTAAATATTTGACAAATATGTTATAATGTAATTATGACACGCAAAACAGCAGTTGCGGCTCCAGGTGGTCAGTTTGAAGACCTTCTCATTGATGTTTCAGCGAACTTTATGGAACAGCGAGGTGAAGCTACTCCTGAAATAGCGCGTAATTTGCTGCAAGCAGTGTTTCTGGCAACGTACTATGCTGAGCATGAGGTTGCCTCAGTTACTAGCGTATCACCGGGCGCCATTCCAGAAGCTTTGCCGTTACGTGGTGACATTGCCTATATCTCTATGTTTAAACACGGACTTCGTAGGGCTGCTGAGCGTGAAGGTCTTTCACTCCCCGCTGTTTGCCAATTAGAAGCACCATATGCCGGCCAATCTAGAGAAGTCTTGCTGCGGATGTCAAGGAATATCAGAATATCAACCGCACAGACGCTCATAGGCTCCAGCACTGAACCACTAACATGTGACGACACGCAAGGTCACGATTATTTTGCCCATGTATACGCAAGCGGTGAGACGGATCCTGACCGTAAAGCCGAACTCGTAAGAATAATTAGCGAAGGTGATTTCACGATTCCACTTACTGGCGGCAGCTCTGCGTGAGTTTAGTTTTCTTCAGATTTTTTAATAATCTGACGAATCTTACGCATAGTAACGGCGGGTAGCTTTTTTACGCGGTCACGGTTCTCAACCTCTTTCAAAAAGTGGTGGAATGCCGGTAGAAGGCTGATAAATACCACAAGCAGGATCATTACTTCAAGATAATTCTCAACACCTGGCACAACCCTCCCAAGGTAAAAGCCGGCGTAGGTAAGGCCCAGAGTCCAGAGAGCACCACCAATTACGTTATAGGCAAGGAATGTTCGGTAGTGCATCTTTCCGAGTCCCGCGACAATTGGCGCAAATGTTCTGACAATTGGAGTGAAGCGAGCGATGATGATCGTTTTCTTACCATGTTCTTGGTAGAATGCTTCAGCTTGAGCTAGGTACTTCTTTTTAAATATTCGGCCATCAGGTCTTTTAAGCAGCCGTGGGCCCATTCTGTTGCCAAAAGCATATCCAACGCTGTCTCCTAATACTGCCGCTATGAAACAAGCGGCGGCAAGCACATGAATATCTAAAATGCCCTGACTGGCTAAAAACCCAGCTGTAAAAAGTAGGCTGTCCCCAGGTAGAAAAAAGCCAACCATAAGGCCGCTTTCTGCAAAAATTACCCCTGCGATTACAAATATCCCGGCATGCGCGATTGCTTCTGGTGAAATAACTGACATTAGAAAGTAGTATAGCAACATTGCAAACAGCACACCAGGTTTAAGAACCTCGCTATATCTGTTATACTAGTAATACTGAAAAATTACAGGAGTTTATTTATTCATGAGCCAGGACGTCCAACTACAAGCAGAAACACGAGAAGGCCTCGGCAAAAAAGCCGTAGCAGCACTTCGCAGCGAAGGCAAAGTGCCCGCCGTTGTTCAAGAACACGGTAAAGATTCCGTCAACATTCTTGTTGGTGGACCAGAAATCCTTAAAGCATACAAAACCGTAGGCAAGAGTCAGGCGATTGATCTCACTGTCGGATCTGCAAAAAAGCTCGCGCTTATTAAAGAAATCGAGTTCGTGCCACTAAAGCCAGAAGTGCAGCATGTTGTGTTTCAGGCGCTTAAGGCAAATGAAACTGTAGACGCAGAGGTTCCTGTGCACGTTGTTGGTGAAATCCCAGCCGAAAACAATCGACTCGTACTACTACATGCACTTGAGACCATTATGGTTCGGGCACTACCAAAGGACCTTCCAGAGGCACTGGAAGTATCTGGTGAAAGTCTTGTCGAGATCGATGACCGCTTGGTTATCTCAGACATTAAACTTCCAACTGGCGTAGAACTTGTTGAGGTACTCGCAAACGCAGAAGACGATGAAAAGCGAGAGGAGTTCCTTTCTCAGCCAATCGTTCTTGTTAAAGACGCAACTGTTGTTGAAGTAGACGAAGGTACTGAGCTTGCTGAAGGTGAGACTGAAGCTGATGCTGTTTCTGCCCAGAATGGCGCTGACACTGATCAGTCGGCTCAGGCTGCAGAGCAAAACCCTGGCGGCAAGAAAGAGAAAGAAGCACACGGCGAATAGCCCGAAGGTCTTCAGACTCTTACTTAAAAGTCAGTCCAACTAATAAGCCAACTGCGATAATAAGCAGGGGGCTTATTTTTTTGTTGATAGCAAGTGCTGCAAAGACAGCAATAAGCACGTAAGAAAGTGAAAGTTCATTGGCGCCTAGGATACTAATACCCATTGAAGCGAGTAAGCCTGCTGCGGCTAAACCTACTCCATGAACAAATGCTTTTGCGTGTCTGTGAGTGATTAGCTTTTGTAAATATTTTCCGCTGATAATCGCAAGGGCAACCGGAAAAAGGTATATGGCAAACGTACCAACCAGTGCACCGAGAAGCCCAGCTTTACCGTATCCCATAAATGTGGCCAGACTAAAGACCTGTGGGCCTGGAGTTGCAAATCCAAACCCAAGGTAGCTGGCATAGTCCTGATTCGTTACCCAGTGAAGTTGCTGGACACCGACTTCGTAGAAAAGTATCTGAGCACTCCCCGAGTAACTTGTAATGCTGATAAGGCAGAGCCTGAGAAATATGTGTATAAGTTCAGGCACTGCGACTCTTGCTTCTTGTAATGCTTATCAAAAGACTTGCTGCCCCAAACCCAAAAATGATTATGAGCACGGGTACTTTTAGTACGTAACTGACTAGCGCTGATAATGAAACAACAAGCCATAGCACGGCATTGGTGGCATTTTGGCGGGCAATTTTGTAGGCATTACCTATGACTATTCCGGCAACTGCAGCCTGAACACCAATTAAGCGACTAGAGAAGACGCTGTCGGCTAAGTAATTAAAATACAGGTAGCCAAAGCTGATTGTAAGAATAATCGAAGGAAGTAGATAGCAGAGTGTTGCCATGACTGATCCGGCGACACCTTTCAAGAAGTAGCTGGTTTGTGCTGCGACAATAACCTGAGCCGGTCCGGGTAGTGCTTGCCCGGAGGCTGCTGCGGTCTGTAATTGATCTCTACTAAGGAGTCGTCGTTTACTGGTAAATTCTTTTTCAAGTAGCACGTATGTCGTTGACCAGCCACCGAAGGCATTAGTGCCAACCTTTATGTAGACATGAGCGAGCTCCAGGTATGTTATGTTTGTATGTTTTGTTTTCATTTCATGTTGACCAGTTAGTCTTCTAAGAACCCGCCGGACTGATGCGCCCACAGCTTCGCGTAAATGCCTTTTTGCTGTATTAGCATATCATGCGATCCTTCTTCGGCAATAGCGCCTTTCTCAAGCACGATGATCCTGTCCATTTTCTGGATTGTTGAAAGCCGGTGTGCAATCACAAGCGTTGTTCGTCCGGCCATTAACTTGGTAAGTGCATCTTGGATAAGTCGCTCACTTTCGCTATCGAGTGCACTAGTTGCCTCGTCGAGTATGAGAATCGGTGCGTTCTTGATAACTGCCCTGGCAATAGCAACACGCTGACGTTGCCCACCAGAAAGTTTAACGCCACGTTCACCAACCAGCGTTTTGTAGCCATTGGGTAGGTCTTTTATAAACTCATGGGCATGTGCCTGTACAGCGGCTTGCTCAACCTCTTCGTCGGTTGCCAGCGGATTCCCATAACGTATGTTTTCGGCGAGGCTTCTATGGAATAGGAGCGGTTCTTGAGGGACGTAGGCGATAGCTTTGCGAAGCGATTCTTGAGTAACATTTGAGATGTTCTGGCCATCGATTTCAATACTTCCTGACGTTACGTCATCAAACCGAAGCATTAAGCGGGTGATAGTCGTCTTACCCGCACCCGAGTGGCCAACAATGCCAATTCGCTTGCCGCCAGCAACGCTGTAGTCGAGTGCGGTAATTGCAGTGTCGCCTTCTTCGTAGTTGTAGCTAATCTTGTTAAACGAAATGACGCCTGTATCTACGAGCAATTTTTTAGCAGCAGGTGAATCGTTGATCTTGTTTGTTTTCATGAGCATCTCTGTCATTGGTGCTGCTTCTAAAAACGCGTTGTCATAGCCGTTGATCATTTCACCAAGCGAGAATATCTGTGCTGCTATTCTTTGAAGATAAGCGAGTGCAAACACTGCGGTAGCAATATCCATTCTGCCATTTTTTAGCTGTACAACGGCAAATATGATCGCAAGAATCTGAATCAGCGTTGTAATGAACTGCCGAAGTGTTCCGTCGGTGATTAGAAGATTGAGATCTTTCATGTACACTGTCTCAAAACGTTTTGTCTTTTTGCGCACGCTCAAAAGCTCGTTTTTTTCACGAGCAAATGTCTTTACTACTAAGTTATTGGTAAACGCATCTGCAACTTCGCCAAGAATACTTGAACGAATATACTTCCGCTCGGTTCGGTAGGGTTGTCTAATGTTCAACGACACCCGAACTTGCACCAATAGGATAGTGATGAGGGTTAGCAGTATAAGCGCAAGCGGCGCGGAGGCGACGGCAACCAAGATGAGCCCAGCACCCATAGAGACTACAAAGCCAAGCGTTCGAATAATGAATAGACCTTGCAGCGTGTCGTACGCGCGCACAAAGTCTATAAATCGAGCCGTAAGCGCCCCGATCTTTTCGTTAGAAAAGAACGCGTAGTCTTTGGCGAGTATACTCTCGGTTAGGTATTCAATCAGTGCAACTTGCATTTTGGTATCTAGGAAGTTTAGTCTACGAAACCCTATAAAGTTACATATGACGCCAAAAAATCCAATCAATCCAGCCATTAGTAGTGGCTTGCTGACGTCAGAACTCCCCGATGCTAGTTGACCGATCGCTTGGCTAAGGTAATAGGGAACAAAGGTTGCTAAGCAGAGAGCGGCTGAGGGTACGAGAATCAGGACAACAAACAGAGAAAATTTATATTGCCGTAGATGCTTCCAGTATTCGCGCATTGTCTGCCGGGCAAAGTTAACAGGCGGCTTGCCGTGCTTTTGGTTTTGTGGCTCCATGCCGGTTTCCTTTCGTTTACGTTGCTGTGCTTTTTGTTATTCGCTTACTACTGAGACTAGCCGTCTAGCCATTTTGCAAATAGCGGATCCGCCTAGAGGATCGTATTACGTATAAGTATATAGAACGTAGGGCTATCAGTAAACGTGGGTAGTTTGTGTTTACTCTATAAATCCACCTGATTGATGAGTCCATAACTTTGCGTAAATTCCTTCAGATTTGAGGAGCTCTTCGTGTGAGCCTTCCTCAGTTACTCGGCCGTTATCAAGGACTATAATTCTGTCCATCTTCTGGATAGTACTTAATCGGTGTGCAATAACTATGGCGGTACGATTTTGCATAAGTTTCCAAAGCGCATCCTGAATGAGCGATTCGCTTTCGCTATCAAGAGCAGACGTTGCTTCATCAAGCACTAAGATAGGAGCATCTTTTAGGACTGCGCGGGCAATAGCGACGCGCTGTCTTTGGCCTCCAGAGAGTTTAATACCACGTTCACCAACTAGCGTCTCATATGTTTCTGGCAGTTGGTCAATGAACTCATGGGCGTGTGCTTGTTTTGCGGCGTGTATTACGTCATGGTCAGACGACTCCATTTTTGCATAGCTGATGTTTTCACGTAGTGATCGGTGAAAGAGAAGCGGGTCCTGTGGAACATAGGCGATACTGCGTCGAAGGCTCTGCTGGGTGACTTGTCCAATATCTTGACCATCAATTAAAATCTGTCCACTATCGATATCCACAAAGCGTAGCAATAGGTTGGTGAATGTAGATTTACCGGCACCCGACCTACCAATGATTCCTACTTTCTCACCACTCTTTATTGTGAGATTAAGGTTACTAAACAGTGAATCATCACGCTCAGAGTGGGTGAATGTTACGTTCTTAAATTCGATACTTCCTTGGTGAATCTTTATATCTGCAGCACCTTGAACGTCGGTTACGCGGGTCGGCTCAAGCAGTAGCTGAGTAAACTCGGCTGCTTCGCTGAGGGCACTCTCAAAATTACGATAGGTGCGGTTAAACTCGAACATTACTTTTGTAGTTTGAACGAAGTAGCTGAATGAAACGAACACTACTGCTAGCGTCTGCGTGTTATCTGTGACCAATAGCGCCAGTATCAGACCGACGACATTTATTAGGATGTTGAGCGGCGCAACTATCCCGTCAATTCTCAGTACATGATAGTCCCACGACTTACGAGCCTTGGTTGTGTAGTCGAGTGTTAGCTTCTCGTGACGCGCTTGCTCTTGCTGTTCGTTGCCGAAGGCTCGCACTGCGCTTGCATTTCCAATAACATCTGCAATGTTTCCAGCCATTACGTTGCTCGCAGTTTCGCGTGCTTGTGTGAGTTTTTGACGTCGTTTAATAAGTGGAAGGACCAAAAAGAAGCTTACGAGTATGACGCCGATAAGCACGATATTAAACCATGGTGAGTATCCCCATAAAATCACAACAGCAAAGCTTATAGGTATAAGGTTGCCGAATATATCGAAACAAATCGTATCCATGAATCTTTCAAAGTTACGGCCATAGCCGATTGCCTTCTTTGTGAGTGAGCCGGCGAAGTTATCACTGAAGAAACGGGCATCCTTCTTGAGCAGGCTGTCAATAGCGGAGTTGAGTAAATTACTAATACCGAGAGAGTCAACTTTATCAAGTGACAAGAATGCAATGCGCCATAGTATTTCACCCAGTGTCCAAATGCCGGCGAACATCAGAAGGTATGGTGTGATGCTGCTTAGGTCACTCGGGAGTTTCCCGTCAAAACGCGTGATCATGGCTGCAATAATAAGCGGCGGTACGTAGGTAGTGAGTATGGTCCCAGTTCCAGGTAACAACAAAGACAATACGGAGAGCGCGCCGTTTGCTTTTACTTCGCGAATATAAGCCCCAAGGGCTACCTTTGTGGCAGTCTGTCTGCTGGCTGACATTGTGGAACCTTTCTGAATATGTAGTTATAAGATTTAGATTTGTTTTAAAGTGTAGCTGACACGAATCGAGCAGTGCTGAATACGTCATTTGTTGCTTTTGTTCTCGCCATTTTTCTGCCCTTTCCGTTATATTTATAATTGATTTATACATTGTACCACTTATGTCAAGTAATGTGACAAAAAAGAAGAATTTTGCTAGACTATAACAGATGCAAAAAGTAATTCTCTACTACAAGTTTGTTCCTCTTGGAGACACAAACATAACTATGCGCTGGCAGCGCGAACTATGTAGTCGTCTAAATCTCAAGGGCCGTATTATTATTTCTCCCCACGGAATCAACGGTACCTTGGGCGGTGATATCGAAAATCTACGTGAATATAAACGAGAAATGAACCGCTCGGTCACGTTCAAAAATATTATGTACAAATGGTCAGACGGAACGGGTCAGGAGTTTCCAAAGCTTTCGGTCAAGGTTCGTGATGAGCTTGTGGCATTTGGTGCTACTGATGAGCTTGTGGTTTCTGAACGCGGTGTTGAAAATGGTGGGATTCACCTCAAGCCTGAGCAGGTTCACGCTTTAATACAAGAACGTGGCGATGAGGTTATATTTTTTGACGGTAGAAATGCCTATGAAGCTCAGGTCGGAAAGTTCAAAAACGCTATTATTCCAGCCGTAGAAACAACTCCAGATTTTCTTAAAGAACTTGAAAACCCAAAATACGATGCCATTAAAGAGCGACCAGTCATTACGTACTGTACAGGAGGTATACGCTGCGAGATTCTTTCGGTACTTATGAAAAATAGAGGCTTCAAAGAGGTCTATCAAATAGACGGCGGTATTGTTAAGTACGGTGAAGCATATGGAGATGACGGTTATTGGGAGGGTAACTTGTATATCTTTGATGGTCGTATGAACCACACGTTCTCGAGTAATGCTAAAGATATTGGTGTCTGTGTCCACTGCAAAGGAAATACCAGTAGGTTTATTAATTGCGCCGATAAGTCTTGCAATAAATTAACACTCGTTTGTAATGAGTGTGATCAAAAAACGTACTGTCTTGATCATCAGCTTGCTCTAGCTTGATAGCTGGTGTAGCTATAATCACTCCATTTTAGTTGGTAATTGAAGTTTATGCGATACAGTTGTTGACAAGTAGGCTAAGCACAAGTACAATCTGTATTCAGAAGAAATTCTAACAAAAACTGTTAAAATAAAATGAACAAAAATAATAATACCGTATCTTCTTTGCGTGGTGGCATTCAGCACCGCGACCGTACCGCTCACAGACGAGCTTATTTAGATACATATGCTCGTAGCCGTTCTGGAAGTGTTGAACAAACTGAGCAGCAAGCCAGCCCTAGTCCCGCTGTACAGCAGGCACCCACTACACCTCTTGCCCCACTAGTAGTACAGGCTACGCAAACTGTGCAGCCAAAAGTTATCGCTGTTCCCACGCAACAAGCTCCAGTAGCTGCGGTTACCGAAGACTATTTCATGCCACAGCCAGCGGTTGCCAGAGTTAGCTACAGCCCTGCTCCGGTTCAGCAGGCACAGCCCATTCAACCGCAGAGCCAGCAGTTAATTGACCAAGTAATGCCAGCCAATGCACAACGAAACTACCTAGACACACTTACGCATAGGCATGTGCAAGCAGTGGTTGCTGCACCAGCAGCCGAAGAAACTGTTCTGCCACCAATGCTTAATACAGAAACCCAGTCACTACTTGAAGACCCAGTTCACAACGAACGTATGGAGGCTAACTTAAGCGCGCTCTATTCTGGTTCACTCACAAGTTTAATTTCGGCTGACGCTAAAAGCGCCTCCGCCGCGCATGTACGCACTATTGTAGCCAGTGCATTTGCTTGTGGAATTATGGCGGTGGGGATGTTTACATTTATGGGTAATTATAATGCTCAGCCAGTAGTTGCTCAGCCAATTGGTGCTCCAGTTATTGAGGTAGAAGCTTCTGCCGCAACACCAAAGGAAGCTCCTGCAACTGCCGCCGCGCCAACAAGCTCAGTAGCCGTTAACCCAGATCAGCCAGTTCGTGTTGTTATCAGTAGCATTGGTGTTAACGCTCCTGTAGAAGGACTTGGCACTACACCAGAGGGTCTCATTGCTGTGCCGAAAGCATACGGTATGGTTGGTTGGTATAACAAGGGTGTTCTTCCTGGAAAACCAGGCCCAGCCGTGCTGGTTGGTCATTACGCAGGTGGTAATAGGGCCGTTTTTGATAACCTTAAAGATCTTAAAGACGGCGATCTTATAACTACAACTAACGGTAGGGGTCAGAGCTTCACCTACCGTGTAACTGCAAAGAACGAATACGAAAAAGACAAGGTTCCAATGGCACAGATCTTCAAAAAGAGTAGTGAATCACGTCTTGAGATCATTACCTGCTCAGGTAAATGGCAATCAAACACATATGACAAACGACTTGTCATAACTGCTGAGCTTGTTAAGTAGTATAGCAATAACAGGCACAAAGCTGTTTTCTATGCTTCTAACGATTTTGGGCCTGATTCATGATGCACAGCAGTTGGAGCTACCTGAAGATAATCTGGATCTTCGGCCAATTTTCCCCTAATCTCTTCTTCTAAAACGCCGTCCTTGTCAACGACACTTCTCATCAGAGCATCAATATTACTGAGGCTTCGAGCAAGCATGCCAGGCGCTTCGGCGTTTACGGTTCCGAATGAAATCCATGGATGGAATGAAATGTAAGACCTGTGCCCACGTGGGAAACCTCTAAATTCAGACCACCCAACTGCATAATTTTCTTCATCAAGTCCCTCGGCAATAATTTCAACCCTGTTGTCCAAAAGAGGCAACATACCGTTTAAATATGCAGCTTTTGCCTTAAACACCTGCATTGCTTCTTGTTGAGTACACCCTATATTCGTCGTTAAAAAGGCCTGGGATGAAGATATAGGTTCCTCGCGAAATTCTGAAGGCGTAACACCGTCCTCTAGGGCTTGTGCTAAAACTGCTGGACCAACCCACTTATTGGTTGCAAGCACATCAGATAATGCTGCAGGGATTATTGTATGTCGGACTAACTTTAGTCCTTTGCG
>CAYNKQ010000016.1:0-28997 GCA_964397855.1 uncultured Candidatus Saccharibacteria bacterium | reverse complement strand
GGCATAAGCCATCAGATTTACAGTCTGACGTGTTTGACCGCTTCACTATCCCAGCGCGTCGTCGGAACTTTCGCTTAGGTCTTGTTTTGCTTTTCAGCAAAAGCTGCAACTGTACGCTATGTTCCTCCTCTCAATTTAAGAAAGTCGCGTTGCTTTGTTTCTTAAATTGGTTTAAACAAATTGAAAGTGCCAAGCTTGCTGCACTTTTAATTTTTAAGCGTAAATCTTGTTTGCAAGTTGTAAGTAGTTAAATTTACTTTAGCTACGGAGACTGGAGAACAAGATTAAGCTGGAGCCACCTGTCGGATTCGAACCGACGACCTGCTGTTTACAAAACAGCTGCTCTAACCAACTGAGCTAAGGTGGCTCGTCGACGTTCACTTCAAGTTTCGGTTTTGATCTAAAAGCTCAAAAACCTACACGTTCCGTTACGTCTCATCTTTAATTTAAGAAAGTCGCTTTGCTCTGTTTCTTAAATTGGCTCAAACAATTTATTGAATGAGAACTGTTATATGATACTTTAGATTCGTGTTTTAAACAAGCTCGTCATGTAAAAAGTCGATTGGGAAAAAACTGACTGGTGGAAGTGATTCCGGATTTTCTTGCAATATAACGTGATCAGCGCCAGCTTGAGATTTATTTGGTCGAACCATCAGGTAATCACTTGGCGGTATTCGCCTCAAAACATGATCAGCCAGTTTTTTCCATCGGGGCTCCTGGGTCTCAGGGTCAACTTCTATCATAAAACCGTGCGCTGCGGTGAACCCAGCATCCATCGACAAATAGGGGTCAACCTCCCCCGTCACTACTCGGATGACGCAGTCATATCCCCCGGGTCTGATATATTCAATCTCAGCCATAGAAATAGAACTATAACATAAAAGTGGCAGTTGACTGAAATTTACTTGCGCACAGTTCGCATAATCTGTTCGGTAGGAACACCGGGTTTAGCTGGTGAGGCAGTTTCGTAACAGTTTACGCCTTCAAAGGCGGCTCGACCTGCTGGTGTCGATTCATACAGTTCGCATTCCTCTTCCGACTGTATGGAGATCATATTGAAGTATGACCACTGCGCCGTTGTTGGATTAAGTAGGAAAATAAGTACGCCACCGTTATGCTGACTACTCATTCTCGTTATCTCGTAGCCGTTTTTGCCTGCTCTGGCTTCTGGGATACCATATACGCTTGAAGTTCCACCCGAGGCAATGTATAGTTCTGCGAACGGCTTTACCTTCTTGGTCGCTGATTCTAATTTACTAGTGGTGGCGCAGTCTATAGCAATGTTTCCATAACTTTGGTCTCCAATTTGACAGTACGTATCATCTTTTTTATAAATGAAGACGTCGCCGCCCATGAGACCGGTATCTTTTACCGTGTCGATGAGCTCAAATTTTAGTGAGTCAGCTATGTGTTTTCTGGTGGCCCCAATAACTTTTTCTAGAGATTCTGAGCTAGGTGCTGAATCTTCAAACTTACTACTTTTGGCATCTGCTCGGTAATAGATTGAAGCTCCGGGCTCTTTGTCTGAGTGCACTAGGTAAGGTGTATCGAGCTTGTATGTAACTACACCGCCATTTGTGTTGCCGAGATCTTCGTACGTATTGAGTGTGTCGAGAGGAATTTGAGATTGTAGGTATGCCTTCAAGCTGGCGATGGTTTCAGTTGGCGTATTGTGCACTACATCAGGAGTCGAAGGCTGAGGGGTTTGACGCGCTACACCATGGTAGGCGGCATACACACTAATGCCAATGACTCCTGCGATTATCGTCAAAACAATCAGAATTACTACTTTGATCCAGGATCCTTTAGTCTTCACGGTGTTCTGTTCCATGCGTTCCCCCGCTTATATCTTAAGTATAGTGTAGGCTAGAACTATGTATTTTAGCAAATTCGCAGAAGAAACCTCACGGGCTCTTAGTTCTCGTAAGAGGCGCAGGGAGGAGATCTACATCACCACTTTGCGGGGCTGCTTCACGCGTGGAGCTTTTTGAATCTTTACGGTCGCCTTCTTCATGGCAGTTTCAATTTTTTTAGCATCGTCATTACGCCCAACTTTTTTGTAAGCATCTGCAACTAGTGTGTAGGTCTGACGATTAGGCTGTAGTTTGGCGGCATGTTCAAGCGCTTCCACCATGCGCTTTTCGTTACCAAGCTTTTCTTGTACCTTGGCATATGCAATGTAACGAACAGGTACGTCAACTTCGTCCTCCATGGCGGCTTCTAGGGTGTGAGCGGCTTTTTGAAACTCACCAACTTCCATGTACACCAGGCCGAGATTATTTAGCGTTGAAGCATTTGGCTCAAGACTGTGAGCGATTTCAAAGCATTCAATGGCATGTTCAAAGCTGCGCTGTTTGGCGTAGATTATTCCAAGTCGGTTGTAGGCACCGGCGTTTCTCTCGTCAAATTTTAAAATTGTCAGCAGGGCGCGTTCTGCGCGGAGGAATTTATTCTCTTTCAGTGATTCAAACGCGTCGTCCCAAAGCCTCTGCAGTCTGTCGCCAACTCGTTTTGTGACGAGTTCTTCGGCCTGAATCTCAGCACTGTTTGTTGCATAAACAGTCCAGGCACCTATCCCGAGTAGTACTAGAAAAGCAAAAATCATTAGGTACAGTATACCACCTGCAGGTAGGTGTAGAAAGTGGGTATTCGCTGTAGGCTATAAAAAATGTCTACAGTTGCTGGCACAATCTGGCGAGATGGATTTTCGGATTACCATTTATATGAAGTGTGTTTTGCGCTGTTAACTCTATAAGATTGGCTTGTGCACTGAGCTTTTGTAGCATTTCCTGGTTAGATGAGTTTTGTTTTAGAAGTGATTGCACGATTATCGCTAGCAGATCAAGTAACTCTACAATCCACTGTTTTTCGAATTTTTGCTCGATGCACATGAGATTACGTTCATACACTGAGGCGCCATAAAATCGTTTGGCAAGGTGTACGAGGTCTTTGTGGTCGTCGAGCGTTGTAATGTCTTCCAATAGCTTTATGAACGTTCCTGGAAGACCTTTTGAAGTATGCATGAGGCTTTTTAGCTCTGATTCGGTGAATCCTGGGTATTGAGCGACGTAGTCCATTAGGTCGGATTTAGTTGGAGGAAGAACTTCAACGCTTTGACTTCGTGAGCGAATTGTTGGCAGCAACTTCGTGCTTGCGTGGGTTGTTAAGATAAATCTTGTATTCTTAGGGGGCTCTTCTAGGAGTTTTAGAAAAGCGTTCTGGGCTTCTCTTCCGAGTTGGTGGGCGTCCTTGATTATAATGACAAGGCTGCTGCCAGTTCGCGTAATTCCATAAAGTTCACGAATCTGTTCTATGGTTATGCTGCTTTTGCTATCCTCGGCTTCAATAATGAAAGAAGGAGTCCGGAGCTGCTGAGCTAGCCAGTTTGCAGCGTATAGTTTGCCGCTGCCTTCTTGGCCCACAAGGATCAATCCGTGAGTCGGTTGACTGAGGTAGTTATGCAGTGCAATGCTGGTTCGTTTATGGAATATTGGCTGATTCATGAGGTCAGGGTATTAAAGATTTCTGGAACTGGGGCTTCAAATGTTACGCGTTTACTGGTGGGGATAGTGATCTCAAGCTTTGCGGCGTGTAGCATTAAGCGCTCGGCAGTTTCACCTTTATAGAATTCGTCTCCAACAATTGGATGCTTAAGATAATCGAGATGAACTCGCAACTGGTGGGTCCGTCCTGTTTTTGGATTAAGCTCTACGAGGCTGTACTTACCATTTGTCTGAGTAGTCTTGAAATAGGTTTGAGCCACTTTCCCATTTATGCCAGCTCGAAATGTTGCTGGTTTCTTCGGGTTGCGTTCTATTGGAACGTCGATCTTACCTTCTGGAATTGAAAGTTCACCCTTTATGACTGCAACATAGGTTTTTTTAACATTCCGTTCAGAAAATTGCTTGCCAAGATGACTGACAGTTGCTTCATTCTTTGCACAAATCATAACACCACTAGTACCTCTGTCTAGCCTGTGTACTATTCCGGCACGGTTTGAATCCCAGAAGTTTAGTTCTTGGGCGCCTTCAAGGATGACGTTGGGTACATCAGATCCTTTAGGCGCGACGCCGGTCACGTGTTGCTTAAGCCAGGTAGCAACAGTACCTTCTTTATTGAAAGTGCCTTTTGAATGCGAAAGTACGCCTATGGGTTTGTCGATGACTACGATATTCTCATCTTCATAGATGACCGGTAGTTCAATCTCGTCAACTGCTCGAGTAAGCTCATTAAAGTTAACAGTAATCTCGTCGTCCAGTCGTAGCTTTCGTTTAGTCTTAACAACTAAACCATTTACGAGCACTTGACCGGTTTCAATTAGTTTTTCTAAAGCAGAACGAGAATAATCAGGATACATGGCAGAAAGAGCCTTATCAAGGCGTTCACCTGCTTCAAGTTCGGTTACATAAATCGTATTCACTACTGTATTGTACTATCAACTCGCCTAAAACGTGGCATCTGCTTGCCATTGTGTTTAACGTGCTGAGTGAAATTTTCCAATGTGCGTGTCCAGATGGTAATCCCGTCGTCGTAGATGCCACCGGAATTATTCCAGTATAAAGGCTGGTAATGCACGAGTACGCCTCGAGTGGCTTCGTCATGAGATAGCATTACAACTTGGTAGTATTTTCTGTCTTCTGGTGTGCTTTTGTAGTGTTCGTATACACCCTGGGTTATCATCTTAGCTTCTGAGCCCTATAGCTTTTTGTACTTTGAAAAGTGTTTCATTGGCAACTTTGTTCATCTCAACTTCTGATTTTTCAAGTTTGGCCATGAGTGGAATGCTGTCGACTTCGTTAAAGTTGCGTTGGAAGTTGGTTAAGAATTCTTCAGTGGCGCTCGCTACGGTTTTTTTCAGATCACCGTAGCTAGTTTGACCCTCGTATGAGGCCACTACTTGCTTTAGGTCTGAACCAGTAAATAACGCAAGAATCTGCAGAAGGTTACAGATGCCTGGTTGATTTACGGGATCGTAATTAATAACACCGACACTGTCTGTTGTGGCGCTCGCAATCTTTTTAGCGGCAGATTTAGGATCGTCTCCCAGGAAGATTATTCCTTTGCCGGTTTCGTCTGATTTACTCATCTTTTTCATCGGGTCTACAAGATCCTTAATCCGTAGGCCTTGATCTTTACCGAAGAACTCGTGCTGTTTTTTAACCTCATGAGGAATGGTGAACAGTTCACCGAATTGGTTGTTCATTCTAGTCCCGAGGTCACGTGTTAGTTCAAGATGTTGTGACTGGTCGTCACCTACGGGTACAAGCTCGGCTCCGTAAAGTAGGATATCGGCAGCCATAAGAACCGGGTAGTCGAATAGTCCAACAGAAACTCGATCAGAGCTTAATCTTGCTGACTTATCTTTAAACTGAGTCATGCGGCTCATCTCACCAAATCCAGTGAAGCTGTTTAGTATCACCGTAAGTTCACTATGTGCCGGAATGTAGCTTTGTCGGTAAATGTGAACGTCAGGATTATTCAGAGGTAATCCCGCCGCTGCAAACAGCCTAAGGTTGTTCATAATCTGTTCGTGAAGCTGGCTATGGTCAATTGGCGTAGTAAAGCTATGCAGATCTGGCACAAAGAGATTCACCTGGTACTGACCAGCATGTTTCTTAGCCATGTCTATAAGTGGGAGCAGCGCTCCAAAGTAGTTACCGATGTGTAGGTCATTATTGGCACGGAGGCCGGTTAGAATTACTGGTTTGTTCATAATTTATTTCCTTATTCTATTGTAGCAATTTTTAGCACATATTTTTTAAGTAGTCTGTAGAACTTTTCAATACTTTCGGCAGATATCCATTCGTTGTCTCCATGAGCGCCTCCACCGTCTGGACGAAGCATAATAACTGGAATATCGCGTTCTGCAAAGAACCGAGCATCGGAAGAGCCGTGGGCTTTTACGAATTCTATACTAGAGCCGTGCTCTTTCTCGTAAAGATTTATGAATTCTTTCACGAATTCATTATTAGTATTGAGCTGGTAGTCGTTGCCCTCAACGAGTAGTATGACTTCGCCTTGATATCGCTTCAGTAGACTATGCAGCTTTGTCTTAATCTTAGCCAGATCTTGTTTGTCGGAGTATCTGATATCCAAAATTGCATCTGCAAACGCAGGCCCCTGGTTATCAGCATCGCCGGCAATGAGTTTTGCAACTGTAACGGTAGAGTTGTTTTGATCTGAAGTATCGAATAGATCATCAAGTTCCACTAAAAATTTTGCAAGTTTTATGGCAGCTCCGTCACCCTCCCACGGGCGTGAACCATGATGCGACTGGCCGTGTATTCTGACTGTGCAGTTATAGATACCTTTTGCTGCCACATTAAGCGTACCCATGCCTTTTCCTGCATCGGGTAGCACACAGACTTGCGTATTGTAGCCTGCTTCGAGCATTTTTTTAACACCGTTAAAACCACCAAGCTCTTCATCACCACTAAACATTAGTGCGAGATTCATATTATTCAGTGTATCACCAAGCTCGTCACAGAGACGCATGTAGCAGGCTGTGGCGAAAAGCATATCGTAGACGCCTCGCCCGAAGTATTTGTCTTCACGGTTTTGAAACACTTGTGATTCTCCAGGAACTACGTCGATATGTGCCTGAAGGAGTAGTTTGCTCTGCTTTGTAGTACTTGTAGAGCAGTAAAGACTGTTTACGCCTTCGTAACTAAGGCTCGTGGTGTGTAGGCCCGTTTTTTTAAAGTGATCTTCAAGATAGGAAGTGAGTTGAGCGACATTTTGCTGCCTTGAGCTTACTGGGTAGAATTCGACAAGTTTTTGTAGATATTTTTCCATATAGCCCTATTCTACCAGTACTGCGCCCGAAATTGCGTTTCGTGCACCATGAACGATTAGCTCCGGGCGTGCAACGTAACAGCCTCCGATAGTCTTGCCTGTAGTGACGCCTTCGGAATTATTTAGTAATACGAACATTCGTAAAATCGTGTTACTGCAACCTGCCGCATTCTCAATTTGAATTGGTGGTCGGAATTGTTGAACAAGTGCGCCGTCTGATTCAGATAAGTATTTGACGAGATCACGCCTCAGCCTTCCTATTTTGACTTGACCGCCCTTACCGAATTTCGTTCTGTCTTCAGGGGTAAGGTAGACAGAAATTCCCATCGCCATAGAACCTAATCTGGCTTTTAGTACTTGAGAAAGTAGCTCTCCTCTCTCATCCACCAGCAAGTCGTCTTCTGATTCTACAACAGCAAGCTCACCCATTCTTACTAGGTATGATTTGTCGCCCTCGGTGCTGAGCGGAGCGAGTAGTTTATCTTTTAAGTGTTGGTATGGCGAGCTTGAGTCAATGTTTCCTGGGATCGCTTTAACAATTACGAGCTGATCTTCGGGCAAACGTGGCGGTCGCAGATCACCTTGTCGATAGTGATAGCGCTCACTTCCTACTACCATTTTATCGTCGGTGCCGTGTCCTCTTGTGCCAGAAACGATCACGTGAGGTATCGAACCGACGGCGTCTTCATAGTGTCCGAGAACAGCAGAAGTTATACCGGTTCCGGTTGTGTGGGTCATGAGTCGATCAGTTATGCCGATACCAGAAGGGCTGTCTTCCATTTCAAAAGCCATGATTTGCCCATCAACCACAGTGCAGTCGATACGTACTATAAGAGCCGGTAAGCCAAGCTCTGTTTGAATGTAAGTTGGTTCTCTTTCTGCGTTTTTATCTCCATAGTTTATTGCTGCTTTGACTGCGTATTCTTCAATCTGCGCTGCATGTTCAGGTGTTAATTCGATAACATCGCCTGAGTATGGTGTACCCAGGTTGTCGTATATATCGAGAATTCCTGATTCTTCTCCTAGTTTGATTCTTTCTTGGCCGAGTTCGGCGCTACTTACAGTTTTCATTATTATGTCTTTCGTATTGTATTGGTTGAATATAAAAAATCGCCAGCTGGTGGCGACCTTTTCAATATATTTGAGTGTATTTTAGTTTTGCAAACACACAGAAGAAACCGCCACAAAAGTGTCGGTAAACCAATATGCACTGTGTTGCAATATGTTCATAATTATATTATAGCATAGTAAGTTGATAAAATCAACAGTGTCATATAAATTTACGACTAGCAAAGGCAAGCCTATCAGTAAAGCAAAGTGAAGTACTATTCTTCAGGCTGGGTACTTTAGTCTGAAGAGCTAGGGAGTCGATAAATATCAGATCGGTCGTTTATACATCTAGTTTAAATACTTCCAGAAGTGAGTATGTACACGGTGTAAGAAAGCATCATGAGCGCCAGACAAGCTGTGTAGAGAGCGTGGTGTTGGTACCATGACTTCCTGATCTTCTTGGGGAGTTTGACGTAGTGCCAGTGCGTTAAAAGGGCTACGCTGAGTACGCCGAGAAGTATTGCCAGCGTCAGAATGCTTATCGGGTTGGTTAATGCGTTAATCTGGGCCGGGTTTTCAAATATGTTTGAGCCAGAACTAGCAGTAGCGCTCGTTACTAGACCTCCGTCTTTTATGGTGGCTGGCGCTTCCGTTTGACGAGTGCCGAACAAAGCCACCACAAGGGTTGTTTCTTCGCCCTGGAGCTTACCGTTTACTACTGCGACACCCATGTTCTTAAATTCTGGGTTGAGCATGTTTTGCCTGTGAGTTTCAGATTCTAGCCAAGCATTCGTTAGGCCTTTTGATGTTCGAAAGTCTTTTGCCAAGTTTTCGCCGGCATTTTGGTAACTGTAGCCTGCTTTTTGAAACCATACCCACGGCTGCGCACCTTGAGGTGAGTTGTGTGACCAGTAGCCATTTTTAAACATGTCATCCGCTTTAAGACTAGCTGCCTTACTAAGCTGATCGTCTGTAGAAAGTGCTTTTTCGCCATCCGCTTTACGGGCCTTGTTAATTTCAGAAGAAACTTCTTGCGCTGAAACATTAGTTGCGTAGCCTAGAATCTTGAACTTGCCAGCAGCATTGTAGTTATAAGCAAACTGAAGCACAATCAGAAGTATTGCTATAGAAACCAATCCACTGCGACGAATCAAGTGCGGTCGATGTTTATTTGCCCTAGAAGGTACTAGCAGCAGCTTCAGAAACGTCATCTTCTTATTTTTAGAAAGTCGCACCTGGCACACAAGATGTCCATGTGCTTTTTTGCACTGGATCATCTTGTTTTTAGAAGTAGTTTTTGTTTGTTTACGTGTTGCCATGTAAGACCTTTAATATAGCTAAACTATATCACGCTCATGCTTTTAAGTACAATCTGTTACTACGCTTGTTTTTCATCTTTACGGCGTCGGTAACCGGCAATAAACCACCAGCCAACAAGGAGTGCCGCTAAGGCTGCAAGGATCCAGTACCATGCAATGCCGAATAGTTCGTAGGTTTTACTTGAATCAGCTTGAGCTGCGTTCTTTGCTAGTGAGTCTTGGGCACCGAGTATGTCGCCATTCTCAAGGTTTGCATCTTGAGGGGCTGGAGCGGCGCTAGCTATGGTTCCATCTTCGTTAACTAGGGCTACGAAGTTCTGAAAGAACGGTACTATGGCTGTTGTAGTCGCTAGCTGGAGGCTCGGCGTCACCTGTATAGATGGCGCAACAACTGGTTGATCAGACGGTGTTTCTTCTATCTGCGCAGGTTCTTCAACCGTATCTACCGGAGGAATATAGTTAACAGTAAAGTCGTCATTAAGTACGCTTGTGTTTCCTGCTGCATCAGAAACTTCTAATCTAACGAAGTACTGCGCATTTTCTAGTCCGGATATAGTTTGGTTAAAAGTATAGTCCGTTACCAAGACATTATATGTTCTGACAATGGTATCTTCAGAATCGGTAATTGTTATATTAACTGAATCTACTGCTTCGGAAATTGTTCCACTGAGCACTTGACTCTCTTGATCAAGACCGCTTACTTGTGTCGAGCTAAACTGTGGTGCGATAGTGTCGAAACTATACGTTCTCGGAGCACTCCAGTCACTCTTGTGGCCAGCGTTATCGGTAGCTTGAACTCGTATCGTAAAGTCACCCTGCACACTGCCAGTAAGGGTTTGGTCTCGGAACGTCTGGTTGCCTGGTACGGTTCTGTAATCTGTTACCAGAACTCCGTTTCTTATATATACGTACTCTATTTCATACTTCTGGATGCCGGATGTGTCAGTTGATGCATTCCAGGTTGCACGTATTGGGCTGTTACGAAGCGCTTGATTAGCGATGGGCGTTAATATCTCTGGAGCAGAGGGCTTCGTGGTATCAACATTAATCAGATTACTCACGATTACGCTATTGTTCTTTGCGTTGTCACGAGCTGTAGCGTTTACGCAGAAAGGACCGTTGATCATTCCCGGATTTAACACGGCGTTGTAATTGCCGTTCTGGGCTGCAAAAATACGAACTGAATCTATTACGGTTCCATTGCCAGTACAGACGCCATCTGCTCTAGGAGCAGTTAGAAAGAAATTTACACTTTCAACGGCGTTTGAGTCTATGGCTGTAGCTGAGACTGCTATAGTTGAAATGGTGCTGCCAGGGCTTTGAAGTGTTAAGACAGAAGGTCGTGTGTTGTCAATTGTAAATTCACGGCTTTTAAAGTTATCTTTACGATTATTTGCCTGCGTGTAAGTTGTGGTGGTGGCGGTGTAAGTGCCTTCTGGAAGCGTCGGTGTTTTTACGTCGCATAGTACATAATTTCCAGCGTACCTTAGATCGCAATCAGCTCGGTTGACGGTATAGGTTACGCCGTTGATAACTGATACCAAGTGCTTGAATTGCTCAAACTCATCATCTGCTTTTATTCGAGTATGGGTATCGTTTGTTCTAAAGATATGCTGAGCGTCGTTCGGAGAGACGTATTCAGCACTAGGTGCATCGAGTGCATATGCCACGCCTGACCCGGTGACAGCGTTCCATGTTCCCCCAAGGAAAAATTCCGCAGTAATTGTATGTGATCCTGCCACTAGAGATTTTTGTAATCGATACCACTGAGAGCCTGCTGCTGCGCCTGATACAGTATAAATATCATTATCGCTGCTAGTGTCGGCAAGATTAGAGTCAACGATAACTACCCCATCAACTGTGAACCTCACTTCTGTAGCACCTGAGGGGACGCGAACTTGAGCCGTAATATCACCAATATTGTTCACGCGAACATATTTTGGTGAACCAATGAACTGCGAAGCCCCTGGTGCGGGTGCTGGGGCTTGCTCAAAGTCAAAAGTCGTACCCTGGAAAGTTAGTCCGTCGACACGGCTTGTAATACCACTGTTTCCAGAACCCTGATTAAAGCCGTAGTACGAAACTATCGCATCAGGGTTGTTAGTCTTTATTGTTGCAAGAGATACGAATGTGTCGCGATTGGGTGCGCCAGGAATAGGGTTTGAAGACCACCAAATAGAATCGTTGCCAGCATCCCAATTCTGCCAAATGTCGTCTGTGAGTTGACCTTGTGTGGCGGATTGATATATTGGTTCAAAAACGAGTGTAGTAAAGCCACCAGCTTCAGCGCCGTTGAAGTCAATACCCAGATTAATGGATGTTACTTGAGCTGGACTGCCGGTAGAACTTGACGAACGGTAAGCCCAATACGAAAGGTCATTTACACTATTTAAAGTTGTGTTTGCGGGTGCTGCACGGAAGAGCTGGGCCTTGTCACTACTTCCCGTAGTTCGTACCTCCAGCGCGCCATTACCCAACGGAGCGGTGGAGTCTGTAACGTAGTCCGATGCACCACTCGCTACATTGCTAGATACCCAACCCTGAGTATTAGCAGGCGTGACGTTAAGATTGGCGGCTACGGCGGAGTTAACGTTGGTCAATATTGCTGTAAATGGCGTGAATGCAATTATTGACGAGAGTACTAAGTTCAATAACTGAGTGTTTAGTTTTCTGACATCGTTAACTTTATGCTTAAAGATCATACTCACCTCGCATCCTCGCTTATTAAAAACCCTATTATACTTAGCCACACCATAGCATAGCTGAGAGAGTTAATCAATTTTTCAGAAGTGTTAAACGGAGGTTAAATATTGAATGATTTTTCTTAGAGATTCGTGCGCGTTTAGGCATATCTAAGTCTGTGCCATGAATGACAATATATGATTAAAAAATGTTTTCGCCGATTGTCACGAGTGCTAGTAAACCGAGAAAATTTAGTACGAAGCAGATAAGTAAGAGGTGCTTTCGTTTGAGTTTACCGATATCCATGAGTGCGATACCAAATTCATCTGGTAATGGTAAGGCAAGTACGGCTGCCCCTATTGCCGTGGCGACCCAACGGGCTTTAGAGCGTTGAAATTTTCGAATAAGTGGTAGGATGTGATACTTTCGCAAAATTGGTTTAAGTTCTGCTGCTACTTCATCTTCCAGAAATTTAATGATTAGCCAGTCGCCTATCACAGAGCCAATACTTGCAACTACAACGAGTTGGAGAGTGTTGACATGCTGGGCAACGGCGACTATAAGTACTATGGCTGGTGCGGTAGTAAACATTGAGACACTCATGATACCCCCAATGAATCCACCGAGTAGGCCTACATTCTTAAACCATTCAAGCACCGCAGTGACGAGTGCCGTGTTGAGAAGTAAGACGGTCAGAAGCATCACTATGATAGTGATGCTAGTGTGCTTGTATTCAAACCTCATCCAGTCTTTGCGAATTCTTGAGAGCATTATTTTACCACTGGTTTCGGTAGTGTGCCAAATCCAACTAAACTACTTTCATTTGTTTTAAAATTCACCATAGAAACTCGCATTCTACCTTGTTCATTGCCGCCAATCGTAACCATGTTGTCACCTATTGTATCCAATACTATGTTAGCATGCTGCCTGCTTCTGCCATCTAATGTTCTCTCACCCACATATATGGCTACGTCACCTACCTTGGGTCTATACTTGCCGTCTGCCTTGATATAACGGTTTTCTGATTTATAGTATTCTTGCAGCGTTAACACGCCCGGAATTCTCCAGCTTGTGGAATTTTGATTTTTGTATGGAACGCCAGATTGTTTCATCACCCAACTCGTGAAATCTGCACACCAAGGTTCTTTGTTGCCATCGGTATACTTTAAGACGGTTCTGTCATAACTTGTTGGTCGTTCCGCATATTCTTGCCTAGTGATCTGTACAATCATTCTCTGCGTGTTGGATAACTTCCTCATTTCTATATTTGGAAAAGCTGAGTTTGCGCCTGGGCTGACTTGTGCGTATGCCGAGTTTACTGAGGCAATAATGCTGGCTCTTGAGGAAGGAACTGCCAACAGCACAATCACAGAAATAGGCACGACTAATAGTAGCAACCGAATTATGTTTTTTTTCTTCATGTAGGTACAAGTATACCATTTACCATAAGAATGTTGGTTGGATTAATTAATACCTCGCGAAGCGAGTTAACTAATCCACCCATTCAACCAAACCCGAACCCTGGAAGCTGCTTTCTGACGAATCAAGGAAGGATTTGCTCGAACCAACAACTAGGAAAACTGTGAGAGATGCTTGCATCGTCCTGACGCGACAGAAACAAGCTGGAGGGGTATCGGCTTGGGTGTTATGGGTGAATGGTTTGTTCCTTTTGGCGACAAAAGGAAGATAAAGACAGGAATAGAATGATTATGTACCGGATTCCTGCCTACGCAGGAATGACAAACCAAGGGCTGGATCCCGTATATAGCTTCGCTACGCTCGTCATATAATTCAAATAGTCATTTTATTTTGAGAATTAGCAAGTACGGGATGATGGACCGAGGGGATTGATTAGTTGTGGGTTGGGTCTACCGAGGCAGAAGGCGGACAAGAAGGGGTATTTTCCCTGATGGAATATGAATATATAGTATATAAAAAGATCCGCGATTGGGCGGATCTTTTTATAAAACGCTGGTATATTAACGCTTTGAGAACTGTTCTTTGCGACGTGCGCCTTTGAGTCCTGGTTTCATACGTTCTTTCTCTCGAGGATCTCGTTTAAGAAGACCATCTTTCTTAAGAGTAGAACGCAGATCATCGTTCATGACGCTGAGTGCTTTAGCTATTGCTAGCTTACTGGCACCAACTTGTGAATGATGTCCACCACCTTCAATCTTCAGACTGATATCAAAGCTATCAGTTTTCTGAAGGAGACGAAGTGGTTCCATAAGTTCGTACGTAAATGCTTCGTTACCGTTAAAGTATTCAGCTACTGGCTGACCATTTACAGTAACAACACCCTTGCCGCCCATAAGACGAGCACGAGCTGTTGCGCTTTTACGACGACCAAGACCGTAGAAGTAATCGTTTTTAGCCACGTTTAACCTCAACTTTCTTAGGTTGCTGTGCAGTGTGTTCGTGTGCTTCACCGGCAAATACGCGCAATCGAGCCATGCGCTCAGGTGAAAGCTTGTTCTTAGGAAGCATTCCCTTCACAGCTAGTTCGATTACTGTTGCTGGATCTTTTTCGATCTTCTGCTCTAGTGTCATTTCTTTCATTCCACCAGGGAATCCACTGTAGCGGTAGTACATTTTGTCGGTAAGTTTATTACCGGTTACAACAAGTTTTGAAGCGTTAGTAACTACAACGTAGTCGCCACAATCAATGTTTGCTGTGTACATAGGCTTGTTTTTTCCGGTAAGTAGCGTAGCAATAACGGTAGAAATTCGACCAAGTGGTGCTTCTGAAGCATCAACTAGGTGCCAGTTTCTTGTTACGTCGTTCGGCTTTGCTGAATACGTCTTATTCATTACTTAGTCTCCTTTGCAACTTTTGCTGCAGCAGGCTTCTTTACAGCCGAAGCTTTAGTTTTAACCGCAGCACTTGCAGCTGGACTGTTGTCTGCACTTGCGTTGATGTCATCAACAAAGCTAATGCGGGCCATTTGAGAATTGTCACCACGTCGAAGCGCAGTGCGTTCAATTCTAAGGTAGCCACTGGTTCGCTGCATTGCTGGTGCAATTTGCTCAACTAGTTTGTGAGCAGCAGGAACGCTTCCGAGCTTGCTAACGAGCAAACGACGGTTATGCAAATCACCCTTGCGAGCTTTGCTTACTAGTTTTTCAAAATTTGGTCGAAGCTCTTTGGCTTTTGGAAGCGTCGTTTCAATGCTTCCATGTTCGATAAGCGCAATTGAAAGGCTACGGATAAGCGCGGTGCGCTGATCTCGTTCTCTTCCTAATTTACGACCTTGGTATCCGTGACGATGCATTTAGAACTCCAATTCAGCCATTTTATCTTTGACTTCGTCTAGGGCTTTGCTGCCAAAACCTTTAAGTTCGCGTAGTTCGACTTCACCAAGCGTTACGAGGTCACCGATAGTCTTAATATTGTTGTTCAGTAGTGCGTTAGCAGTACGAGCAGTAAGGTTAAGATCTTCGATAGGTGTCATTAGTTCAGCTGCTTCATCAGTGTTACCAGTTTGGGTCAGTGGCTGAGCGGCTGCTACAGTTGTGCTTCCAGCAAGAGCCGTGTATTGGTTAACCAAAATTGCGGCTGCTTCTTCAAAAGCTTCACGCGGAGTTAATGAACCGTCAGTGTCTACGGTAAGAAGTAGTTTGTCGAGGTCAGTCATTTGGCCAACACGAGTGCTTTCTACTTTATATCGTACGCGTAGTACTGGTGTGAAGATTGCATCAACTGCGATCATATCACTTGGACGACTTGCTGATGGTGTAGCTTCGATTGTTCGGTAGCCACGGCCTGATTCAACAAGAATATCCATAATGAATGGCTTAGCGCTATCAAGGGTAGCAATAAGCTGCTCAGGGTTGATAACTTCAACTTGATCAGTTGTCTTAATATCAGCTGCAGTAACTGCACCTTTCGTTTTCTTTTCGATGCGAACTGTTTGCGGTTCGTCACTGTGTACTTTGAAGTGGACTTGCTTAAGATTAAGCATGATGTCTACTACATCTTCTTTTACGCCTTCTACAGTAGTGAATTCGTGTGTGATTCCTTCAATTTTGAATGCTGAAACTGCAGCACCTTCAATTGAAGAAAGAAGTACGCGACGAAGGCTGTTACCTAGGGTCATACCGTAACCAGTGTGAAGTGGCTCGATTGCAAACGTTGCACTAGTACTTGAGTGATCGTCTACTGACGCTAGGGTTGGGTTGTGAATCATTGTTGACATATATTGTTGCTCCTTTAACTTAGCATTCACTTAGCGTGAGTAGAACTCTACGATCAGTTGTTCGTTAATGTCGGGTTCAGCCTCTTCACGAGTTGGTAAACCGGTAACTAGAATTGTCTTCTTCTTTACATCGCCCTTAATCCAACCTAGTGTTGGCTGACTTGAGGTTGCTGCCACGTCTGCAAGTTGCTTAAAGTATTCGTTGTCTGCACTTTTTGGTCGCACAGTAATTTCGTCACCCTCAGAAACACGAATTGATGGAATATCAACACGGCGTCCGTTAAGTATAAAATGTCCGTGACCAACAAGTTGACGAGCTGCACGACGTGAAGTCGCAAAACCAGCTCGATATACTGCATTGTCGAGGCGTCGTTCTAGAAGTTGTAGCAGGATTTGACCTGACTGGCCTTTAGAACGGTTTGCTTCTTTCATGAGGTTGCTGAACTGCTTCTCGAGTAGGCCATATAGTCGGCGTACTTTTTGCTTTTCGCGAAGTTGTAGTGCGTAGCCGCTAGGCTTGCTTTGACGTCCGCCACCATGCTGGCCAGGAATGTTACTTCGCTTGAGCATAATTTTAACCGCTTTAGGATGAAGGGCATAGCCTTCACGACGGCTTTGCTTAACAATTGGAGATCTATCTCGTGCCATTATGGGTGCCTCACTTTCCTTGGACGACAGCCACCGTGCGCAACGCCGGTTTTATCAGTAATGCTTTCAACATCGATACCAACTGTCATAGCTGCTCGTACTGCTGCGTCACGGCCTTGGCCGATTCCGTTTACAAATACTTCAACTGAATGAAGGCTGTTATTTTGCTTTGCATTACCGAGCGCTTTTTCACTAGCGATCTGTGCTGCGTAGGCTGTACCTTTTTTGCTTCCGCGGAATCCGCAGGCGCCGGCACTCGCTGTTGCAATCACTTCACCCTTTTTGTCGGTAATAGTAATAATTGTGTTATTAAACGTAGCTTTAACGTGTAATTGTCCAGCGGGGACAATTCGCTTCGCTTTCTTCTTTTTGGTTGCTGTATTATCTGCCATATAAATATCCTAATCCTACGTCTTAGACGCAGCCTTTTTCTGTGTGCCACCAACAGCAACACGCTTACCACGCTTTGTACGACCATTTGTGCGGGTACGTTGGCCACGAACTGGTAGACCAGCTTTGTGTCGTATGCCTCGGTATGTTTGAATATCCTTCAAACGTTTGATGTTTCCGGTAACAATACGCTGTAGATCGCCTTCAACGGTGTAGTTCTTATCAATCTCATTACGGATTGCATCGAGCTCAGCCTCTGTAAGGTCTTTTACGCGAGTTGTTGGATCAACCTTGGTTGCGGTAAGGATAGACGCAGCATGAGCTGGGCCAATACCGTACACGTAAGTAAGGCTAATTTGCACCTGCTTTTCGGTTGGGATGGTTACGCCTGATATTCGAGCCATAACTAGCCTTGCCTCTGCTTGTGCTTAGGTTTCTTTTTGTTGATGACGTATAGCCGGCCTTTACGGCGAACCAGTTGGTCATCAGGACTAATCTTTTTGACGCTTGCACGTACTTTCACGTAATCTCCTTACGTATAGATTAAATTGATGATTATGATTTGCGGTAGGTGATTCTGCCCTTTGTAAGATCGTAAGGGGTTAACTCAACCGTCACGCTGTCGCCTTGTACCAGCTTGATATAGTGCTTTCGCATCTTGCCAGCAACATGGGCGATAATCTGATGGCCGTTCTCAAGTTCAACTCGAAATTGAGCACCCGGGAGCGCTTCTACTACTTTTCCTTCAAGTTGAATTACTTCCTTGTTTACAGCCATAAGTTACAAAGAGTAATTATACAGGTGTCAACAGATAATGTAAAGAGCCCTGAGCACTTTTATTTTACTCGCTCTTTCTCCATAGCTGCGAATAATAGCCAAGTACGCCCGGAATATGCTGCTCTAAGCGAGCAACAAGTTCGATAAACTTATCAACCGTTACCTTCGACTCGCCGTTTCGAGGGAAGCTACCGTTAAGTATGAGCTTGTAGTATTCTGCTTTGTCTTCCAGAACAGAATTTGTGCCGTAGGCTGTTTGAAATCGATTTAGTTCTATGTTTTTTTCATAGTTATTTTCTGAGCCATAGTGAAAGTTCTTGGGATTGGGTGATTCAAAAGAAGGGTCATCTTGTACGTAAAGCCGGCTTTTGCAAAGCTTTGCATCAAGTAAATGCGAAAATTCGTGGGTTAACACGTCGATTAGAGCATAGCCTGTCCCATAGTATATGTCATCTTCTTCAACGGACTTCATTGAAACGTAAAATATGCGGGTAATACGGTTGGTCATTCCAGATACCGTTTCACCTGGTCTGTGAATTTGGTTTTCGTCAAAGTTGATACTTCGCACTAGCTTGATGTGTTCAAGCTCTGCAAACTTTGTAACTTCCGTAGGTATGAAGGAAAATAAGGCAAATATGGTTTCAGAGAAGTGCTTTAGATCGGCTAACTCAACATCATCGAGATCTTGCCACTCGCCTATTGGTATTTGTTCGTCTTCGGCTGCTGATTGCGACGGCACCGATACTTGTATTGAAAAGTTTGATAAGTAGTTACTAAGTGTATCCATTACTTTCTGATTGGTATCAGCTACGTCAAGCCCCTCTTGGTATGGGCTTGGATCCATAATTGTTAGGCCATGTTCTGTTGCCAACTCTTTTAGGTGTGCATGAGTATATACGCCCTCAATTGCTTCGGCCTCGGGGGCGGCTACAGCGTTTTGAGTTACTTCAAGACTTTTGTCGTCAGCGCCTATACAACCCTCCGGTGTGTTGATTCTAGAAAGTACAAGACTACCTGCGGTTACAGCGGCAGCCAGTAGGACTGCTTCAAGTATTGTCCTAGCAGCTTTTTGTTCACCTTGACCTTGTTCCATCGTGATATCATATCGTAAATATGTAATTATGCAACGTGGGATAATTATGACTTCAAGGTGCTGTTACGGCCGAGGTGTGCCTTTTGGCTAAAAGGTCGGAGTATTTGTGCGGCTCATGTGTGTTTTAGCGAAGTTTAATGTACCACCAACTTTTTTGCCCGCGTTGAAGGTGTTCATAGGGTCAAATAGGTGTTTGATGTTTTCAAATATGGCTACGAGCTCAGGGCCGAACATGCGCTCTACATATGGCGTTCGGATGATGCCGTCGTTGTGATCAACACTCATGCTACCACCAAATGCGAACACAAGGTCGTATACACGCTGCGCTAGTTCAAATACTTGATCTACTGCGTTTTCAGCCTCTAAATCTACGAGAGGTATAAGTCTGATACTGCCGTCACCAATATGGCCCGCAAAGGTATGGGTCATATCGTAATCATCTAGAATTGTCTCGAGTGCGGCAATAAATTCACCATAGTGTTCAAGATTCACGACAATGTCCTCAAGAAACGGTACTGCTCGCTGCTTGCCGTGAGCATAATCTTTAAGTAACTGGAAGCTTTTACGCCTAATTTCGATATGTGCATCGTGCTCGGTCTCATCTTTAACGGTATGAACTAGGTAGTTCTTGCGCTTTAAAGCGCGCTGACAAACAGCTTCTGCATGATCACTGGCATCTTTGGTGGTTTCGGAGAACCACGCAAATAAGACCATTTCTTTACCTTTGGCGCTGCTTGCTGCAGCGGCGTATTCCGGCATAAACTTTTCAGCCAATTCATATGTGTGCTTATCGTACATTTCTACGCCAGCTGGGTGGTGACTAACGATTAGCTTTAGCGCTTCAGCTAGTCGAGTTAGGTCATCAATCTCTACTACAAGCATCCGGTTGTGCTGAGGTATTGGTACAAGCTTTAATTTTACTTCAGTCACAATACCTAGTGTGCCCTGTGCGCCAACAAATAACTGTGCAAGATTGAAGACGGTTTTATCGCGATCCCATACTCGGTACAAAGCGTAACCTGCTGCGTTTTTGCGAACTTTTGGTCGTTTCTTCCAGATGAGATCCCAATTATCTTCAATTACCTGATTAACACCACGATAAATGTGGCCCTCAAGATCATCTTGCTTGCACTTTTTTTCTAACTCAGCTGGGCTTAGTGGGCCGAATTCGTATTCGCAACCGTCGGCAAGTACAACTTTTACCGCTTCTACGTTGTCGCAGGTTGCGCCGTAACGTACGCTGAGTTCACCAGACGCATTATTGCCCACCATGCCGCCCAGGCCGCAGATTTCTTTACTGTTTGGGTATGCAGGAAATAGTAAGCCTTGTTCGGCGGCTTTAGCTGCAACATCGCGAAACCATGTACCTCCACCAGCCCAAACGGTGTTGGTTTTGGTATCAACTTCACCTACCCAATTAAAGCCGGCTGTCATATCAACCACGACACCTTCGGTTAAAGATCCCCCACTCATGCATGTGCCACCGCTGCGAGGGCTTATAGTAACATACTCACCACTTTGTGCGCTGCGACTCACTTCGCGGACTAGATGCGTTAACCAGTCAAGGCTATCTGGTGCAACTACACCACGAGGCATCACCTCGAAGATACTTGCATCAGTACTAAATTTTTGTCGTAACTGTTCGTCTTCTTGTATTCCAAAATCTTGAAAGTTCAAAGTGTCCCACCCTTTTCATTCTTTTCGTTTATGCTTTTACTATATCACGAGAAGCCTAGATGATTAAGTAGATATTTCATGCGATTTCCACACGCACTCTAGCATGACTCTGGAGCAACCTACTTATTGTTGCGTGCGGATGGTTTTGAAAGCTTTGTGTAGACGAAGACTATTATCAACCCTCCCAGAATACTGGCTAAAAGTATATCTAGCACAAGGCCAAGGCTATTTCCTGCGTTATCTTGGCCCGTACTACGTAGCGTGTCGTCATAAACCTTGATCTGCGCAGAGCTTGCGAAGAACATACCTCGTGTCTTGGTTGTTGTAAATGACTCGAATGAATTGTATGAGCCTGCTGTTAGTTTTCCACTTTGTGTATTCCATCCAAATGGGAGTATCAATGGGAATGCTTTCCATGGCTTGATATATGCGACAAAGTTGATAAAACATAAAGCCACTAGTACAAGTGTTGTATTTAGGAATAATCTCTTTATGCTCATGTGCCCACCAGATCAAATTAGTAGTCTTGGTCGTAAGTCACCATCAAGGCTCGAGATTCGAGCTGGCGAAGCGTTTCTAGCGCTACCGACACAACGATAAGAAGCCCGGTTCCGCCAATGGTAAGTGAAGTGGTGCCAAGAATTCTTTCAACAAACAATGGTAGAAGTGCAAGAAGCCCCAGGCTGATGGCGCCAAACAAGTTAAGTCGGCTTACAATTTTCTTTAGGTAGTCTTCGGTCTGTTGACCTGGACGAATTTTGTCAATGAACCCACCTTGCTTCTGAAGGTTTTCTGCAATCTCTTTTGCATTGAACACGACACTTGTATAGAAGTATGTAAATGCAACGATTAGTAGAAAGTATACGGCTGGGTACACGTATGTGTTAATCGGATTAGTGCTTAAGTTCTGAGACTGGCCAGGTTGGGCAAACCAGATAGTGAGGTTTTTACCAAGCTCAGCAACCCATGGAGTTGAGTTGTTCTGAATAAGCTGACCAACAAACTGAGGGACACTGAGGAACGCCACAGAAAAGATAATTGGAATGACGCCCGCAGTAATAAGTTTTACTGGCAGGATTGTTCCAACGCCGCCATAGGCACGGTTACCTTGAACTCGTTTTGCATAGCTAACCTTAATAATGCGTTGTGCTTCATTGAGTTTCACCACCAAGAAGGTTACGGCAATGGTTGCAGCAACCACAGCGCTTGAAATAGCGAGACCTTTGCCGCTAATTGGTAGCGTGAACCAACCAAACACATCGAGCTTTTCCTGACTGCCGGTAACGGTTTTAACCAAGGTGGTACCTGTCTTTGGTAGTTGAGCTACGATACCAGCGAATATAAGCAGACTGATGCCGTTTCCAATGCCTTGTTCTGTAATGTTTTCACCGATGTACATAAGTAACATTGAGCCGCCAGTAAGAGTTGCAACCATGAGCACCCATTGGAATGGTGAAGTATTTGCTGTGATATCTATACCAAGCTGACCGCCAGCGGTCTGACGAATGAGTAGAATTAAACCTACAGATTGTACAATTGCGAGCGGTAACGTGATGATGCGCGTCCACTGGTTAATCTTGCGTCTACCGGCTTCACCGTCTTGCTGTAGCTCTTCTAGCGAAGGGAAGGCTTTGGTAAGAAGCTGCATAATGATAGAAGCGTTAATGTAGGGGCCAAGGCCCATTAGCATTATAGAGAGACTTGAAAGAGCCCCTCCAGAAAGAAGGTCGAAGAAGCCAAGAAGCTGCTGAGAACTAAACAGGTTGTTTATCAGCTGTTTAAGCTGTGTTGGCTCTGCAAGCGGGACTGGAATGTGCGACAGCATACGGAATACAACAATTAATGCCAGCACTATTAGTACACGCTTTTGCATGTCTTTACTTTTCAGCGATTTTTGGATAGTTTTCCAGCCCACAGTATTAGTTCCCTCTCACTTATGATTTTCTTCAGTATATCAGTTCGAATTCTATTCGTCACCAAAGATTATTGATTAAAACATAATTCCCGCCGAAGCGGGATTAATTATGGTAACGCTAGGCTGCTTCTTCGGTAGGAGCAGCTTCACGTTGTGGAACGGCGGTTTTTTCAAAGCTTCCACCAGCTTTTTCAATAAGCTCAACTGCGGATGCAGATGCACCTTGTACCTTAACGGTGAAGGCCTTACTTACTTCACCACGAGTAATGATTTTAACTGCAGCGAACGGCTGAGCAATCAAACCTGCTTCGGTAAGAGTGAAGTTATCAATAACCTTACCACCTACAAGTTGTAGATTTTCTGTGTACACAACCTGCGCCTTGGCGAAGTGACTTTTAAAGCCTTTAAGCTTTGGAATCCGAGTCATGAGTGAGTTCTGGCCACCTTCAAATCCTGCACGGATTTTCTTACCAGTACGCGCTTTTTGACCTTTTGTACCACGGCCTGCAGTTTTACCTTGGCCGGCGCTAATGCCACGTCCAACGCGGTTCTTAGACTTCTTTTTTGTCATGTCTAGTTCGTGAAACTTCATTATTTATCTCCCTTGGCCTGAGCGCTAGTCGAAGGCTTCGAATCTTTTGTAGCTTTTGCTTTTGTAGCAGGGGTCTTGGTTTCGCTGGCGACTTTTTTAGTAGCAGCTTTTTCTTTAGCTTCGCCATCGACGTCTTGTTGCGTTGTCCATTGATTCATGGGCTTAAGCTGTGTAAGCGCTTCTATCGTTGCATATGCAGCGTTGACCTTGTTAGTACTTCCGAGTGATTTAGAAAGCACGTTGTGAATACCCGTAACATTCAAGATCGCTCGAACTGTTCCGCCAGCAATGATACCAGTACCTGGAGCAGCTGGCTTTAGGAGTACCTTGGCGCCGCCAACTTTAGCGTTAACATCGTGTGGAATAGTTGCTTTGTATATTGGGATCTCAAGTAGGTTCTTTTTAGCAACTGAAGTTGCCTTCATAACTGCAGCTTGCACATCTCCACCTTTACTTACGCCAACACCAACGCGCTGTTTTTTGTCGCCAACTACCACAAGTGCTTTAAAGCGGAATCTTCGTCCACCTTTTACTACACGTGATACACGATCAATGTTGATCACTACTTCTTCGAACTCTTTGACCTCTTCTTCGCGAGGTTGTCGGTTTCGGTTGTCTCTGTTGTCGGCCATATTAGAACTCCAATCCATTTTCTCGAGCTGCGGTAGCAAGTGCATTAAGACGCTGCTGGTATGCTCGTCCGTTACGATCAAGTACAACTTTACTAATTTTAGCTTTAACAGCTTTTTTGGCAATGTCAGTGCCTACAAATGTGCAGAGTTCAGTAGTGGTGCCAGTTGCAGCTTTGTTTTGAATAGTGGTACTTGAAGCAAGTGTGACGCCTTTGGTATCGTCAATGATCTGAGCGCTTACGTGTCGATTACTGATGTATACACTCATTCGCGGCCTTTCAGAAGTGCCCTTAACGGTGCTTCGTACTCGATTCTTACGAAGAATTTTATTATCTCGTTTGTGATCAAGACGATTCATTATTTAGCTCCTGTCTTTCCGGCCTTACGGATGATGTGCTCACCTTCATATTTAATACCTTTACCCTTATACGGTTCTGGCTTTTTAAGGCTTCGAATGTCAGCAGCAACTTGGCCAACTTGCTGCTTATTGATACCGTTAACGATAATATTCATTTTATCAACCGTTACAGTAATACCTTCTGGGGCTTCAAACTCAACTGGGTGTGAAAAGCCAAGTGCCATAACAAGTTTATTACCTTGCAGTGCTACTTTAAAACCTACGCCGTTGACTTCAAGTTTCTTTTCGAAACCATTAGTTACGCCAACAACCATGTTGTTGATGAGCGCACGCATAAGACCATGCTGTGATCGAGCGAGTTTTTCGTCACTCTTTCGAGTAACAGTTAGTGTAGTGCCTTCAACTGTGACATCTACGTGCGGTAGCTTTGCGGCTTCAAGGTTGCCTTTAGGGCCAGTAACCTTGATGGCATCACCATCGACCGTAATTGTCACGCCAGCTGGAATTTCAACTGGTAGTTTTCCGATTCGACTCATTACATTAATTCCTTTTTCCTATTATTCACTTAATTCTACTGGATGAACTTCTACTACATACTGCTGGCCATGTTCCTCTGAAGCATATGCCCGAACGACACGACCATCGGCTAAAGTATATAAGGTTTCTGAGATAGGCTGATCGTCACCTAGTGCGATGGGCATGACTGGTAGGTCATGTGCTTTTTCGGCTGTTGGTTCGCCATGCAGCCGGTCGCTTCTTCTTTGATTAATATCAGCTATCTCACCACTCATGCTAATAAACCTTACAGATTACTTCACCGCCAAGGCGCTGTTTTGCGGCTTCAAAGCTACTCATAACACCTTTGCTGGTTGAAATAAGGAGTATTCCACGACCGCTTTTAACGCGGGGTATTTCTTTTGCGCCTACATACATTCGACGTCCTGGGGTACTCATTCGCTTGATCTCTGTGAATCGTACGTTTGAACCTTCGGCGTTGATTGTAATAACAATTTCGCTACGCGGTGTGCCTTTTTCAATAACAACCTTTTTGAGGTAGTTATTTTTAACAAGCTCACGAGCAATTGTTTCTTTAATTTTTGAATGTGGCATTCGTACTTCGTGTTTGCCAACGTTTGCGGCATTACGAATACGAGTTAACATATCTGCAATTGGGTCTGTTGAAACCATACTCATATCTACTACCAACTCGCTTTCGTTACACCAGGGATCTCGCCCTTGCTTGCATGAACACGGAACGCTATTCGGCTCAGGCCAAATGTACGCATGTATCCACGTGGACGACCAGTTTCGCCGCAACGGTTTTTAAATCGTGAAGGGCTGCTGTTTCGTGGAAGCAAAGCTAAACCATCAAGGTCACCAATTTTCTTAAGTTCTGCACGCTTTGCGGCGTACTGATTAATCATCTTCTTCCGCTTTAGATCGCGTGCGATTGCTGATTTCTTAGCCATATTAGTGATTCTCCTTTTCAAATGGTATGCCGAAGCTTTCAAGTAGTGCACGTGATTTTACAGGATCACTGTTTGTAATAACAAAATTGATCTGTAGGCCGTGTGATTGTGCAATATCCTCAAAAGTAAGTTCTGGGAATACTGATTGCTCAGTAAGACCAAGGCTGTAGTTACCTTGAGGGTCAAAAGCTTTCTTGCTGACACCGTGGAAATCACGTACTCGAGGTAGAACGATGTTTGTAAGTCGATCTACAAACTCATACATTCGATCATCACGAAGTGTCACCTTCATACCAATTGTGTTCATACCGGCACGAATTTTGAAGCTCGCGATAGATTTTTTTGCAATCACATCAACCGGCTGCTGACCAGTGATTTTGCGCAGGGTTGTGCGAACGATTTCAAACATACGCTTGTCATCCTTGCTTTTACCCATACCCACATTGATTACAATTTTTTCTAAAGCTGGTACCTGGTGTACGTTGCTGAGTTCAAGTTTCTTCTTGAGATCGGCAACAATAACGGTTTGGTACTGAGTCTTCAGACGTGGCGCGGCTTGCGTGCTCGTATCTTTGCTCATACGTCAATCTCCTTATTAGTAGCCTTATATACACGGGCTTTGGTGCCATCTTTTTTAACAATGTAGCCAACTCGGCTCGTGGTATCTTTTTTACCAGCTACAAGTAGTGCTACTTTGCTTACATCAATAGCTTGGTGCTTGTCGATGATTCCACCTTGTGGCTGAAGCATGTTTGGCTTTACGTGTCGCTTGATAATGTTGATTCCTTCAACCTTAACTGCATTTTCATTTGGTAATACAGCAACGATTTTGCCAGTTTTACCTTTGTTGGCGCCAGAAATAATCTTAACCTGGTCGCCCTTCTTTAGTTTCATGCCAGCCATATTAGAGTACCTCCGGTGCTAAGCTAATAATTTTTGCATATCCAGCTTCACGAAGTTCGCGAGGTACTGGACCAAAAATACGAGTTGCTTTTGGCAGTTTGTCGTCACCCAAAATTACAGCAGCGTTTTCGTCAAACTTGATGGTAGAACCGTCTTTTCGACGAATAGTGTTGGTTGTTCGTACAACTACTGCTTTAACAACGGACTTCTTTTTAACTGTGCCCGTTGGGCTTGCCTGTTTTACAGATGCCACAATAACATCACCAACACGAGCGTAACGACGCCCTGTGCCACCAAGAACGCGAATACAAAGCAGTTGCTTTGCACCGCTGTTGTCGGCTACCTTTAGTCGAGATTCTTGTTGGATCATGCTACAACCTCTTCGGCGGCACCTTCTTTACGTTCTACAACGCTTTCAAGTGACCATGTTTTAGTCTTGCTGATTGGTCGAACTTCTACAATTGCGACCTTGTCACCAAGCTGTGCTTCGTTTTTTTCGTCGTGCGCTTGGTACTTTTTGCTCACAGTGTACTGCTTGCGATAGATTGGATGTGTAACACGGCGCTCAGTTTTAACTACAATAGTTTTATCCTGAATGTCGGAAACAACGGTACCGATTAATTTCTTTGCCATATTACTTCTCCTTTCCTATACTTGCCGCAGTTTTGATTGTGTAAGCGCGGGCAATCGCTTTTTTAAGTAGTTTAACTTGGTGAGTTTGCTTATCTTTGTTGGTATAAAGCGCCTGGTTGTGTTCAACTTGTTGAAGTTCTAACTCAACAATGTACTTGTCGATATCAGCTGGCTTCTTCTCGCGAAGTTCTTTTGCTGTAAGAGTCTTAATTTTCATTATGCTTGCTCCCTTACAACGAACTTAGTTTTAACTGGTAGCTTGTGAGCTGCAAGGCGCATAGCTTCTCGAGCCTGTTCTTCGGTTACACCGCGACCCATTTCAAACAAAACAGTGCCTGGTTTAACTTTTGCTACGAAGAACTCAGGGTTACCTTTACCGCTACCCATTTTTACATCTTGTGGCTTACGCGTCACAGGTGTGTGTGGGAATATACGGATCCAAACCTTACCGCCACGCTTGATATAACGAGTCATGGCTTGACGAGCAGATTCGATCTGACGTGAAGTAATTCGTTCAGCTTCTTGACTGACAAGACCGAATTCGCCAAAGGCTACGTAGTTGCCACTTGAGGCGATACCGCGGTTTTTGCCTTTTCGGACTTTTCGGAACTTGGTTTTCTTAGGAAGTAACATTACACATCCCCCTTATAGATCCAAACTTTAACACCGATGATACCAGCGCCTGGGTATTTAGCCCGTGCTGCGTGGTAATCAATGTCTGCCCGAATAGTATGAAGTGGAACGCTGCCTTCAATATGCTTTTCACGGCGAGACATTTCTGCGCCCATAAGACGGCCAGCAACTTCGATACGAATACCTTTAGCGCCAGCACGCATTGTTGCTGCAGCAGTCATCTTAACTGCGCGGCGGAATGCGATACGACGTTCAAGTTGGCGAGCGATGTTCTCTGCAACAAGCTTTGCCGCGAGTTCTGGTCGCTTGACCTCTTCGATGTTTACACGAACAGTCGTTTGGAACTTAGCTTCGCAGAGTGCTTTGATTTCCTGTGCACCCGTACCACCGCGACCAATTACAACACCAGCTTTTGAAGTGTGAATTGTAACGGTTACAAGGTTTGGAGAACGTTCGATATCGATTCGATCAATTACGGCACGAGTTTCGAACTTCTTTTCGATTTCTTTGCGTACATTGATATCTTGACTTAAGAATGTTGCGTATTCTTTTTTACCAGCGAACCATTTGCTGCGCCACTGCTTGTTCACCTGAAGACGCATGCTAATTGGATTTACTTTTTGACCCATTACTTTGTCTCCTTCTTGGCTGCAGTTTTTGGTGCAGTTACGGTAGATTTAACAGTTGTAGCCTTCTTAGCTTTTTCTTCACCAGAAACAATCACAGTAATATGAGTTGTTTTCTTTTGGTAAGGATGAGCACTACCACGAGCAACTGGGCGGAAGCGTTTACCGCGTGGACCAGGAGTTACATGAAGTGTGTCAATAAGAAGGTTTTCGTCTTTAACATTGTGGTTGTTAAGTGCATTTGCTTTAGCACTTTTTATAACCTTAATGATTGGCTCAGCCGCTCGTTTAGGTGTGTGCTCTAGAATGATAAGGGCATCAGCAACCGAACGACCGCGTACAAGTGAGGCTACGAGGCCAATCTTGCGCGGAGTCATGTCGACTGCTTTAGCTTGTGCTTTTACGTATACAGGCATGATTACTTGTCCTTACCACCGTGTTTACGGAATTTACGGGTTGGGCTAAACTCACCGAGCTTATGACCAACCATGTTTTCGCTGATGAACACAGGTACGTGGACCTTACCGTTGTGCACAGCGATTGTGCGACCTACGAAGTCTGGGCTGGGACTCGCTGTCGGCCGCCGAGCAGGCGTACTACGCCCGCCAG
>CAYNKQ010000015.1:0-29147 GCA_964397855.1 uncultured Candidatus Saccharibacteria bacterium | reverse complement strand
ACCTGCCTTTTAAGCAGGGTGTCCTGGGTTCAAGTCCCAGTGGACCCTCCATGAAAAGTCCATCCTTCGGGATGGTTTTTTCATGGCTAATTTTTTCATTAATGATTGCATAGAGGTTATATTGCTAGATCTACTTTTCTTACTTGCCAAAATCGGGGGGGGGGTATTATTATTGACATAACCATAAGTAGTACCAGGTGACGTATAAAAGGAGAACTATGAAACAAACACTGAAATTATTTATTCTGTTAGTATTGGCAGTTGGCGCTGTCATATTTTTTAAGGCACCAGATGCCCATGCTGCTACCATTCCTGTTATACATGGCTACGATGAAACATCAGCTAACACAGGCTGCTCTCTTTCTGAGGCCATTATCAGTATCAACGACGGTAATAACTCATCCTATCCTGAATGTACCAGCTCTAACGCCAACCCCTTTGGTACTGATGACACGATCGAACTTCCAGGTTCCCCTTACGGTACCATTACGCTTATAGCAGACTTACCTCAAATTACGGAGCCCGTAACTATAGAGGGGCAGGGGATGGGGAAGAGCATTATTGATGGAGATGGCCAGTGGCGGGCCATTACCGTAGACCTTTCTTCAGGAAACTTCCAGCTCACAGGTGTTACAATAAAGGCCTTTTCTTCTACGGGACTAAAAGTGCAAGATGCAGAGATAACCTCTATTTCTCAAGTTGAAGTCGATGGCACTGGTGCTGTCGACAACTCGATGTATAGCAACCTGGTTGGACTGGGGGTTTACGCTGATACCGCATACGAAAATACTGTAAATCTATCCGACATCTATATACACGACTTTGACCTTGACGTTGACCTTGCCCAGATATTCCTAGTGGGCTCCTCCAATCAATCGGAGATGAATGTCTTTGTAGATCGTGCAACTATAGCTCACATTTATAACAGGGGCATGACACAAGCAGCTGTTTTTGGGTCGCTCGGCCTAGGTCCAGTTAATGGCAATGCTCCATTCACTGCCAACGTATCTAATATTACAGTCCAGGATATCCGTTCCGCGACGTTGCTTGCAATAGGGGTCGGAGTAGCCAATGTTAGCGCTATAGGTGTAATCCCGGTATTAAACCTTGCAAACGCTACTGTTGATAAGGTTGAATCTGCAAGCGGTCTCCCTGCGACTATCCCCGCCATCGCAGTAACAGCGGCAGCTCAGTACAGCGGGGATGTAGCACATTCGCAACTCAATGTAACCAATGTTATGGTATCTCGTTCGTCGCTCGCAGGCTCATCTGCTAACTGTGGAGTCCTAGATATCAGTATGCTCATCGGTGGTGCTGGTACCGGTACGGGATCTATCACTAGTCATGGTGGTAATCTTAGCGATGACACCACCTGTGAAGACTACTTCACGGTCACTGGCTCCGACCAAAATAACGTAGGTACTCTATCCTCAACTCTTGGTGCACTTAGTAACAATGGCGGACATATCCCAACCATCCCACTGTTGGCTGGTTCTCCTGCTATTGATGCTGGTGTCACTGTTTCTGGCTTTACTACTGATGCTCGACTAACATCCCGGCCGCAAGGTACAGCGTTTGACTCGGGTGCATACGAAGCTGAGGGTGCCTCTGGTTCATTAAGCGCTCTTGCAAACACCGGGCAAAGTGTACAGACGTACTTACTCATCGCCACAACTATTTTAGCTAGTGGCGGACTACTGCTGGCCCAGAAGCGTTTAGCCAATCGTGGCTAGAGAATACTAAGACTCAAAAAGGTTTTATGTTTCTCCGCGAATTGCAGGGAAACACAAGCTTTTTCTAGCCTTTCGCTTAAAAGATAGACTTAGCAGTAAAGAAAGTCCTAGAAACCTTGCCAAGCTCTGCACGGTCAAGGTACAATTAAAAGCATAACCACAACAACTCCTGTAAATATATAAAAGTATCTCAAGGAGTCCAATGAAACAAACACTAAAACTACTGGCCATCTCGGCTCTCATGCTTGGCGGCTTTGCTCTTGTCAAAGCTCCTTCAGTCCATGCCGCCAGTCTTACTGTTAACTCAACCGCAGACACCACCAACCAAGACGACGGTAGCTGTACACTTCGTGAAGCCATCAACAACGTCAATGCAGGCTCCGATACCACGGACGGTGGGCTGGGTGGTGATTGTGCGGCCGGCACGGGTAGTGACGATACTATTACTCTGCCTACGGGTGCTATTGTTCTGGTAGCGGACTTGCCACAGATTACAGAACCAGTCACCATTAAAGGTCAAGGTATGGGCAAGACAGTTATTGACGGAGATGGTGCCTGGGAAGTCCTGAGTGTAGATCTTGATTCGGGAGATTTTACCCTTACAAGCCTTACTATTAAGGCGTTCAGTACCACAGGTATACGTATATCAGATCCTGAAAAGACGACAGTTTCGCAGGTTGAAGTTGATGGAAGTAATGTTGTCACTCCAACAGGCTACCTGCTTGTCTTGGGTATTAATAATGATACGTCTTACGCAACCAATGTAGACCTATCGGATATATACATACATGATTTTGATGTTGATGCCAGCGCCATCATGCACAGGCACTCGTGGCTGGAACGAGCGGTCAGGCAGATATGAACACTCAGGCTACGCGTATAACTATTGCTCGCATTAGCAACACTGGAGCTGTGCAGACTGCTCTCTTTGGTTCAATGACCGGTAATGTGAATGGGAGTTCTCAGTTCACTGGCGATATATCCAATATTACGCTTCAGGACATTACTTCTGCTACTAGCATGGCGATGGGTATTACTGTAGTGAATCTGAATAATTTAGATATTGTGCCCGTACTTAACGTTACAAACGCCACAATCGACAACATTATAACTTCAACAGGAGTGCCGATCACAATCCCGCTATTAGCTGCTGCGGCAGGGGCTGAGAATGTGAATGATACAGCCCGTTAGGAACTAAACGCCCGCAATGTTCTGATATCGCGGGGGACGGGCTCGTCCGCCAGCTGTGGCGTTGTTGATATAAGTGCTTTGACTGGAGGTGCGGGCATTGGCACAGGAACTATTTCCTCGTCTGGGGGCAACCTCTCCGATGACGCCTCGTGTACTCCCTACTTTACTGAACCTACCGATCAACACAATCTGGGTAACCTTGCTTCAACGCTCGGGTCCCTTTCGGACAATGGTGGCCACATTCCTACTATAGCCCTGCTTGAAGGTTCACCCGCCATTGACGCTGGTGTTGTCGCCCCTGGCTTAGCTGTTGATGCTAGGCTAGCAGTGCGCCCGCAGGGTGCAGCCTATGATTCGGGAGCTTATGAATCTCCATTCAGTCGTGCTGCGAATGACTCAAACCAAACCAACCTGGCTCAGACAGGGGGCTCGCAGATCCTACTTGTTGTAACAGGGGGCATACTTTTACTGGTTTCAGTGTTCTACTTGATTATCGCAAGAAGAGCAACGGTCTAATCTAGTCAACAGCCTTCGTCCCTATACTTATTGTGGGGTACTTACTGGCACGCAGCATCTATTCTCATTTTGATTGTAACTTGCGCTTAGCGGAATTTATTCTTGTAGCCAGGAAACGTCAGGATGCACCATCAGTTTATTTTATAAAGTTTAATCTTTAGATAATATTCTTTTTCTATTATGGTGGTATGCACATTTTTCAAACCCGTGCTGTTCGACGAACAACAATAATTTCTACTGGATTAACCGCGCTGCTGGTTGGCCTGTTCTTTGCACACTACGGAGCCAACGTTCAATACTACTGGCTACCCTTTGTACTGTGCCTGACTCCGTTGTTATTAAAAAGGCGGTACGGAGCTATTGTAGCGGTCATCTTGATGGGTCTATTTTTTGGAATCTGGCGTGGTCAAGCAATACATGAAAAGCTGAGCACTTATGACAATCTGTATGGTCGGTATATTGCTGTGTACGGTATTGTAACTGATGATCCAGCACTTGAAGAATCAAACAACCAAACTCAATTTAACATAGGGTCGATTCGTCTAGGGGCACACGAATTAGTCGGTCGTATACGGGTAACTACTCGTGAGAAAGTACAAATTACGAGAGGCGACAAAGTGCTAGTATCCGGTAAGCTAAGAGCTAGCAAAGGCACCACGCGGCAAGGTGTAGTTGGGAGTGCGAACATAAGAATACTCACAAAGAACAATAGTTTCATAGAAAAAGTCCGTATGCGTTTTTTTGCAGCCATCACGCTTGCCTTACCGGAGCCACAGGCTAGTCTGGGGTTGGGCTATTTGGTTGGGGCAAGCGTTGATATTCCGAAAGAACTTGAAGATCAACTTTCTGTGGTTGGGTTAACGCATATAGTGGCGGTGAGCGGGTATAATCTTACAATTATTGTACAGGCTGTTCGTAGACTTGTTGGTAAACGGTCTGCGTACCAGTCCGTGGTTTTTGCGGGATTACTTGTGGCCGGATTCCTGATTGTCACTGGGGGAAGTGCGCCTATAGTTCGAGCGGCGGTAGTCTGCGCTTTTAGCTTAGTGGCTTGGTATTTTGGTCGTGTCATACAGCCGCTGCTCCTGCTGCTTATCAGCGGAGCGTTGACCGCATTCTTTAATCCACTGTATGTGTGGGGAGATCCAGGTTGGTACCTGTCGTTTTTAGCGTTCGGTGGTGTTTTGATCGTAGCCCCACTAGTTACTGGGTGGCTATTTAGTAAACGACCGCTCAATGGAATTCTACAGATACTCGCTGAAACATTGTGCGCACAGATCTGTACAGTGCCCTACACTCTGTATTTATTTGGTGGAGTTTCACTTATAGCACCACTGGCTAATGTGGTGGTCTTGCCGTTTATTCCAGTTGTCATGTTTCTTGTATTTATAACAGGAATCGTTGGCTTGGTTGCCCCGGCGGCGGCCTCGTTAATTGGTGCCGCACCTAGCGCAATTCTAGTGCTCCAGATTTGGTTTATACAAAAATTGAGTGTGGTGCCTGGCGCACGACTCGAAGGGCAGCTGTCGGCCTACGGTATGGCTATTTTCTTCCTCATAATACTCACGCTTATTGTAATACTGACCCGAAGAGCCGAAGGCTTAGCGGCAAGAGAGCGTGGTCTAGTTGATGCTGATCTGGTATAATAACAGTAGTCATGAAAAAGATTCTACCAGTTTTTGCGGAAACAGTACTCGCCACATTGGTGTGCAGTATATTTGGTTTAACTGTATCAATTGCAATACAGTTGTACTACATAAGAGGACTTTCTGGAGGTTCACTGAGTATTCAGTACCTCTTAATGAGCTTCGGAATGAGTTTCGTATCCATCTTTATTCCATTGACGTCTTTTAATTTAATGAAGTATTACCTTAATCAAAAAGGAGCATAACAATGTCTGGGCACAGCAAATGGTCAACTATCAAACGAGCAAAAGAAGCAACCGATGCTAAGCGTGGCGCAGTGTTCACAAAACTTGGGAACCAGATTGCACTCGCCGCAAAAGGCGGAACTGATCCTGCTACCAACTCGACTCTTGCTTTAGCTGTTGAACGTGCCAAGGCAGCTAATATGCCACTCAATAATATCCAAAGAGCAATTGATCGCGTGGCCGATAAATCTGCTGCTCAGCTGAGCGAGGTTGTGTACGAAGGCTACGGCCCAGGCGGAACTGGAATAATTATTGAAGCCGCAACTGACAACAAGAACAGGACCTTCCCTGAAGTTCGTCACGCTCTTTCAAAAAATGGCGGAACGATAGCAGAGCCTGGTAGTGTTGCGTTTCAATTTACGCGCAAGGGTGTGATTCATGTTGTTGCTAGTGGTGAAGATGCGCTCCTCGAGATTCTCGATGCTGGTGCCGAGGACGCTATTGAAGAAGACGGTGAGATTATTGTCTACACAGTTGCAACTGATCTTGCCAAGGTGCGTAATGCGCTGAAGGAAGCTGGTCTTGAAGTAAGGGACGCTGAACTGCAGTATGTTCCAAACAATACAATCGAAATTACTGATGCGGAAGTTGCCCGAAAAATCATGAAGGTAATGGATGCACTTGATGATCTTGATGATGTTACTAATGTGCATAGTAATTTTGATATAGCAGAGTAGTAAAGGCCCGCTCCCTCGCTCATTTGACAAGCCCCTCCCGTACTACAGTGAGAATATTAAATAGAAGTTATAGTTTCAAAATTACGTAAACAAAATTGAAAAGTTCAGGACTATTTAATAACTAATCTTTATCATTGGGTTTATGGTAAAGGGGCAAACCATAAAGAAACTCATAATAAATCTCATTGTAGTAGCGGGGTTTATTATAAGTTCTTGCTGTCTGACGTCGCCGGTTAGGGCGGCTGAAACTATAATTGCCCCACTCAAGATTACTGAAATCTATCCAAATGCACTTAATGCAAATGTACCAGGAGGGGCGGAGACTGGCTTTGAATTTGTAGAGATTGTTAATCTTAGTTCTACGGCAGTTGACTTGAGCCAGTATGGGCTTCGTTCAAAAGGCAAAACAAAATCTCTTAACCTAACTGGCGTCCTCGCGCCATATAGCTACCTTGCGATTGCTTCAACTTCGTCTTTCGCTTTAGTGAATGACGGAGAAACCATCCAGCTGGTTGAGCTACCAAGCCTTAACATCCTTGAAGAAGTTACCTATGGGAAAACAACAACCAAAGACAAATCCTGGTCGTTCTTTACAGAAGGCTGGGAACTCGGTCCCATAACGAAGGGTGCCTTAAACGTCCGCACCTCTCTTGGTGATGACAGCGGAGATCAAGGTGCGGACGTCTGCCCGCTTACGCCAGCAATTGATAGTACTTTACCTCCGGGATACATTATTGATGTCACAGGTCAGTGTGTAGTTGCTCCAGCAGCTCAGTGTCTTATAGAAATCTCTGAAATCTCATCACAGCCTAATTACAACTCTCAGGAATACATCGAGCTAGTTAATACGTCTACCGGAGCAGCAGATCTTAGCCGTTGTAAACTCAAGATCAATGAAGCAGCCGAAAAAAGCCTACTAAGCTATATTTTGCAGCCAGGCCAGCGATATGTCGCGAGCTTTCCGAGCGGTAGTATTAGAAACAGCGCAGGAACAGTGGTCTTGGTGCGATCAGATAATCAGGAGTGGTTGTATTCTTACGCCGCAACCTCTGCTAGGCAAGTAGTTAATTACGCAGAAGGGGGACTGGTAGGTGTTGTCTCCAACCTACCAACCCCTGGATTCGCTAACGAGACTGATCCAGAAGCTGAAGATGGCGGCTTGGGTGAAGGTGTGAGTACTATACTAGCCGACTGCGGGGCCGGAAAGTATCGGAATCCAGAAACTAATCGTTGTAAAGCACTCGAATCTGTCGCAGCCGAGCTTGCGAGCTGCGCGGCGGACCAAGAGCGCAATCCTGCAACTAATCGTTGCAGAAAAATTACTTCGGCTACGGCAAGTCTAGTTCCGTGTGCCGCTGGTCAAGAACGTAATCCAGAAACTAACAGGTGCCGAAAAATAGGCAGCATCGAGAGTGAGCTCAAGCCATGCGCGGAAGGCCAAGAACGAAACCCCGAGACTAATCGTTGTAGAAAGGCGAGTGCTACGGTTGGCGGTGAATCACTCGAGCAGTCGGTTGTAGCACCCCGCTTTAATCCACTAATGTATAAACCACAAATAGTAGGAGTGCTCCTTATTGGGCTAGCAGGTTATGGACTATATGAATATCGTCAAGAAATTAGAAGTTACTATGAAAAGGTTAGAGTTCTAGTTGCTAGAGGACGCCCGCCTGATTAGTGGTTGAGTAACTTTGATTTAAAATCACGACTCTGTCGCAGCCTGCTATTTAAGTAGCAGACTTTGTTTTACTAACCTGAGTTATACTAAGGCAATGAGAATACTCGGAATTGACCCAGGAACAGCGATCGTTGGCTTCGGGGTTATTGATGTAAACGGCGCCAAAAAAAATATGGTCGATGCTGGCGTTATTCGAACTCCAGCCCACCAACCAACACAAGAAAGACTTGCTACAATTTACAGTGAGCTCAAAGAACTTATAGAAGAACACAGGCCACAGGTGATGGTAGTGGAGCAGCTTTTTTTTGCACGTAACGTCACTACAGCCATGACGGTTTCACAGGCAAGAGGTGTTGTACTTTTGCTTGGTGAACAAATGGGGTTGCGACTTGTTGAATTCACGCCACTTCAAATAAAGCAGTCCATCACAGGCTATGGTAAGGCGGATAAAAAACAGGTACAAGAAATGGTTAGGGTAGTCTTAAATTTGAAAGAAGTGCCCCAGCCGGATGACTGCGCCGATGCTCTTGCCGCAGCCTTAACGTACCAGGCTTAGTACAAGCTTTCCCAGGCGGTTGCAACACCCCTGCCTCGCCTGCACGTCGTAATTTCAGCAGAGAGGTGCCATTCTGAACTAGACCCACCCAGTCTGTTAGCCAGACAGAAGTAGTCTCTAGTATTTGGGTTTGGCTGAATGGGTGGGGAAGTTGTCTCGCTGCGCAAGGATTATTAGTTACTCAGGGGTTGCTCGGGGCAATTTTTTAATACGTTTTCGATAGCGGATTTTTCGGCACTGGTCATCCAGAGAGAATACTTAAGTTTTACAGCCACCTGTCGGGCCACATAGCTACACCTCATAGCTTTGTTCGAAGGCAGCCATGTGGCGGCATCTCCGTCACTTTTGTTCTGATTTGCTGGGCCATCTACCGCCAACAAGTTCAGCCCGTCGTTTGCAAACTTTGTACGTAGAGCAGGCGTTAGTTGCTGCGCGCCTTTTTGCCATGCATCTGAAAGTGCTACAACGTGATCAATTTGTACGGCGCTACTCGAACCAGAACCTCGGTTAAACGGTATAACTTTACCGGTATAGGGATCGTTCAGTGTGCCACTCAGTACAACGCAACTATTAAGTTCGTACGTAACCTGAGTTAAATCTCGGGCTAGTATTCTGTTTCTTGTATCGCAGGCTCCTGACTTTCCCCATCCATTACCAAACTGAGCTCTGGTGTATCCCGTTTTAGGTGCCCTACCTTTTGCTGAAATCGCCTCAAGTGCTTCAAGCGCCGTCTTGTACTGAGTAAAATCTTCGTTGGTAGCTTCAACGGTTGGTGCAGAATCAGAATTTGAGGGTGGTTGGTCTATCTTGTGGGTGTCTTGGTTTTGTATGTAGAGGCCAGCAAGTATTGCTAAAATCAGCAGACAAGCTGAACCAAGCCTTCTTCCTTTGCCGGTACGCTTTAAAGGGTCTTTTTGTAAGTCCATGACTACTTCCAGAGTACCACACCATAAGCAGAATATTAACAGCATGTTAAATATGTTTGACTTAATGTAAAAAGTATTGACAAGCATAAGCTTTTCTGCTATTATGAAAGGGTAATCAACAAAACACAAATTACATACAAAAAAGGAAAAATCGATGCCAGAACATCTAAAAAATACACCAAATACTAAAGAATTTCAAAAGTACCTTCAAACTTTTGTAAAGAGCAAAGAACGTCAACACCGTAGAAAAGTGATCCAAGAGATTGCTGCCTCAGTTGCTCTCATGATGGCGGGCTAGTATGAACGCCGCTGTTGTACTCCTGAGCCTCCGGATGAGTCTAAATCATGCAGTGGTATACTTGAAGCATGATCGCAACACTAAGAGGGAAGATAACAGACAAAAGTAACGGAATCGTTATTGAATGTGGTGGTGTGGGATATGGGGTGTTGGTCACACTTTCTGACTTTGGCCTCATTCAGCTTCAAGAAGAAGCCAAGCTCTATATTCACGAACACATTAAAGAAGACGCCCATAGTCTATTTGGATTCGTGTCTCCAGATACCAAGCAACTTTTTGAACAGTTACTTAGTGTTAAGAACGTTGGGCCAAAAGTGGCGTTGAGTGTGCTCGACGTTGGTCCACTCAGTTCTGTGCGTGTTGCCATAGCCGAGGGCGACGTAAAATTACTTCAAACCGCCAAAGGGGTGGGTAAACGTGCTGCAGAACAGATAGTAGTTGAGCTTCGGGATAAGATGGGTTCACCAGTGGGTGATGCGGCTGAGAGCCTCATTAATCGTGCGGGGATTAATCAAAGTGATGAGGCGCTCCAGGCGCTTGTTTCGCTTGGGTACTCGGAGAATGATGCAGCAGCGGCACTTGCAGACATTGATCCGCTACTTTCAGTTGAAGATAGGATTAGGAAAGCACTTGGTGGTAAGTAGACTATGACAAAATATGTCCTAAATTCGGGAGGGATTAGCAACAACGCACAGCTCAAGAGAGAGTTCCATCGAGAGCTTGTCAAAGATTTAAGTGATTCACCTGTATTTTTAATCTGTAGTTTTGCTGAGCCTCGCGAAGATTGGGATGTACCATTCAAAGGTCGCTGTGAATCAATCAGTGAAGATGTTTCGGACTCTAGAAGTCCCCGCTATATAATGGCAACACCAGGAGAATTTGTGGATCAATGCCAGGAGGCGGATGTTATCTATCTCACGGGAGGGGATGACCATCTGTTACAGTACTGGATGAGGCGGTATGATCTGCACATATTATTCAGGAACAAAGTTGTGGCAACGAATTCGGCTAGCTCGGATATGCTAGCTCAGAGTTTCTGGCCGTGTGACTGGCGCACGTGCATGAATGGTCTGGGTATTCTTCCTATCAAGTTTCTGGCGCATTTTGAGTCTCGTTTTGGCTACGATGACCCACGTGGTCCAGTTGACTGGCAAAAAGGACTTACAGAGCTTAAAGCATACGGAGATACATCATTGCCAGTCCATGCCTTAAGAGAGGGCGAGTTTGTTGTATTTGAAGTTGACGAGGATAATAAATAAATATGGCAATAGAACGAATTGTAAATACTACTGTTGATGACACGGATCAGGTTGAAGAAAAGCTTGAAAACACACTACGCCCGAAGGACTTTGCCAATTATATTGGGCAAGAGCGGCTGAAAAAAAATCTAAAGCTGGCAATTGATGCAGCAAAAAAGCGTGGTGAGCCAGTTGACCACGTACTTCTTTACGGCCCTCCAGGACTAGGTAAAACTACTATGGCAAGTGTGATTGCTAACGAAATGGGTGCGCAAATTAGAATTACTTCTGGTCCGGCGATTTCAAGAGCAGCTGATCTTGCAAGTTTGCTAACAAGTTTACAAGATGGCGATATTTTATTTGTAGATGAGATTCACCGTCTTAGTACGAGTATTGAGGAGGTGCTGTATTCTGCAATGGAAGACTTCAAGTTAGATATTATGCTGGGTAAGGGGCCGACTGCTAAATCTTTACGACTTGATTTGCCGAAGTTTACGATTATTGGTGCCACTACTCGAATGGGCGATCTTGCAGCTCCACTACGTGATCGATTTGGTATTATGCATCGACTTGAGTTTTATAACCCTGAAGAGATTGAAAAAATTATTCACCGCTCTGCAGAAATTCTTAATGTTAAGATTGATCCAGAAGCCGCACAGAAGATTGCCTCTCGTTCACGCTTAACTCCTCGAATTGCCAATAGGCTTTTGAAGCGAACTAGAGATTACGCTGATATTAACGGAGACGGCATTGTCGATACGGTAATTGCTGACAGTGCGCTTGAACTTTTAGAGATTGATCATGCTGGCCTGGATCCAGCGGACAGAAGATTGATTAAAACGATTATAGAAAATCATGGCGGGGGGCCAGTTGGCGTTGAAACACTAGCCGCTATAACGGGTGATGAACGTTCTACCATTGAAGATTTTTTTGAACCTTATCTCTTGCAGATTGGGTTTCTTGAGCGCACACCACGGGGGCGCAAGGTCACGCACAAGGCCTATGCGCATATTGGTAAGAAGCCAAAAACTACAAAAGCAGACTCTTAGGCCCTGAGCCACGAATTCAGGACAACAGTGATGATGGGTGCAATGCATGCTCGGGATCTAGTTGTCTGTATATTGCGGCATAGTTTTGTTTTGAGATGATCAGTTGCTTGCTATACTAGAGAGCATTATGGAACAAAAGAATTCAGGCAAGAAGATACTCGGTTCAGTAGCAGTTGATTCTCAAACAGGCGTAGAGCACTACCAAGTGCCTAAATCTAATCAGATTAAAGGTCAAGAAGTAGGTGATTCGGGCGAGCCTTTGCGGCCCGGTTTTCAAACACCAAATTACGGCGAAGAAGGTGAGGTTGGTGAAAGTCAAAATCTTGCCGGAGTTTCAGAAGAATTCCTACACTTGTTTGAACACGACCCTAGCGAGGTAATAGTATACCAAGCTACGCGTCACCCAGTTGGCGTGGCGTTTATCTTCCTCTCAGCAGTTTTATCGGCGCTGCTCGTTATTTTCAGCTACGGATTCTTGGTGACTGATAGCGGTTTTCTTGATTCTATTGGGGTGAGTACTGCGAGCGCTTCTGCGATTGGGGGCTTAGTCTCAATGGTGTTGATTGCATTGATTGTAGGCATTGCATTGCTTTCAGCTCATATTTACCGCAAGAGTCGCCTGATTCTCACAAACCAGAAAGTGGTCTTCATTCAGTACAACAGCCTGATTAGTCGCCAGATTTCACAGCTTAATATTGGCGAAGTTGAAGATGTAAATGTTTCTCAGACGAATCTGCTCGATCGTATTTTTAAGATGGGTCGCATCACGATTGAGACGGCTGGTGAGCAGAACAACTATGTACTGAGGCAGGTTGCTCGGCCGTATGACTTTGCTCGGCGCACTATCCAGATGCATGAAGGGTCTATTGCCGAATACGGTAATTAAATAGCGTGGTTTCTCCGCTCTGTTATTCCCTGTGACGATCCAATCTCCGATGTTTCGGGTCCTGGGCGGATCGGGCTAGTTGCCTCGTTTCGTGAGGAGTGTTATTTATTCAAGCTTTCTTTTATGAATGGGGCTTCTTTTTCAAGTTGTGCTATGAGTCTGAAGCTTGTGCATTTGGTTTCTGTGCAGCCAGCTGGTTTGTAGGTGTAGTTGCCCTTTTCTTCATTGACGGTAAGTCCAAATCGATCTTTGAGATTTTCTGGATCTATTCCTTTGAACGTGGTGGTATCTATCTTCTCCGGGTAGTAACCGTTCTTTTCTCTGAATGATTCAAGTTGATAATAGGTTGCATTGATGTCGGTTTTACTTGTCCTGTCTCTGCTTTGCGCGCGCACAGTTCTGAGGTTTGTAAGCGCTACAACGCCAATGATTCCAAGTATTAGTACAAAAACCAAGAGTTCAATTGTTGTAAATCCGCTAGTTTGACTGTGTAGTTTCTTCATATCTCCAACCATTGTAACAAAATCTTCGTTATTTTCGGCCAAGTCCAATATAATAGAAGATAGTCAGGGTGGATAATGAAAGTGAGGGAACAAACTATATGGCCAAGACTAGCAAAGCAGCAAAGACCGTTCAGCCGAAAGAAGACAATGCTACTGGCAAAGAAAAGGCCCTTGGCCTTGCAATGGAACAAATAACCAAGCAGTTTGGTGATGGAGCAATTATGAAATTGGGGGATTCACACAAGAGCGATGTGGACCTATTTAGCTCTGGTGCACTTTCTATCGACTTAGCTTTAGGGGGTGGATTTCCAAAAGGTCGAATCATTGAAATTTACGGGCCAGAAAGTTCGGGCAAAACAACACTAACACTTCACGCGATTGCTGAAATTCAAAAGCAAGGTGGCACGGCTGCGTTTATTGATGCCGAGCATGCACTGGACCCGCAATATGCCAAGAAGCTTGGTGTTGACACTGAAAATCTATTCATATCACAACCAGATAATGGCGAACAGGCACTCGAAATTTGTGAGACACTGGTTCGTTCAAACGCGGTAGACGTGGTTGTGGTAGATTCGGTTGCAGCGTTGGTGCCGCAAGCGGAAATCGAAGGCGACATGGGTGATAGCCATATGGGCCTACAGGCACGACTCATGAGTCAGGCGCTCAGAAAGCTTACCGGAATTATTAATAAGAGCCAGTGTACAGTTATCTTCATCAATCAGATTCGTATGAAGATTGGCGTTATGTTCGGTAATCCAGAAACTACTACTGGTGGAAACGCCCTAAAGTTTTATGCATCAGTGAGGCTTGATATTCGTCGTATTGGTCAAATCAAAGATGGCGAAAATATTATTGGTAACCGCACTAAGATAAAGATAGTTAAGAACAAAATAGCTCCGCCGTTTAAAGTAGCCGAATTCGACATTATGTATAACGAAGGTATTTCTGCTACTGGGGACGCCGTGGACCTTGGTGTGCAGTACGGTATTGTTGGCAAGGCAGGTGCGTGGTTTGACTACAATGATGCAAAAATTGGTCAAGGTCGCGAAGCTTCTAAAAAGTACTTGAAAGAAAATCCAAAAGTTATGGAAGAAATTGTCAAGAAAGTTAAAGAAGCCGCCGCAGTTGCCGCCGCTGAGTAGGTCACAAATATGCGTAGTAGCACGAGTACGATGACAAAACACTATCGTATTCGTGCCTACTGCTAACCTAGGATATATATGGCGATTTTAAAACCAACTCTTGGTAACGAATTTAGTGGGGCACCAAAAAAGCGCTCCGGCCATAAACCTGTCGACAAAATGCCCCCAGCTTTGACTATTACCAAGATTTCGCAGCAAGTGAAACGCCCGGATAGGTATTCAATTTATGTTAATGAAAAATACACACTTTCACTCAGTGAGTATCAGTTGGCTGGATCAGGCCTACGAACTGGTAAGCAGTTCACTGAGGCCGAGCTTGATGAGCTGATTGGCGAATCAAACTTTGGCAAGGCCTACGAACGCTCCCTTAATTACGTCATGATTCGGCCACGCTCTGAACGTGAAATCAAAGATTATTTAACACGAACATTTTTATACCCAAAACCAAAAACCTACGTTGACAAGGTTGGAGAGAGGCACTTTATCAAACAGGAAGTTGACAAGGAAAAGACCAACCACATGATCAGTCGAGTTATCGATCGACTGCGCACAAAGGGCTATATAGACGATGAAGCGTTTGCAAAGGCTTGGATTAATTCTCGCCAACTTACCAAAAAAACGAGTAAGCGTAAACTTGAACAAGAGCTTCGAGCTAAGAGCGTAGACCAAAATATTATTACCTCATTACTGCAAACCGAAGACATTAATGAACAAGACAACCTGCAGGCTTTTATTGGTAAAAAGCGGCGTAACATAAAGTATCGCGACGATGTAAAATTAACGCAATACTTACTTCGTCAGGGATTTAATTATCAGGATATAAAAGATGCGCTATCCAGCAACGACTGAGTCAGTGAAACACCAAGAACAAGAAGACGCTGAGATTGCTGCGTCTGGTTCAATGGAGACCTTTGAAACCGACATGAGAAGGCTGCGAGCGACTAGTCCTCGTGCGCAAGCTTTGTGTCAGGAGCTAACGAGCTTGGCGATTTACGGAATGGATTCAGCGCTTGGCCCAGACCGACCCGATCCTGTACGGTAGCGGATCTTACAATAATCTCTCTATCTGTAATCTCAACTATCTGTGTTCGATGGATAATTAAGTTTGAGTTTGTGATATTTTTAAGCACCGATTGTCCAACGTGGATTTTTTGAATAGTAAACCCTTCACTTTCAAGTGTATATTCTACAACCTTGCCGAGTCGTTTTTTCGTATCATCTACAACCAGCTTTCCTATAAGTGAAAAGTTTAGACTAATAACTTCTTGTAAGCGCACCAGATCTTCGTCAAGAGTCATAATACTGTCAGCGCCATCAACAATGAAGCCCAGTGGTCCAAGTTCTCGAATATCGCTTGTATGCAGTACGCTTGGTTCAAGAATTCTTGGTCCAGTTACACGAAGCGCCACAACTTGAAGCTTTCGTGGGTCAATTATTGGTTCACTTACAGAGCCTAGAGAGGTACCGCTCTGAAGGCTCATGACAGGGGTATTTATAAGCTGGGTATTGAGCAAAAGCATATAACTACTATACTCAGAAGTTTGTTCTTGCGCTAGTAAAGTACTCCTACTACATTATGCTTGTGCTTTTTGCTATACTAGCTATAAGATGAATGTAACTGATAAGACCATCAGGAAACTGCTGGTGGAACATAAAAAAATTACCGAAGCTGAAGTTGTAAAACTTGAGCAAGCAGCTGCGCACCAAAAAAAGTCGCTGCAAGAAGTTGTGTTAAAGCGAACCGTCGTTACTGATGAAGAGCTCACGCAGTGGTACGCGGAGATAGCGGATATACCGTATGTGCAGGTTGACCCTAAAAAGGTTGATCCAGCCCTGCTCAAGCTTATACCCGAGCGGATTGCAAGAAGATACAGCGCGGTCGTGTTTGGTGAAGCAGACGGTGTTAAAAAGCTTGCTATGGAAGATCCAGATGATCTTCAGGCTGTAGATTTCATTCAGAAGCAACTTGGCTCAAAGCCAACGCTGTTTTTGGCTACCAAGCAAAATATAGCAGCCGCTCTTGATTTATATCGCGGAGAAATGAGCAGCGAACTTACAAAAGTAATGTCTGAAGATACGGAAGGGGAAAGTGATCTTGTTGAGGTAAGCGAAGAAGACCTTGCCGAAGATTCACCAATCGCTCAGACAGTAACACTGTTAATAGAATTTGCTATCAAATCGGGTGCTTCGGATATTCATATCGAACCCCGTGAAGCATTCGTACAGATTAGGTACCGCGTTGACGGTGTTTTACGCGAAGCAGACAAACTGCCGAAAAAAGTCCAGGCCGCACTAACGAGCCGTATTAAGATTTTAGCAAACCTCAAGATTGATGAACGACGTATTCCACAAGATGGTCGATTTAAAATCACACAAGCCGGTAAAATGTTTGCGCTGCGTGTTTCAACTTTGCCGATTGCTGATGGTGAAAAAGTGGTAATTCGTTTGCTCGACGAATCTAACAAAGCACTGAGTATGGAAGAACTAGGGTTTTGGGGGACTGCGCTTAAAACCATCAACGAAGCCATTATTCAGCCACATGGCATGGTACTTGTAACTGGCCCAACTGGGTCCGGAAAGTCCACAACTCTCTACAGCGTGCTTTCTCTGCTCAACGACTTTACGGTTAATATTTCAACAGTTGAGGATCCGATCGAATATAAAATAGTCGGCGCCAACCAGACGCAAGTGAATGCAAAGGCTGGTATGACTTTTGCCTCAGGGTTGAGGGCACTCCTGCGTCAAGATCCAAACATTATCATGGTTGGAGAAATTCGCGATGGTGAAACTGCCGATATGGGCGTGCAGGCTGCGCTTACAGGTCACTTGGTATTTTCAACACTTCACACCAATAATGCCGCAACCTGTCTGCCGCGCCTACTTGATATGGGAATAGAACCCTTCCTGATCGCCTCAACTGTGCGAGCGGTAATTGGCCAGCGACTTGTGCGCAGAGTATGTGTTGAGTGCCGCGTGGCTTATACACCTGATGATGGGGCACTTCAAGAGATCAAGAAGATGTTTGGTATAGATACTGCTGCAGACTTCAAGATGATTAATCAGCTTGAAACGGTTGCACAGAGTGAGGGTGTCGGCGCCCGAGATAAAGAGCTGGCAACCGACGGCACTAAAATTAATCGCCTATACCGCGCCAGCGAAGATGGTTGTGATGCGTGTACAGGGAGTGGATACCGTGGACGATTCGGCATCTATGAGGTCCTTGAAAACTCACAGGACATTCAGCACCATATCATGAACAACACAACAAGTGACGTCATACAAGACAAGGCAATCGAAGCCGGAATGGTAACTATGCACATGGATGGTTTTGTAAAAGTGCTTCGTGGACAAACAACTATAGAAGAGATTCTGAGAGTAACAAGGGAATAATAAATGCCAAATTTTCAATACATAGCAATGGATCGTTCTGGAAAGTCTAATAAGGCAATTATTGATGCCGACACAAAAGAATCGGCGGTTGAGATGCTGCGCAAACAAGGTCTTCGGGTTTTGAGCATACAGCCAGCAAAAAAAGGTGACAATTTAAACTTCTCAATTGGCGGCGGCAAGGTTAAATCTAAGGATCTAGTTATATTCACGAGGCAAATGGCTACTTTGGTTAACGCGGGGGTTCCTCTGGTGCGTAGTATTAGTACGCTGCAGGGTCAAACCGAGAGCAAGGCACTCAAAGTACAGCTTGCATCTGTTGTCAGAAAGGTTGAGGGCGGCTCTTCTTTAGCGGATGCGCTCGAACTCCATCCAAAAACATTCTCAGGTATATATATAAACATGGTTCGAGCTGGTGAAGAGGGCGGTATTTTAGACGAAGTACTAAATCGTCTTGCAATTCAACAAGAAAAAGATGCGGCCATCAGGGGGAAGATTAAGAGCGCTATGACATACCCTGGTGTTATTTTTTCCATAACTATAGTTGCCACGGTTGTGCTTATGACGACGATTGTGCCAAAAATCGGTGCCATAATCACCGATCTTAGTGGTGGCACGGGATCACTCCCAGTTTACACTAGGGCATTATTAGCGATTAGTGACGTGATGCTTACGCCCGCTTTTATAATAGGCTCGGCGGTAGGAATACCAGTGTTCTTTATTGGCTTTAAGAAGATCATCTCTACCCAAAAGGGGAGATACTGGTGGCATGGAATGTTGCTACGCACACCAATAATAAAGGTGCTTATTACAAAAGTTGCTATTGCACGGTTTGCCAGAACCTTCTCTTCACTCATGGGGGCGGGCGTTTCTATCGTGCAGGCGATTAACACAACAGCTGGCGCCGTTGGTAATGCTGTAATTGAAAAAGAACTAACGGACAGCGCTCGATTTATAGAAAGTGGCGAGCAGCTTTCAACTCGACTTGAAAAAAGTAAGCACTTCCCTGCGCTTGTGAGTCAGATGTTGGCAGTTGGTGAGGAGACCGGTCAAACAGATCAGATTCTTATAAAAGTGGCTGAATTCTACGAAGAAGAAGTCGACACGTTTGTTGCTGCACTTTCTTCAATTTTAGAGCCAGTGATGATTGTTGTGCTTGGTGCAATCGTGGGTGTAATTGCAGCAAGTGTCTTTGGCCCTATCAGCAATATCTCAACAAATATAAATTAATCCACACGTTGTACACAGTTAATCTGAGAGTCTGCTTGACAACAAAATAAGCATAAGCAATAATTACCAACAGGATAGAACAGATTATTCAGTCTGTTCGCCGCAAATCACCAAATACACCTAAGGAGGGTGGGCAAAATATGAAAGTAAGCAAACTAAACTCAAAGGGTTTCACAATTGTTGAACTTTTGATCGTAATTGTGATCATTGGTATCTTGGCAACTATTGGTTTTGTAGCATTCTCAGGTGCTCAGAACAAAGCTAAGAAGAGTAGTGCAGAATCGACACTAAGTCAGGTTAAGTCTAAGCTTGGTGAATACAACGCCGAGAACGACACGTACCCAGCTGACAAAGCTGCAGTAAAGGCGTTCCTCACTAGCTCTGCTGGTGGTAACAATACTGATCTTGATAGCAAGCTTGGTGCTGCGGATAACACTAACTTTACGTACACATGTGCTACTGGTGGTTGTGACGCAGGATTTACATTGACTGCTGATGCAAGTCTATGGAATGGCAACTCTCCATCTGAGAACAAATCAGTTACTAACTAGTAACCCCGTTTTGATAAATAGAGCCGACATCGTTCGGCTCTATTTATTTATAGTCCTTCAGTGGTATCATAAGCATAACTGTTATGAAAAAGTATCAAAAAACACAGAGTAATCAACTTGGCTTTACTATCGTTGAGCTGCTTATTACGATTGTGATCATAGGGATAGCCGGGGTCGGTATAGGCAGCCTGTTTTATGCCGTTCAGTATACGCAGGTACGTTCTCAGCACAGAGATCTGGCAACGCGGGCTGCGCAGCGACGTATAGAATACCTTAGAAACAGTAGTTACAACACGCTGACTGCGGGTACAACTCAAAATTTCACCGCTGATCTACCAGCTGGTTTACCGGGCACGAAAAGCGGTACGGTTGAAATCACTGAACCAACTCCAGGACTTAAAAAACTCAGCGTCACTATTACATACAATGAGAATGGCAGGCAGCAACAGGTTAAGATGACCTCAACCGTAGGTCTGATAGGACTTTCAAAATGAATCTTGTTGGAGCAAAAGATCAAAGAGGTATAACTCTTGTAGAACTAATACTTTCGATGACAATTATGAGTATCCTGGCGATAGTTCTTATGAACTTCATGGTTAATTGGCTGCAACAGAATGCTGTGACGCAGGTACGAACTAACTTACTTACAAGCACGCAGGATTCACTTGATCTTATTAGTGACAACATTCGGCTATCGGCATCGGCAGATCAAAATAATCGCTGGCAGGATGTCAATGCACCCGGTGCACCCGCTAACTTACAGAGTTGGCAGTCGAATGCCACGACGTTAATACTGGCTTCTGCCGCTGAAGATGCGAGCCGAAATATACTTTTCAGTGATCCGTCAAACTATACCAGCCATAAAAACAATCAGATATTCTTTGTTAAAAATGGCACGCTTTACAGAAGAGTACTAGCCTCACCAGCAGCTGGTAACAGGGCAAAAACTACTTGTCCAGCCGCAACTTCATCTGTTGTGTGCCCTGCAGACAGAAAACTTGCACAAAATGTCACTAGCTTCAACGTCAAGTATTACAATGCCGAAAATGTTGAGGTAACGCCCACGAATGCTCGTTCAATTGAACTTTCGATGACAATGCAGAAGAAAGCATTTGGTAAGTTAATTCAGTCAAGTGATAAAACAAGAATGGTATTTAGAAATGATTAGAAAATTTCAAAAACAAGGTATTTTAGTAAATAGTAAGGATCAAACCGGTTCATTCCTGGTTGCTGCTTTAGTAATAATTATTGTGCTAACCGCAATTGGGATATCTCTTGCTTCGGTAGTCACAACTCAGTATTCAAGGACCCAGCGCAGTACTTACACGGGGAATGCGCTGCTTGCAGCGGAGGCGGGTGTAGAGCAGACACTTCAGCAACTAAACCAAAACGATGCCTTTGCGGGTTACTCAACCGAACAGGAATTCTTCAACAACACAACTCAGGGTAGAGCTACCTACACTACAGTTATCCAAAACTTATCAGGAGGTAATGCCAAGACTATTACATCAACCGCTAAGGTATTTAGTCGCGCGGGTGCAACAAAGCCGATCAGCACCAAGATAGTTAAAGTGACGGTTGTGGGCACGGGCTCAGAAGGATATTCCGTGCAAACAGGTCCAGGTGGCCTGATTCTGGGAGGAAGCGCTAATATCACAAACTCCGATGTATATGTTAACGGGACCATTACTCTAACCGGTGCTGCAAAGATAGGCACTCCAACCAGTCCGCTTAATGTTAAAGTAGCAAACCAAGTTTGTCCTACCAGTGGAGGCGTCACTTATCCGCAGGTATGTACGGGCAGCCAGGCGATTACGATGGATTGGAGTACAAATATATACGGAACTGTCTGCGCAACTGGTCAAACCAGCTATGGACCTAACCCAAGTAAAAATATCTTACCAGGAAGTACTGGTCAAGGCCTGGTTCTAGGCTGTGTTACGCCACCCCTCACTCAGCCGGCTATTGATCGTGCTGGCCAAATTGCGGCAACTACTACTACGGCTGCAGGGAACAGTAACACGTATACATGTCAGTCGTGGCCGTTTGATCGCACCTGGCCCGCCAAATTGCGACTAACAGGAAACGTGAGTGTTGATGGTAGCTGCAATGTGGTTATAAGGGGTGATGCCTACATATCGGGTGACTTAAACATTGGTGGCGCTGCAAAGATAACAGTTGATAATAGTGTTGGCACAGTAAGACCTAAAATTCTAGTTGATGGAAAGATTACAGTAGGTGGCTCTGGTCAGGTGATAGCCAATAACGTGGGTACGGGAATACACTTCATTAGCACCAAATCAAACGCCACTTGTGGGTCTGCCTGCACAACATTGACGGGCTCTGAACTTAAAGCCACTCAAACCTTTGAAACAATTAACGTTGGCGGAGCCGTCAACTTACCCGGTATGATCTTTCAAGCTTATTGGGGCAAGGTGACAATTGGTGGTAGCGGAAACATCGGTTCGGCCGTTGGCCAAACGGTTGATCTTAATGGCGCTGGAACTGTTACCTTTGGTACCAAACTTTCATCTGGTGCTAAAACCTGGACAGTTACAAGTTATCAGCAGAAGTATCAGTAGTTACGAGGCTTGCGAAGAAGATCTAAAAGGGTTATGCTTAAAGCAAAATGAAAACGCAATTATTTTATCATAAGCGTCCGATGTTTGGTTTGGACATTGGCTCTCAGACAGTCAAGTTTTTACAACTTGATGCGCATAAAAATAAAGCAATAGTTAAGGCTTATGGAAGCATTGCGACTGACCAGAAAATTATGAAAGAAGGTGTCATTATAGATGTTCCGCAAGCTGCAAGACTTGTAGACGATCTACTGGCAAATAATACTATAGGTGCACTGACAACAAACCGCGTGGTGATGAGTATTCCGGTTTCACACGTGTTCACACGTGTAATGAGTCTCCCTAACATGACGAAGAAAGAACTCAGCAGCGCCATGCAGTTGGAAGTTGAGCAATCTGTGCCAATGGCAACAAAGAACCTCTATTATGACTACGAGACTACAGACATAGGCGATCCTTCAAGCCGGCTCGTCAGGGTAGTAGCCGCTCCGCGCGACATAGTGGATTCATACGTTGCAGTGTGTGACCTTCTGGGCCTAGACTTGGCATTGGTGCAGACTAATATACGTGCTGATGCACAGCTGTGTATGCGCTATGAAGAGCTTGTGGCGGGTAGCCCTTACATTATTGTTGATGTTGGCGGAGATTCGATTGATGTCGGAATTTTAGATGCCACACTTCGGGTTACGGGAACAGTGGAAGAAGGCGGTAATAGTTTAACTGCTGCAATTGCAAAAGCACTGCATGTTTCTCAGACAAAGGCAAACAACGTTAAAGTTACACAGGGCATAGGTGCTGGAGCGCAACAAGCAAAAATTAAAGCGGCTGTAACCCCAATTCTCGATCGGGTAATCGCTGAAATTAAAAGGATGATTCGATTCTACGAAGAACGAGTGCATGAAGGCAGTGAGATCTCTCAGATAATTATTGTGGGCGGCGGTTCAAATATGCCCGGACTTGGCGACTACTTGACTGATGCTACACACCTACCGACTCGAGTTTCTTCTCCATGGGGCGCCCATGTCAACTTTGGAAGGCTAGAGCCACCTGAGCATGCTGACCTCCCAAGATTTTTAACTTGTGCAGGACTAGCCCTGGCGGAAGATAATGAGGTTGTTGGGCTATGATTAATTTACTGCCTCCAAAACGCCTCCTTAATATGCGAATCGCTCGAAGCAATACCGAACTAAGGCGTTACGTTGAACTTACGGTTATAAGCATGGCCGTTTTGGCATTTGCAGTTGCGGCAGCATATTACTTTTTGAACAATCAGAATAAAGATACTAAACAAGTAGTCGCAATTAACCAGGCCCAAGTAAATCAACTTAAACCGGTCCAACAGCAAGCTGAGCAACTTTCAGCAACTGTTAGTACAATCTCGGGGCTGCTTTCAACAAACGTTAAGTTTTCAGATATGTTAATTCAAATTGGCGGGCTAATGCCGTCTGGTTCGGTGTTGACTGGTACACAGTTCTCGCTTGAAGACCTTGATGCACCTCTTATTGTTAGCGCTCAAGTGGAGACCGAGGAAAAAGCGGCAATTTTACGTAATAATCTCGCGAATTCACCGCTTTTTTCTGGTGCAGATATAAAATCTATAATTGAAATTGATGAGCCAGAAAGTTCAACGGCCTCAACCGGTACTGAAGCCCAAGCGCCTGCGGCTGCGTCAAAAGAAGCACGGTACAAATACACCACCACAATCAACGCGTACTTTAAACAAAATGCTGGAGCGAAGAAGCCATGACACCGAAACGAACGAACATTATATTAAAAGTCACACTCGGTGTGCTCATACTGGTAATTCTTGGTGGACTGTATTTTTCTAATAAAAAGTTGACAGCGCTTGCAACTGATACGTCTCGTCTTAAAGCCGACATTGAAATTAGTCAAAAACAAATCACCGCTTACCAGGCAACAAAAGCCAAGGTTGATTCACTTGATTACGTAGATGAGCTGGCCAATAAAGTTCTTCCTCAAGATAAAGAACAGTCTGCTATTGTAGCTGAGCTTTCACAGTTTGCTCTACGTGCTAGACTGTCAGTTGCTGAAATAAACTTCCCAGACAAGCCCCAAGCTAAATCAAGTTCAAAAACAAAGAGTGCAACCCCTAAGGGCGTTGATGTCATGCCCATAACGATTAAGTTTAAAGAAGATTCAAAGTATGAAAGCATACTTACGTTTTTACGATCAGTTGAAGACAACCGCCGCAAAATGCAAGTTACCAATATTAGCCTGAAGCCAGACGAAGAAGATAGACAGAAGATCAAAGAGGTGACCGTTGATATCAACCTCTACACGCGGAGTCAGGCTATTCAAAAGGAGACAAAATAATGAAGAGCTCGTTTGCTTCATACAAGTACTCGCTTATTAAGCTATTCCGCTTGCATCAGGGGTTCATTGTGATAACCACAGTGCTGGTACTTCTAGTGGGCGTGTTTATTAGAATTAATACACTCGGTAACATGCCACTTGACCAAGAATATCTTCAAAAACAGACGAGTGAAATCAAGAACGTCAAATTTAATAAAGAAGCTATCGAAAAGATTAAGGCGTTGAATGACAGTAATGTAACCGCACCAGGCACGGAACTACCGAGTAATCGACAGAACCCATTTAGCGAATAGTTTAGTAAACTTTCAGTTCTTGATATACTACAGATCAAATGCAGGTAATCACATATAAAACTACATCTTACCAAGAGACTATTGACCTTGGCCTAAGTATTGGCCGCAATCTCAGGGGAGGAGAAGTCTTCGAGCTGGTGAGTGATCTAGGCGGAGGGAAGACTACATTTGTGAGTGGCCTCGCAAAAGGGTTTGGTTCTACGGACCCAGTCGCAAGCCCGAGCTTTACGATTAGCTACGTGTACAATCGGCCTGATAAAAAGCAGCTCTTCCATTTTGACTTTTATCGCTTGAATGATGCGGGTATAGTGGCCAACGAGCTGGCAGAGGTTGAAGGTGACCAAAATGTTGTTGTTGCGGTTGAATGGGGTGATATAGTTCATGATGTGCTCCCTGCGGAGCGGATAATAGTTACCATTAAAGCCACTGCAGAAAACGATCGTAGTATTGAATTTCGTTTTACAAAAAAATACGACTATTTGTTTTCAAGACAACAAGGATCACTAGTATGATACTCGCACTCAGAACCGACAAGCCAGAAGCGGAGCTTTACATATACCAACAACTTGACCTAGTTGATGAGCTTATATGGCATGCGCATAGAGAGCTTTCGGATACGTTACTCCTGAAGATAGAAGAAATTCTCAATCGGAACAAACTAAGCCAAGAAGATCTGGAAGGTCTGGTTGTTTATGAGGGGCCGGGTTCATTCACTGGTTTAAGGATTGGATTAAGTGTGGCCAATGCACTTTCATATAGTCTCGGCATTCCCGTTGCTGGTGGCACAGGTGATTCTTGGTATAAAGACTCAGTCGCTAAGCTGATTCAATCGGCTGATCTAAAAGCTGTACTTCCGCACTACGGCAGTCAGCCTCGTATAACAAAACCCCGCAAGTAATTGGCACCTGTGGAAAACTTGTTGATTTTTCTATAACATAGCGCTATTGTTAAACTATTAGTATTAAAATTAAAACTAAGTAGGAAAAAAATTATGAAAATAGGAAAAATACAATCACTAAAGTTTGCCTTATTTGTGCTTGCCACAGTTGCGGGCGTCCTTAGCTTTTCTGGTGGTGATGTACATGCTGCTGCTAAAACGTGGACAGACACCTCTGGTGATCATCAATTTAATACAGCCGCGAACTGGAATCCTGTAGGCGTACCTGCTAACGGTGATAATCTTATATTTAATAATACCGGAGCGAATAGTATTGCCGTGACAAATAACATGACATCTTTGTCAGTTTCGGGAATCACCATAACTGGTACAAAGCCTGTGACAATAATCACAAATAACACACTCACTGTTACTGGAGATATTACTTCGACTAACACCGATGCCACCACGGCGGATTCAATAGCGGGAAGCATTACTTTAGGGGCAGATGTTACTGTTACAAACGTTGGGCTGTATGAGGATGTGACTGGCGCACTTACCCTGGGTGGACATGCTTTGACAATAAAGACAGACTCGGTGTACGAGGGTAGTACTATTGCAATAGCCCAGGTCATTGCAGGTAGCGGAACGTTCAATATTGATGTACGCCCATCTGTATCCCTGTATCTTCAGCCAACCAACACATATACGGGAACCACCAATATCATTACTGGACAAGCAACAACACAGGGTGCTAATTCAAGTAACACTATCTTCGGTGGCTCAAGTATCGTCGTAAGCCCATCCGCAACACTTTCACTCAATGCTAAGGGGGCAAACTGGACATTTAGTAACCCAATCAGCTTCCAACCTGCAGTGGTTGGCGATAGTGGCTTCCTTGATTCCCAACTCTACATCTGGGCTGATCTCCCAAATTCTGTGATAAACATTCCAAACATTACGCTCAATGGTGATGCGCGGTTCTCGCTTAACGCTCTATCTGCTGCCGGAACAGTGGTTAATATTGCGGGTATTCAGGCAAATGGTCACTGCGTACAGTACGGTGATGCAAACAATTCAGATGCTGGTGAATTCCAAAACGGCCCCGAAGCTTGCTCTATAGGTGATGATACTACGATTCCTGGTGTTCCAAACACGGGTAGCGTGGCTGGAAGAAACTACTTTGCGGGTATTGCCGCGCTGGCTGTAGCTGGAATTGGTGCCGCCTTTGGTGTTAAATACAAGCTTGCGCGAAGATAGATATTTGACATCAAGTTGACTTGAGTTATCATAGTAAGCATAAGTATAAAAATAAACGGAAGAATTTATGAAAAAAATTACACGAATCTTTGCATCATTCCTAACAATCTCGGCGTTAACATTGGTCCCGGTTGCAGTACATGCACAAGAATCCGACGATGTAATATCAGTGGATAGTTCTACTAGTACAGGAACAACGCTTCCAGCAACGGGTGGTAGCGAAGTTAAGGCTCCTGAAACAGGTGTCGCACCAAGCAATAAAGTTGCTCAAAATTCAGCAGTATTTATTGGTGGAAGCTTGCTCGGTGCTGGTGTCGGTCTTGGTATTGTGACTCTTCGCAAGAAAAAATCTGATCAGTGAATATAAGCAAATCCGTCGTTTTAAATCGTTGTTTTTTCCTGTACACTTATAGCTAGTGTTGGATATACATATTTCAACCATGAATTTACTTACACTTGATAACTAGTTAACGAACATTGACTGCTTGCCCGTTACGTTTTACCTCTGTAATTGTTATCTAACGAAGCTCCCGTTCTCTGTTCGCGTACAGAAAGGACGTTAATGATTATACTTATTGTGTTGGCCGCGATTGCTGGAGTTGCCGCAGGCTTTGGTGGCGCTGTTGTTTCAACAAAAAAGAAGATTGGTTCGGCTGCGGAAAATGCCGAAAAAGAACTGGACAAGGCTCGCAAACAAGCTGAGCAGACGGTTCTGGATGCCAAAAAAGAAGCACTGCGTTTGGCAGAAGAATCAAAACGTCAAGAAGAATCTCGACGACGTGAAATTAAAGATACTGAAAAACGACTTATCAACCGGGAGGAATCACTCGACCGAAAGTTAGACGAGCTCGATAAGCGTAACGAAAAGCTTCGGACAACCGAAGACGAGCTTGAAAATCTCAAAAACGAGGTGCGTGCAATTCGTACAAGCGCACAAGAAAAACTAGAAAAAATAGCTAAACTTACCAAAACTGAAGCCGCAGAAAAACTCATGCAGATGACTGAACGTGATGTTGCCAAAGATCTTGAGGGCCTTGTTGCTAAAATGCAGCGTGATGCCACTGAAGATGCTGAAGAACGGGCTCAGGTAGTCATCACGCAGGCAATGGAGCGAATGGCAAGCGAAGTCACAACTGAAAAAACAGTTACAGCTGTTAAGTTGACAGACGATGACATGAAGGGTCGAATAATTGGCAAAGAAGGTCGCAATATCCAAGCAATCCAGCGAGCAACTGGCGTAGATATTCTGGTTGATGACACTCCCGGTATGGTTATCATGTCAAGTTTTGATCCGATTCGTCGTCAAGTAGCACGAGTTACTCTTGAGATGCTGATGAAAGATGGTCGCATTCATCCAGGACGTATCGAAGAGGTAGTTGAAAAAGCTCAAAAAGAAATCGATAAAGATATCGATAGGGCGGGCGAAGACGCAGTGCGCGAAGTTGGTGTTGTCGGACTAGTTCCGAAAGAGATGATGCGCCTACTTGGTGAGCTAAAGTTCAGAACGAGTTATGGTCAAAACGTTTTAAAACACAGTACTGAGATGGCTCACATTGCAGCGGTTATTGCAGAAGAAATAGGCGTAGATGTTAAAACGGTTAAAGTTGCCGCTCTGCTTCACGATGTCGGCAAAGCTCTGACTCACAAGATTGAAGGCAAGCACCATCACATTAGTGCCGAAATGGCTCGTAAGTTTGGTATGAATGATGCCATCGTGCACGCGATTGAGGCTCATCACGATGATATTGAAGCCACTACGCCTGAGGCAATCGTTGTGCGTGTTGTAGACGCTCTGTCCGCTGCGCGACCTGGTGCTCGTAATATATCGGCAGAAAACTTTGTTGAGCGCATGCGTGAGCTAGAGAACGTTGCTAATAGCTTCCCAGGAATCGACAAAAGCTATGCCATTTCCGCTGGTCGTGAAGTTCGTATTATTGTTCGTCCAGAAAAAGTTGACGACCTTACCGCTATAAAACTGGCTCGAGACATAGCGAATAAGATCGAGAGTACTATGCAATACCCAGGTACGATCAAGGTGAACGTTATTCGTGAGACTAGGGCTACCGAGTACGCTAAGTAGTAGAGGGGCCTGCTTCCGTCATCCGCCGCGGTAGACCCAGTTCGTAAATAAATCCTTTTCCTGGTGTCATCCCGTACTTGATACGGGATCTAATCATCAAGTATTCAGCTTCCTGTCTCTACATCCCAAGCCCCTCCAAGCCCTGTATTTCCCCAAACAAATATCCTCTTACCTCTTTCCCTCCTTCCTTTTGCCGCCAAAAGGAACAAAACCCTCACCCATAACACCCAAGCCTC
>CAYNKQ010000014.1:0-30729 GCA_964397855.1 uncultured Candidatus Saccharibacteria bacterium | reverse complement strand
GGAGGGGTATCGAGGCTTGGGTGTTATGGGTGAGGGTTTTGTTCCTTTTGGCGGCGAAAGGAAGGAGGGAAAGAGAATAAGATACTTGTTTGAATAAATCGAGGTTGAGAAAAGCTTAGGACGCAGAGACAAGAGGATAAATACCTGATGATTGGATCCCGTATCAAGTACGGGATGACGGGCAGGGAAATTGATTGCTTTGGACTGGATCACCGCACACCACGGCGCATCTACGACCTTCGCGAGGATAACGAGGTAAGGGAATACTTACTCCAGGAGGGAGAGAGCCACTAAATAAGGACGGCTTTGATACGACGAATGCCTGCCGAAGAAGCTTCTTCTTTTATAATCTTGAATCTCTTACCGTCTTCAAATAACTGTAGAGTGTGATCAACATGGGGGCCACCGCAGATTTCAAAACTAAATGGTTTTTCAGCACCACCTGCAATCATTTTATACACTTTAACTGTTTCGCCGTAACGGTCACCAAACTGACCAAGCGCACCCAGTGGACCCGTTGCTTCAGCGGTAGGATATTCCGCCCAAGAGACTTTAAGGTCTTTGCCAATTTGTTCATTCACGATCTTTTCAACTTCGTCTAGCTGTTCGCGTGTAACCTTCTCAGGTTGGGAAAAGTCGAAACGAAGCCGTTCTTCTGTAATGTTTGAGCCACGCTGAATCACATGATCACCTAGCACATCTCGAAGCGCCTGATACATAAGATGCGTTGCGGTGTGATATTTTTTGTGAATCAGCTGCTGGCCGCCAAGGCCACCTTTGAAGGTTCCTTTACTGGCCGTTTGCGAACGCTCACGCTGCTGCTTCATAAGCGCGTCAAACTCTTCTCTCCAGTTTTCTGAAACTGAAATGTCTTGTTTAAAAGCCTCTTCAACACTGAGCTCTAATGGAAAACCGTAGGTGTCATAGAGCGTAAATATCTCTTGGCCAGTTAAACCGTTTTCGGTAAGTTTTCCAAACTGGTGGATACCTTTTCGTAGTGTTTGACGAAACACTTTCTCTTCTTTTACAAGTATCTCTACAACTTTCTGGTCTGCTTCGACAACTTCCGGAAAATCGTCTTTGTATAGACGTGTAATTGTGGGTACAATATCTTGCAAAAAGTTCTGTTCAATACCCAGTTCAAACGCAAAACGAATAGCCCGCCTTAGAAGACGTCGCATTACATAACCCTGCTCTTTGTTACTCGGCGTGACCCCATCAACTGCCAAGAAGGTTGCTGCACGTAAGTGATCGGCAATGACTCGCATACTCTCGGTGTGGCTTTCGTACTTTTTGCCACTGATTCTTTGAAGCTCTTCAATAATCGGCCACATAATACTGATCTTGAAGACGTCTGGCGAGTCTATTGCTGCTGCTGCAATTCGCTCTAAACCGCCGCCAAAATCCACATTTGGCTTTGCGAGTGGCTCAAAACCAGTTTCGGTTCGTTTGTACTGCATGAACACTTGGTTGCCGATTTCCATAAACTGTCCAGAATCACTTGCAGGATGCGCCAATCCATAACCTTCAGCATGATTCTGTGAACCAAAATCGTAGAAAACTTCGCTGTCTGGCCCGCACGGATCACCAATGGGAGTTTTATCGAGTCCGCCACCACGTGACCACCAATTTTCGCCATCATCATAAAAGAAGATTCTTTCACCCGGGTTAATCCCCCGCTTGTCACCATCTTCTTGCGAACCAACTTCAACAATTTTGGCTTCGATTCCTCTTTCTTTGAATAAGTCCTGCCAGATTTGAGCCGCTTCATCATCACGCGGAATTCCAGCTTCTTCATCACCAATAAAACAAGTGACGTAAATCTTTTCGGGGTTTAAGCCAACCTCATCAACTAGAAATTCGAAGAACCATCTGATCTGTTCTTTTTTAAAATAATCGCCCAAACTCCAGTTTCCAAGCATTTCAAAAAATGTGGTGTGCCGGTTATCACCTATGTCATCGATATCTTGCGCACGAAGACACGTTTGAGAATTTACTAATCGAGTACCTTGCTGATGCGGCTCGCCGAGTAGATACGGAATAAGTGGCTGCATACCCGACCCTGTAAATAAGGTGGTGGGATCATTATAGGGGACCAAAAGCGCACGCGGGATACCTTGATGAGCGTTCTCTTTGTAAAATTCTAGATATTTTCGGCGGATTTCCTGTGCTGTCATATCTGATAGTTTACTAAACGCAACCCAAAATTGCCACCACCAATAAACGTCCAACTTATTACCTTGATAAATTTAATGTATTATGCTATTATATAATTAAGTAACGGACTGATAGGAGTTTTTATGATTAATGCAAAATATTTGGCGCCAGTTTTGGCCACAGGGCTGCTCCTTGGTGCATGTAGTAATAGCGAGGGTTCAGCCCCAGAAGAAAATACAACTACTACGGCCGAAGCTCCAACCACAAGTGAGCTAATGGTAACGCCTGCGGGTGTTGAAAGTGACCTATGCTTTGCACTTACTGGACTTGAATCTGCGATTGCTGAAGACGCAGACCCAAAAAGAAGGGCAGATGAAATAAATGATGCAATAGATAAGGCCACCCCCCAACTCACGATAGATCAGCTAATAGACGTGCGCGGAGCAATGAGAACTGCAGATCTACTCAGTCCAAGCCCCGACGACGCGGATGAGGCTACCCCCGGACTCAAAGAACAAGCGTATCAAGCACTCAACGACGCTTTCACTAGCAACAATTGCTGATCGTGCCGGTTAGTTCCCGACAGGAGTAACTTTTATAATTTTATCACCCGTGCCGTTGTCTGTAGAGATATATAGGTTGCCGTCTGAGCCCTGCACTGTAGAACGTATCCGTCCAAACTCGGTGAGCACGGCCCTTTGATCCTTAAGTGCATTACTGGCATCAAATGTCATAATTCTGACCTGCTTGCCTTTGAGCACGGCCATTGCGACAGAACCATTCCAAGTACCCCACTTTTCACCCTTTAGTAAGCTACCGCCTGATGGCGCGATAGTCGGTGAACCAGAAGACCAAATTGCTGATTGTGCATCTGGGAATCGCCCAAGATCAGTCATTGGTATTCCCGCTTCAATATAAGTGACCCGAGGCGCCCAACCAAAATTGCCACTTTTGAGCAGATTAATTTCATCGTCCCGATCTGAGCCATGTTCGATACTATATCCATAGACATCATCTTTTGGCTCATCAAAAAGCACCAAACCCTGTACGTTCCTATGGCCGTAACTAAAGATTCTTGGGTCGAACGGTACGGGCAGATTGTCGCCAGCCGGCATTCCGTCGCGTGTTACGTGAAGAATTTTGCCCCCGAGACTTTTCGGATTTTGCGGATTAGATGCCCTAGCGGCATCACCAGTGCCAACCCATAAATTTCCTGAGATATCTGATCGTACCCGACAACCAGAATGCCTACCGCTACTGTTACTTGGAATACCAGTAACTATATCTTTCCGCTCAATAAGAGCAGTGTTCTCGGCACTGAGTTTCCAGCGCACGAGTCGAACATCAATGCCACTGGCAGTTCTCGCATTAAAACACGTATAGAGCTGTCGATTGGTTGCAAAGTCAGCATCGAGCGCGAGCCCAGTTAGTCCGCCTTCACCCACAGCATACACATCGCCAATGTTGGCAACGATTGTTTTCTGGCCATTTGCTAAACGAGAGATCTTACCACTACGCTCATTAAACAGCATCGAACCATCTGGTAAAAATACAATATCCCAAGGATGCGAGAGACCACCTACCACCTCACTAGTTGCAAGCGTGGGTTCAACGGGCGTCTTTGTAGCCGGTGGTCTCTCTTGCACAGGGGTGGTCACAGCTGGAGCCTGTGTCGTACGATTCTGGATAAAAATCAGCACCATAGAAGCAACGACTCCAAGCATCAACACACCAAGTAGCATTAGACGGCTACGGTAATTAGAAAAGTTGGATCGCTTTTGCATGTGCTATCAATTATACCAAAACTGCCCAAAGCACGATTGAAGACATATCTAGATGATTATACCGCCGCCCAAACACACGCCATTTTGATATAAAACAGCCGACTGGCCCGGCGCCAGTGCGCGAATTTCATCTTTGAGTTTAATCAAGAAGTCTCCGCTTTCAGTTTCAGAGCACTCCTGGACTGAGATCAACGGCCCACGGTGACGTACGCGTACTGTCAAGTTATCTACATTTTCGGGTGGTTGATTTACCCAATGAGCACTGGTAAATATCAGTGAATCATGCCAGAGCTCTGGGTCGTTCAGATCAGTACTTACGTACACTTCATTTTTTTCCATGCTCTTGCCGAGTACGTAATACGGCATTCCGCCACCAATGTTGAGCCCGTGACGCTGACCAATTGTGTAATACAAGGCGCCCTCATGACTACCAACCACTTTGCCAGATGACCTTTCAACAACATTACCTGGTTTAGTTTTTACAAAATTATGCAGGAACTCTTTGATACCAATTTCGCCCACAAAACAGATCCCAACCGAGTCTTTCTTTTCGGCTGTTACAAGTCCCAGCTCAGCTGCCTTAATTCTTACGTCTGGTTTCTTCATCTCACCAAGTGGAAACAATGTTTTTGACAAAGCCTCGTTCGTTACTCGGTATAGAAAGTAAGTTTGGTCTTTGTTGTCATCTACCGCTACGCAAAGTTGGCCTTCTTTTGACTGTGCATAGTGACCAGTTGCTATCATGTCCGCCCCATCTTCAAGCGCCGATTCTAAGAAAAGTTTAAACTTTACCTCTTGGTTGCACATAATATCAGGATTGGGTGTACGGCCCGCTTGATACTGCGCAATCATATAGTCAACTACCTTTTGCTTATACTGATCTTGAAAATCATACATCTTGAATGGGATGCCAAGTTGCACAGCAACACGCTTGGCGTCTGCCAGATCTTCACGCCAAGGGCACTTAAATCCCGGCAGATCTTTAGCCCAATTCTTCATGAAGACACCGGTAACATCGTAGCCCTGTTCTATAAGTAACGCTGCGGTGACAGAACTGTCGACCCCACCACTCATACCGACATATACTTTTTTCATCGATGTGCCTTTGAGAGAAGTAGTTTGACCGGCTCAGTTACAGATATCCACCAGCCATAAGGAGTTAAGAACCAGGTTTTTCTCCCCCAATTTTTATCTTTGGCTGGCGAATTAATAAAGCTGGTTGATTCACCATATTCTTTTTTGAATTCTTGATACACACGTCTCTGGTGGTAGTCACTAGTAACAAGAATAATAGTTTTGTAGTCGCCAGCAATTGACTTTGTACTAACGGCGTTTTCTTTAGTGTCTCTAGAAAATTCATCAAGTAAAATGACAGAAGTTGGGACGCCCCGAGAGGCTGCGATCGCCATCATAGCTTTGGCATTACTTGCACTGTTGGGATCAGCAGCAGCTCCTGAAAAGATCAGTCGTGGAGCCCAACCTTGTTCATACAAATCAATGCCGTGCATGGTGCGGCCCTTTGTGTCACCACCGCTCACAACTATAATTGCATCCGCTTTTTGAAGTGGGTTGCTCATTGGTAAGTACAGACTAATCAGCACAACAAAAACTACGACAAATGCGCATACCCCAGAAATAAATACAAAAAACTTTTTCATTTACCTTAATTATACCAGTCGGACGTGAGTTTGTAGTACGCGCAAAAATCGATCAGCTGCATCAATAGCATCAGATTCGGTTGTGTTGGCGCCAAATGTAATACGAATACTTGAAGAAGCATCTTGCTCACTAAGGCCGAGCGCCAACAGTACGTGACTTGGTTCGTCGTTGCTTGCCGTGCAAGCGCTGCCTGTAGCAACCATGATTCCGGCATTATCAAGTTCCATAAGAAGACGTTCGCCATCCACACCTGGGATGGTGATATTTAGATTATTTGGGAGGCGTTTTTTTTCATCACCGTTTACAAATATCTCTGAATATTTATGCGATAGAGTCGCATAAAATTTCTTTGAAATCTGTTGCAAACGCTGCTGTTCTGTCTTACGGTTTGATTGAACTTTCTGCAACATTGTCGCAAATGCTATTTGCGCCCCAACATTCTCTGTTCCACTACGCAGGCCTAGCTCCTGGCCACCACCAAGAATTAATGGGTCTAATTCAACACCAGCCCGCACATACAGACAGCCACTTTGCTTGGGCCCGTAAATCTTACCCCCATTTAGTGTCATTAAATCAACACCTAGTCGACTAACCTGTAAATCTAGGTAATTAGCAGCTTGGCATGCGTCGGTGTGTAAATATAGCGGTTGGTCGTTGGTTCTTGCCGCTCGTTTTCTCTGGATTAACGCTGCTACTTCCTTTAAAGATTGTATCGTTCCCACCTCGTTGTTGGCATACATAATGCTGACCAGGACTGTCTTTTCGTCAATAAGAAGGTCTAGTTTAGCTAAATCAACCTGACCTTTTTTGGTAACTGGAGCAAATCGTCTCTCGTATTTTTTGGCTGGCTCTAAAACAGATTCGTGTTCAATACTTGAGATAACCAGATTTGCATCAGGACACCTCTTCATCACACCGTGAATCGCTAGGTTATTAGCCTCAGTACCCCCGGCTGTAAATACAACTTCTTGATCTTTTGCGCCCAAAACACTCGCAACATCAGCTCGAGCCTTCTCGAGCTGTTTTCGCACATCACGCGCCGCCTGGTACACGGCCGAAGGGTTGTAGAACCGATCTCTACCATATGTTTGCATAACAGACACAGCAACAGAATCAAGTGGGGTTGCCGCAGCGTAGTCTAGGTAGATTGGTGAATCATTCATGATAGTTTAAGTATATCAAGTCTGAAGTCTACGCGTGTGCAGGAATGTATCCGTAAACCTCGACCGCTACTCGTTGATCGTAGGTTTGTATAACTTTAAGCAAGTTTGTAAGTTCTGGCCCAGTAATGTAACCTCTGGCAACTCCGTCGACGGTTTTTAAAACACCTTGACGCTGAAATTCGTAGCGAACATGCATTTGAGCCATTGCGCCCACAGATTCATCAAACCACTGCTCGTCCCAAATCCATATATGTTCACCAAGGCAGAAGAATTCACGCTGGTGACCCGCAGGGATTGGACCAAAAAGCGTAGCACCGACTTTTGATTCTCGTTTAATTAACTCACGCTCTTGAGCTGCGCGTTTATAAGCACTAATCTGGCGCACATTAGCGGTCTGCTGTGACTGCGTAGGTGTGCCAAGTATAAAACTTATAATTTTATCGAACATATTATGTTGCCAACCCGTCAAGCGCTTGCCTGCGTCTTGACTCTACATTACTCCAGACCGAGGTCTCTGTCAGTAAAGGATCTTCTCTTCTCGTAGGTGGTAGAACTGCCACTTCTTGGACAGGAACTACCTGTGCTTCGGAGACAGGGGGTATCAGCTGAGACGCGTTAATGTACGGAGGAGCTTTGTGTAACTCACTACCAGCAACACCCTCAAACAAGGCTGCGACGTTTCGTGCAGCGTCCTCGACATTCCCAGGGCGAGTTGTCGATTGTTCCATGTTGACCATTGGTCCGGTACTCAAGTTGTTCTCCCAAATTATGTAAGATTAAAGAGTTTTGTAGCGTTTGCGGTAGTTGCATTTGCTAGTTTCTCTATTGTCTCACCTCTTAAATCTGCCAGATAGTCTGTGATATATATCACATTTTCCGGCGAGTTGATACTACCACGTTTCGGCTTTGGAGTCAAGAAAGGCGCATCTGTTTCTAAAACAAAATTTTCAATTTCAATCTGTTTAAATAATTCTGTTTGCCAAGCGTGTGTTGTAAATGTTGCAATTCCGTTGATTCCAATTAACAGTGCGTGCTGGATCGCTCGCCTTAATTGATCTGGGCGGTCCGTAAAACTATGGAGTACCCCACGCACCCCTTTGTAGCTTTCAAATACCCTCCAGAACTCGTCGTAAGCCTCTCTAACATGGAAGCTGAGTGGCAAGCCGTTAGACAGTGCAATCTCAATTTGGCCTCTTAGGAGTACTTCTTGCCTGCTCAGGTGTTCACTTTTGTCGTTATAGTAAAAATCAAAACCACACTCGCCAATCGCCACCACCTTATCATCTGTAGCAAGCATTGCAAGTTGTTCGATATGATCCGCTACTGCATCGACACTCAACTTCGAAGCTTCATGAGGATGAATACCAATACTCACCCAGCAATTATCGGGATGTTTTTTCGCGAAACTTAAGGCATCTTTACTGTCTTGTAAGCTTGTTCCCACTAAGATCACTTTTTCTACACCGCGCTTAATAGCTCGGCTTAACGATAGCTCGGCTTCTGCAGGTGTAAAAAACTCCTGACTATGAATATGGCAATGCGTATCTACAAACTTCATGACTTTTAGTGTGATTGATTAGGTTGATTGATGCAAGCCTGCAGATGAACACCGAATGCGGTACAATAATAACCATATGGAGCAAAGAAACTAATGGCGTGGGTAGCCCAGATTGTAGCGGTTATTAGTATTATTGCCGGGCAAGTTCAGGGTGTGGCTCAGTATGTTGCAGCGCTACCCCCTGCGCCCGATCAATCGCAGCTTGCTTGCCGAGATCTCGCATGGGAAGCACAGAACTTAGTGCCAGTTACCGGAAGTCGCATTCATAAGGAACTTGCACCGTTAGCAACTAACTTAATTACGGAAGCTAGAACTGAAGGAATCGGAATGTCAATTGCAGTAGCCTACAGAAATTGCGATTTCCAGCTACAGCTTCGTTCTATGAATTGCGGCACTGGTGACTACAACCTCTACCAAAAACCGAGCAACCTCTGCACCCCACCAACCGAGCCAGCCGGCAAGAGTATGCACAATGAAGGCCTTGCCATAGACTTCACCTGTGATGGCTATTCTTTGTTCGAATATTCACCCTGCCTTACCTGGCTTAAACAGCATGCAGATAAATATCATTTGTTTAACCACTCAATTGAAGCTTGGCACTGGTCTACTACTGGGATCTAGATAGTGGATATTTGATATTCTTACTGTAATACGAGGGGACTCGTCAACTCTGTTTGGTTCTGTCTGTCTTTGTCATCCTTGGCCTGCTAATCCTTGAAAGAAGAAGATTGAATTATATGACGAGCGTAGCGAAGCTGTATCGAGGATCCAGCTAACAGCTACTTTTCTATTCGTGGGAACAACACGCCAGAGTAGTTGTGGACATATCCGTCTTTAAATATCTGCTGAATAGTTTCTGCTGTTGCTGGCAGAAACGGCTGCAATAACTCCGCGATCTGAAGCATATCACCAACACAGGAAGCCAGGACTTCTCGCAAATGAGCGTCATCAAGCTCTTTGGCAAGCTGCCACGGTTTTTCTTGCTCAATAAACACGTTGAGGCCTTTCACCAACTCCCAGACCCATTCAAGCGCCCTATCGAACTGCTGGTTTTCTACCGCAACGTGATACGGCGCAGTGTCATGCCCTGGTTTCGGGTATTCACCAATTACTCCCTGCTGGTAACGGTTAATCATACTAGCGACACGCTGAACCGCATTGCCAAGTTCATTTGCGAGTTCACCGTGGTAAACAGCGTCAAAACGCTCCCAAGTAAAGTCGCCGTCATCATGGCTTGGTATATGCCGTAAGAAGTAGTAGCGGAATGCATCGGTACCATATTTTTCTACAATCTCTTCGGCGGTGACTACATTGCCAACTGTCTTACTCATCTTTTTACCAGCCGAAGTCACATGACCATGCACAAAAAGACGCTTAATAACTGGTAGGCCCGCACTCAGCAGCATTGCTGGATAAATAGCAGCGTGGAATCGCAAATTATCTTTACCAACAATCTGAATGTTCGTGGGCCAGAACTTTTTAAATTCTTCACCATTTGGATAGTCAAGCAGCGTGATGTAGTTCATCAGTGCCTCAAACCAGACATACATCACCTGCGTAGCGTCTCCAGGAACCGGGATACCCCAAGGCAGCTTCTTTTTTGGTCGGGAGACACTAATGTCTGTAAGACCGTCTTTCAGCACATTAATAATTTCAGTTTTGCGATTTTCTGGTACGATTTCAAATTCACCCGAATCAATTAAATCAATTATATTGTTGGAGTATTTACTCAGTTTGAAAAAGTAGTTTTCTTCTTCAAGTTTTTCGTATTTTTTATCATGAAGTGGACAGACACCGTTATTTTCTTTAACTTCCGTTTCGGTTTTATATTCTTCACACCCAACACAGTACCAGCCAGAATACTTTGACTTGTAAATATCGTCGCCCATTTGCTTCCAAAGTTTGGTTGCTACGGTAATATGTTGCTTTGAACTCGTTTGAGCAAAGTGCGTGTAACTAGAATTAATAAGCGTGTGCATTGCCTTGATATTTGGCACAATGGTTTTAATAAACTCTTCGGGTTTCAGCCCCGCCTCTTGAGCTTTTTCATAGATTTTTGAGCCGTGCTCATCTGCACCAGCGCTAAAAGCGACTTCTTCACCAAGCTGTCGATGGTAGCGGGCCAGTACGTCACCGTAGAGTGAGTCAAAAGCATTTCCAATGTGAGGGTTGCCGCTAGCATACGGAATTGAGGTCGTAACGTAGAATGTTTTGTTCATAAGTGTGTTTCCTGTTTAAAAAATGAATCGGAGAAATATTGGTTTAAAAAATATATGCCGCTAGGGCATTGATACGCGATTCATAGTGACTGCTGGAAAAACCATAATACTACTATAACACATCTGTTAAGTCACATACCTGGAGTTACCACTTGGGCCCTTATGCTCAATCACTCGGTACATGCCACTAGTGTCAAAAATCTTCCGCTCTGGGCACCTGATCGGCGGTGACTGAAAAAACGTTCGTCTTCTAGCGTGCAGATAGCGAGGTCGTCTACAATGTCGACACCGGATGCTGCCAACTGATCCAGAATCATCTGCTTCAGATCAACTAAATATTTTCCAGCGCGAGCTTCCAGATACTTTGCATCAAAAAGCTCGGTGGCTTCGGGTCCGAATTCGTAGCAACTTTTACAAATCATTGGGCCAATTGCCGCTACGAGCGCATTTGAAGTAATTCTTCTTAGCTCTGCCACAACTCCGCTGATAATGCTCGCTGATAACGTATGCCAGCTGCCATGCACCAATGAAACGACATCACCTGATGTATCTGCAATAATTACCGTTCCGCAATCAGCTGTTGTCTGTGACAAGACATGGTCTTTATTGGCAGAAATGCTAGCGTCGTATCCGGAAAACTCACCACTACGCTGGGCGTTCAAAACATTACTTTTAAATTCGTGAATGATGTGCACAAGCCTATGAGTTTCATCTTGAACTTGTATCAGCACCCGACCTGCACCTTCGTGAGACTCTGAAACAAATTCAGGATGAAGCAGAGCGGTGAGTGCACGACTTCGATTTTCATCAACATTTTTGCTTGTGTCACCACTGCCCTTTTTACCGTTGAGAGATTTAAAGAGTCCATCAGAAACGCCGCCATAACGCATAAACCACCCGTGGACAACACCCACGTCGTTGAGGATTTTAGATGTGAGAAACTCAGGCTGGCTGCTCATACCTTTTAGTATACCCCGCTCACCGGAGCGATTGCGGATAGGGTCGATCAGGAGTATAGTACTACTTAGTAAACTAGACATAAAAAAAATATGAACAAACACAATCCTGAATCAGTTGATCTTACGGGTCTCAATAGGCCAACCGTAGCTCAGAAAATCTCTACGCTTAAAAAACGCTTCGCCAGAAAATCAAAGCACGGCCGAGACAACCACGGGAAGTTTGTAACTGGTCATGGTGGCCACCATCACCACAAGAAATTAGACTGGCATCGTAGCGCTGTTATAGTACTGGCAGTTTCGTTGGCTGGCGGCTTTTTAGTGTTCAGAACTTTTGCAACAACTAAGGCGATTAGTCCGAAAGATTCACCGGCGGTAGTTACCTGCGCATACTCTGCCTTCTTAAATAGAAAACCAGACCCCAATGGTGCATCCCATTGGCAAAGTAAATATACGACCTCAAATTTTAATAGTGAATCACTAGCAGCAAATCTTTTGCAATCAAAAGAAGGTCAACGAGTTGCTTATACCACCAGTTTCGACAGCTTTATACAACGAACATACAAATCATGCATGAACCGAACAGCAACCGCTAAAGAAGTTTCCGCCTGGTCTAAGCAGCATCTTTCTGGGATGAGTAGGCAAGCGATCTTTAACTTTATTGTGCAGGTTGGCGATAGACCATTTCTTGCACCGGAAACCTGCAAAGCGTACACAAAGGGCGGCCCTGTGAAGCCACTTTGCAAAACCAGCACCAAGGGCTTAGCTACCGATGTTTCTACCCAGCAGATTAAAGATACAAATATTCACGTAAACCAAGCATGGGTAAAAAATATTCAAGAACTACGAGCTGCTGCCAGTAAAGCTGGGTTCAACCTTCAGGGCAATCAAGATCCAAAGGTACCCTATCCTGCTGCAAGCTATCGCAGCCCAGCTGCTCAAAAGTGGCTTTCAAACAATGGCTACCCTGCTGCAAAGCCTGGAACGAGTATGCACGAGTGGGGCCTTGCCGTAGATCTTGCGTGTAATGGGGTGTCACTTGGTAAGAATGCTAATTGCCTTAAGTGGATGAAGGCTAACGCTAATAGATATGGGGTTTATAACTTGCCTAGCGAGCCTTGGCACTGGTCTAGCAACGGACACTAGCCGCAAGCTTGTTCTTCTTGTACTGGATCAAGATTCCTCTTCCTGGTTTCTGGCTCCGTTTTCTACTACCCAGCTCCGTCTATGTAGTCTTGGCAGAAACGCTCAAAGATAGCATTTGTCCAACCAAACCCAGTTTGACTCGGGTACAGGCCTTCGGTCGAAGGCTTTTCCGGGTCTGCAACATTATACTTTTCCAAAAATACACCGTGAGCCATGTACCAATTCAGGTTAGTCCGCAGCCACTTGCCCACTATTCGTGAAGCCTCCTGCTTATAACCATATCGCTCCAAGCCACGAACCACAAAAAAGTGTAGCGGGGCCCATCCGTTTGGGTACACCCACTGAACTGGAACTTTTTGAGGTAGCACCAGCTGCAGGGCCGGATCCTCGGTCGTTGCAAGCCCGCCTTTTAGTTCAAATCTGCTGAGATTTTTCACGAGTGCTTTGGCCTGAGCCTTAGTGGCTAAACCCGCCCAGAGCGTAGTATACATTGCCAGCGAAGCACTCGGATTTTGGACTTGTTTTTTATAGTTAAAATCGAAGAAGCCTTGTCGGCGATCGTTCCACATAAGCTCATTGATTGTCTTTTTGCGTTTTAAAGCCGCAGAATGCCACATGTTTGCCTCGTCGGGCTTATTTAATAAGAGCGCGGCCTTTTTAAAGTCAGATTCATACTTGTACAAGTACACATTTAAATCTATTGGGACATAATCAAGGCACTTTCTGCTAAAGCGCGTGGTCATATCCCACCCACTTTCAGCCTCCGCAAGATCATGCACAACATTTATGTCGTAATAGCGACTCAAACCTTTGTATACAAGGTGATCAAACGGCTTCTTCGTCCCCATCCATACGGTTTCGTATTCTTTTTTGGCATATCTAATTGCCTGTTCCAGCCAGCGCTTATCAAGGTTAAATGCTTCGTATACATCAAAAATAAAACTTGTAAGTAGCGGTGGTTGTGAACGTGAAAGTAGATAAGTTTTATTAGCGTTTGGCACCATGCCATATTGTTTTATAAGGTAGAAAAGATTGTCCAGAATGCCAACCACGAGAGTCTTATTCTTTGGGTTGCCAAGCATGCCTTGCACCATGAAGTAGCTATCCCAGTAGTACATTTCGTCAAACGTGAAGGTTGAATCTGGTTCATAAGCAGGCACTAAATACGTATGAGGTAGTCCAATTAATGTGTCTTTGCTCTTAGTATGCGTACGTGTTAAATGTTTCCAAAAACCAGCAATATAGATTCTGGCATCAGCCACGTCGGCCACAGTTAACTGAGTGTGCTTATGTACAAATTTTCGTAAGAATCTATTTTTTGTTTTACGAATCATACTTCTAGCCTAGCACCGAAGTAATTTTAGTACAAAGTACTTATAGTAATAAAATAGACCCACCTAGCTGTAGATCTATTTTATTCGAACGTAGATTATCTACTTTACAATGAACGTAAGAGCGTGACCAGTTTTACCGGCGCGGCCTGCACGACCAACGCGGTGGGTGTAGTCTTCGTAAGTTTGTGGGATAGCGTAGTTGATAACGTGGGTAATGTCTTTAACATCGATTCCACGAGCAGCAACATCGGTTGCTACAAGAATATCAATTTCCGTTTCTTTAAAGCGTCGAAGCGCACGCTGACGTTGACCCTGGCTTTTACCGCCATGAATCGCATCAGTTGCAAAACCACGACTCACAAGTTCTTGCATAAGACGTTCTACGTTGCGCTGCGTTTCGTCAAAGATGATTACTTTTTCTACAGCGTCACTAAGAAGAAGGTCGTGGAGTTTTTCCATTTTATCTTCTTTTGAATTGTAGTGCACAACGTTCTGGTGAACGTTATCACTAGTGTCACTTGTTTTAACAGAAACTGAAACAGGATCTTTTGAAAAGCTCTGAATAAGATTTCTGACAGGTGCGTCCATAGTTGCCGAGAAGAAGAATGACTGACGATCTTCTTTAAGTTCGCCTAAGATGAAGCGTACGTCTGGGAGGAATCCCATGTCGAGCATTCTGTCTACTTCGTCAAGAACTACTTGGTCAAAAGTGTTGAGGTGGAGTGTACCGCGTTCGAGGTGATCTTTAATACGACCAGGTGTGCCAATGACAACACGAGGTTTAGCGCGTAGATCGCGAAGCTGTGGACCCATCGGTGTTCCACCAATAAGAAGCACTCCTGAAAGGCCGCTTCCCTTTGCGATTGAACGAAGTTCGTCTTCGATTTGCTGAGCAAGCTCGCGAGTAGGTGCAATAATAAGCGCCTTGCTGTGCGGATTGTTCATAAGTTTATGTAAAACTGGCAGTGCAAACGCGGCTGTTTTACCAGTACCAGTGTTTGCAATACCAATAACATCATGACCTTCAAGGCCGAGTGGGATGGTTTGATCCTGAATTGGTGAAGGGTTTACATAACCCTTGTTTGCAATATTCTGCTTAAGAAGTTCGTGTACGGCAAAATCAGCGAATGCATGAGTTGGCACATATGGTTCTTCTTCTTGGAAGGTAGCTGGTTTTACAAACTTAGCTGGGTCAATGTACTGGCCACGACCTTTTACCATGTTTCGGGTGCGGTTATTACCGCCACCATTGCCACGAAAACGATTGTTTCCGCCGCGGTTGTTATTACCACCGTAAGAACGGCGTGAGTTAGAGTGATTATAAGGCATAAAAAAGAGAATCCTTTGCTTATTTAGTTAATACCTATGATTGCTTCTGCTGAAACCATGGAATTAACCGAACAAACCTGGATTCTTCAAAACAATACTATTCATTATAGCACTACTGTTTTAAAAAGTCAATGCGGTTAAATCACTGAGCAATCTCTTGGTGAAAACGGCCGCCCAATAGTGCCGAAGGCACTGGTAACGCCTTGAAGCCAATGGGATTCACGGGATACATTGATCCCTCAGGCAGAGTTATTCGCCGTGCTAGCCTTTCTACCGAACTGATTTTCACCGTTGTGTCAGACTTCCCTGGTGCATGTATGAATGTTTCAGAATCTATGAGTATTCCCATATGCGATGGCCTGATACCACGCCTTGTGAAGAATATAAGGTCCCCAGGACTTGGCGCTGCGCCTACATGTAGGCCGTAATGGTCCCAGAATTCGCTTGCATGACGAATTGGCCGTCTTTGGTTGTCCATACCTATATAGTCAGGGATCTGTACGCCGGAATTTGTTATCACAAAATGCACAAAACCCGAGCAGTCAAACCCTTCTGGCGAAGCACTCCGCGCTGGATCGTCCGAGTTATACCTTACCGACCTGCTACCCTCAAGCTCAAGAGCAAGTGCGAGCACTGCTTGTCGATGTAAGTTGTAAGAGATATTGTTTTCTGCAATAAATAGTATATAGACTACGTAACTGAAAAACAAATTATGATGGATTAACCCATTTACTGGCATCGAGTTGGCTCATCCAGGGTGACTGAATGTACCTGTATCCCAATGAAACCAACCGAGCACGCAAACGGTCTTCAGTGGCATACATCTCTGATTGAAAACTTTGCTCAGGAGTAGCCGGTCTAATATCGTGCAGAAGGCCCGAATCGCCCCTAATGGTTGCTATCGTTTCAACCATTTCGGCAGCTCGACTGAGAGTCTTTGCACGATCTTCTATAGAGGTGAACGTTGCATTTTCAATATGATCTAGGCCGGCGTCAGTAAGCGAGGCCATGATCCTAAAAGCATTAATATATTCATCATAGGTCTTGGGTAGATAGTCTGCGTCAGTCATACGATCTATTATACCTCTTGATCAAAATATTGTGGTACTTGACCCATTACCTTCCAGCTATGAACGCGCCCTGCCGGGTTCCTGGGCAAAGTGTATGCAAAATGCATCAAGGTCACTTGGTTTACGACCCGTTACTAGCCCACAGTCAGCTATCATCCCTGTCAACCCATCCCCCACCCGTATCAACAACTACAGGACTAGATTCACACCCCAAGGGTGATACACAGTGATATTATAAGATTACTAATAATTGAAAGGTTATCAATGAGCTTCATCTACTGCCCCAAATGTGGGAAAAAAGATTCAATTACGGCAAAAGGTAGTACCACGTTTGAATGCACCGCCTGTGATTGGCAATTTTGGAATAACCCAAAAGCATCTGTTGCAACACTCTTCATAAAAGACGGCAAGATACTTACGGCCAAACGTAGATCTGATGATTCCAGGCAGGACCTGAATGGTCGGCTGCAACTTACAGGAGGCTTTGTCGACTACGGCGAAAGTGCTTACGACGCAGCGCGGCGAGAAGCAATGGAAGAGCTTGGTGTCACATTACAGGAATTCACGCTACTGGATGTCTGGGATCGAGAGTATGACACCAGCAACACACCCCCTATATCGGTTGTAGATTGTGTCTTTGTAATAACCAAATGGGAAGGAACACCTGTTGCTCAAGACGATATATCTGATTTAGAGTGGCGCGAACTAGAGGTGGTGGAAGATCCTGCCCAGGCTTTTCAGTACCCTGGACTACTCGAAAAACTTAAAACGTTTTTAGCAAACAAAAAATAACCTCAAATGAGATCACACTTCGATAATAGCGGAGCTACGCCCAAAGAATTGGCACCAGATTACTGACGAACAGATTAGGTAAAACAACTACTGTTTGCAGAGTGGATGCATCGTGAGACTGGGCTCATACCCGAAGGGTGATGCCCTGGCAACACTTTATAGCACATCAACCGCTAACTTATCATAAAATCTTGATTGCACGAGCATATCCCGGCTTCAATGCGTGGTGTACAATGCACGCTGCCGAGGCGATTAGTTATTTCTAGCGTTTAACCATGTTTTATCGACGACAAATACACCAGCCCTGTCGAGCTTCTCTACATTCTCTTCGTATGTTTCACCGATATCATCTAGGATTAACGATGGAGGAGTACTTCCTTTGACGCCGCATCTAGTTATACCTAAGCCAAACTCGGTTTTCTTTTCACCGCGCAAATCCTTCGGCTGCATGTGTCTTCCGTAGTGATTTGCCGGTATGGCGTGCAGAAACACGGGGCTTCCGACTTGTCTTAAGTAGTATTCAAGATCTCTGTAGCTGGCTACTATTCCTGATTTTTGCAATCGTAGCATCTCACCCATTATTGTCATGTTGTCACCAGACATGTGGCCAACGGCGTCAACGCTCCCTACCAAGGTTAACATCTCTGAGGTTGCCTGTTCGGTAGGCTTGATATGGTCAGCCTGTACCGCTGCTACCTCACCAGTGCTGTCACCTTGCCCCAGTGAGCGTACACCATCGGGGTAGTCGAGGACCTGTAGCATATGCCCGTGGGTAAGTTCATAATCAACCCCTTCATCTTGTGCCATTTGCATGATGGCGGATACAACACCTGCTTCGACTGCATTCGCGCGTGAGTTTTCAATTAAGCCAGCTTCGCCGCGCATATAACCTTGCCAAAACAGATGAGTTCTCTCTATCATCTGGGCGGTAGCACCAAGTTGTAGTATTGGGTCACTAGCTACCTGTTCGTGAAAACGGTGCGGAAGCGCTATTACGCCAACCAGCCCTCGTTGCTGAGAGAGCACAACGAAGCTCAGGGTCTCTGGGTCAAGTTCCGGTAGTAGTGCCACGGCAACCGCACGACTACCTATGAGCCGAAGTCCTGATGTAGCGATTATGTTCGTTATTGGATCTTTGAATCGCTCTGGATCACGCAAAAAATGTATTCCTTCGTCGAAAGCCTTGGCAATTTGTGGCACAGTATCTTCTGCAGACACACCACCTTGTGTGGAAGCACTTTCTATGTATTTCTTCAACATAATTGACTATAATAGTATTCTATACTATGGCAATAATCAAGTTCATATTAATCCCCAGACTTGCCAGTCCCAGACAAGCCTTCTGTTTAATAGGTTGAACGCTGAAGTTCGGTCAAAATAGGTACAGGAGAGGCCTATACCCAGAGAGTAGTGCACGTACTGCTAGACGCCCAGCCCAACTGGCATGCCAGTCTTACGATGCACGGGGAATCCATCAACAATACCTTGTGCAACAAAATGTTCGTCAGACGAGTCAGGTCGCACAGCCCCATCTGATACACCACCCAGAGAGCCTTCGGCCTCTTCAAGCTTCAAGAAGAAACACGCTACGTCCCCTAAGGTCATTTGACTAACCTCGTCGCCGCTGCCTTCGACAAATTGTACATCTCCAAATTGAAGTATCTGGGTATTGGGCACTATTTTGTTACCAAGGGACCCGTAGCCTTTACGACTCGCACGAGGAACTGCTTTCTGAAACAGAAGATTTATCTTCACGGTGCTACCTATAGGGCCGGACCATTCTTGTACAATCTCGAGGGGTGCTACAAGAATTCCAGCTTCACAAAGTACTTGCCCAAGCTGGAAGCCCTTGTGCCGCATCTCCTGTGGTCTATTTCCTATACCCGGAACGCGGTCACTTTCAAAAAGAGGGTCGACCTCGCCACGTAGTTCAGGATTGAATGGGACTGCTTTGCCGGAGGGTACTAACATGCGATATATAATAACAACTTATTATATAAACGTCAATATTCTGAACGGTCTCTGATTTCACTATACTGTATCCGCTGCCTAGTCAGTCTCGTACAATACTAAGAAAGACTCCGTGAAAGGGTCTTGGCCTAAATGATGGACCTATGCCGAGAAAATTGGCACCAGATTGAAGCTGAACAGAGGTGGTGGAAAGACTTATTGTATGTTGAGCGGAACAGGCACAAACTTAATATATGAGAATCTAAGAGCCACGTTTTTGCGGCAGACCCCCTATCAAGCTCATCAAACCGAACATTGCATTGTCACCATCACGGGCAGCTTCAACGTCAGCCCGTTCAATCCTGCCTGTCGACCTCCATCCAATTACTGTTACTCCTGGAAACCGTTCCTGAATGGCTTCGGCTAGTCCCTCACGGGCTGTGCTATCATCACCTCCAGCCAAAAGATAATCGCCTAGAATAGCCACGTCTAACGTTATTTGGTCCTCTTCTAAATAGGTTAATAAATGAGCAGCACGTCCTATAGAACTTGCGACAGCCAATACGTCGTGTCCGCTACGCTCAAGGTTGCGTTTGCACAGATCTCTAGGCGTGCTCCAGCCTTCGATTACAATAACTTTTGCTCGATCCATAAAATTATTAAATTGAAAATTGATTTATTTTGCAAGCACAAGTATTTTGGTGGACCTATGCCGAAAAAATTGGCACCTGATTGAAGAAGAACAGAGGCGTTGGAAGCAGATACTGTACGTTGAATGGAATAGGCATCAGATAGGGATAGTACCCGAAGGGTGATGCACTGAATGCTGTATAGTGCTTTCGCTTGCATTATTTGACATACGAAGACTACAATTGTTCAAGAGGAGTTTTTATGAGTTATGAGTTTGGACCGTCAGGAACATACATTTATATCACCGAGGATGGCTTAAACGGCCAAACGGCTGAGCATTTGAACGATATACGGCAGCAAATCCTGCTTGGAGATACACCACCTACTGAAATTGTAGATACATTAGACTTTGTTCTAGAGCGTCCACGTCCAGAGTCCAATCCTGTCGCATTATTACGTGAGCAGGGTAAATACCTTTTAGGGGTAAGAGAACATTTCGGCGGAGGTAGAGGGACGGAGCCAGTCGATGGCTTAATGTTTGCTCAAGGCGAGGGCTTGCAAGAGAGTGGGGCTTTTTCAGTAGTTCGTATGGCTACTTGGATGCGGCAGGGGCGTAAACACCCCATCAAGTCAGATCGAGAACTAAGAAATAGTCTCATTCAGCTTAGTCTAACAGATATAAATCGTGATGACATTGGTGAACACGGACCATGGGGAGTGCCAGTAGGGCGAACTACTCGAGTCGTCCCCCTTTACCCAACTGAAAGTGAGCTCGCCGAAGGCTATGTATTTGGTCATAGAAAAGACTTTGAAGCTATCGAAGGGCTATCTTTACCAGATGAGCTGAAACTAGTCTTTGCGGATGTAACAGCAACTTGGCACGGTACTGAACTTGAAGGCGACAGCTCTGCATTCGCCGAAAGCCTTCGAGCCACACTCGACGACTGGAAACTTCCGACTGACTAGTCGCAAAATCTAGTTTTTACAAAGCACTCTTGACCTCAATTATCGTCGCACAATACACGAAAAAAGACCCTGAGGTAGAGTCTTAATCAGATATGGTGGAGCTGCCGGGTACTGCCCCCGGGTCCGAAAAGTAACATCTGCTCTTCTACGTGTGTAGTTTATTCTGGAATTTTACAAACCTCAGTTCTAACGAACAAACAAAAATAAACGTGGCTTGTTATCAGAAAAGTGTCGAGGTGTATGCTGATAAATCATACACAACCAAGCCAGATAAATATGACACCGAGTACGCACTATCTGACGTCGTACGATCGATGGTTTTAGCTAAGCTAAAACTGTCGCGCGAACTGGAGCGAATGAAAAGCTTTTTACAGCTTCTACAGCACCAGCTACACGCTGAGCAAAAGATTTTGCAATTAAAAAAGTAAATTGTGTTTACTAGTCAACACGCAAAGCAGATTGTTAAGGTCTCTCCGTCTAAAGCTATATCAGCCCCTAGAAAGTATTGGAAAATCCTCCAATATCTATATTATACCATAAGCGTCAACTAGTCTCAACGTTAAATAAGGTACACGGCAGCAAAAGAGGTCTGCATACATACTACCTGTTTCTTGCGACTACTAGCTACTTAGCAAATACACTTTTATAGAGGCTGTACCACTGATCGAGGGTGAGTTCTTGTGCACGTGCATCTGGCGAAATAGACGCCTCTTTTAGGAATGAGTCCGTTTGTTCTTTCGATAATTGTAGAGCTCCGCTGAGTGAAGAACGAAGTTTTTTACGCTTTTCCGAAAAACCGGCCCGTACGAGTTTGAAGAATAGTTCTGTATCAACATCCGGAAATAAGGATTCTTGGCGGCGAGAAATCTGAATGATTTGGCTATCCACCTTTGGTGGTGGAGTGAATAGTTCTGCAGGCACAAGCTCTCTAAGCAATACTTCCGCATAGTACTGGGTAGCTACGCTCAGTATTCCCATACTCCCTGGGCCAGCTGCCACGCGCTCGGCAACCTCTTTCTGAATAAGTAACACCATGACACTTGGCGGGTTAGGGTTCTCTAGCATCCTGCGAATGAGATTTGAAGTTAGGTAGTACGGTATGTTAGCAATTACTTTGTAGCCTGCTGGAAGATTTTTAGTGTCAAAATCGAGAATGCTTTGGTGTACTACCTCTAAATTTTTAGCTTTTACTTTGTCAGCAAGTCCGGCCGCAAGCACGTCATCAAGCTCTACGGCAATAACCTTGTCAGCTTTTTGACAGAGCTTCTTAGTAAGTGGACCAAGGCCAGGACCCACCTCTACAACTGTATCGGTTGATTTGATGGCACCGGCAGTAATCATAGCCTCAAGACTTGATTCGTCAAATAGCCAGTGCTGCCCGAGTGATTTTTTAGGTGGCATTGTCGAGTTCCAAGAACTTAAGGAGTCGTCTCACCATCTCTGCTTCACCACGTGGCGCGGAAGTTTCTTCCAAGAGCTTGATTGCCTCTTCGGGTGTCACCCAAAGTTTGCCGTCATGTTCACCATCCATTTGCTCCGTGTCTTGCTGCCACAAACCGGCAAAGTAATGTGTGGTTTTGTCTATTGGAACATTATAGACCGGATGGTAAAAGTTTCTCAGAGTTGAGCCAAGGTAGGTTTCTATATTCACAATACTTGCCGACTCTTCTTTGGTTTCGCGAAGTGCAGTTTGAATCAGAGTCTCGTCAAATTCATTGTGCCCTTTAGGTGCACTATAAATCGCTACATCTTGTGGGTTATGAGAATGACCAACCTCTCTTTTAAGGAGCATGATTTCTGGCATGCCATCAACAAATCTATAGACTATGCATCCGGCCGAAATCGAATACGGCCAATCAACAGTAGCCCGATATTCGCTGCTATCGTATATTTTCATAGATTAAGTGTAGCAGATTACTGGGAGGGAGAGAGAATTATCGCCTAGTACCAACCACGGCTGGCGTGAAATGCTCGAGCTTTTGCCCAGCTACCATAACGGTTCTTCACGTAGTTTTCCATCCATTTTAGCTGACAGACTGCACCGGTTGCATCGAGTGGGCACGGAAGTTTTGAACATGGCAGAGCCTGAGGAATACCACAAGCGCCCGAGCTTCGGTTAACGGCACCTGGCCGACAGCCCGATTCTTTACCAACAAGCCACAGTGCGTCTGGATCAGTAATTCCAGCCTGTGCTAGCCATTGACCACAGTCACCAGGAATATTTAACGCTTGCTTGGCACCAATCACTACAACCTGCTTGGTAGGTTCTTCGGTAATAATCTCTTTAATGACTGTCTTGATCGACTCCCCGCCATTTCGACTTATGAGCTCGTAAGTAACGAGTTTTTTACCATTCTTACCTGGAGTCTGAATCTTCTTGTAGCCAACGGCCTGCTGGGCATCTTTAATTTCTTCTTCCGGGAACGCAGCAACTTCTTCCACAGTCTGGACTTCTTTGCCGATTCGCACCAAACTGATGGTCATACCTTCCGTAATACGAGATTCAAGCGGTACGCTTAGTTCATCCGAAGGATCCAATTTAACACCGCGCTCGTTGAGTAGTTCTTGTACTGTTGTTTGGTTGGTGCTAAGTGTATCTGATGTACCGTATAGATCAAACGTAATGGTTTTAGCCCGCTTAATAACCATCTGGGTACCTGGAGCGCCTTCAAACGGATCATCTGAACGCTTGAAGCCAAATTCATCTTCTTGCTTGGTGATAAAACCAGCCTCTTTTGCAATTTGCGCTGGAGAACGCTCGGCAGTCATAACGGTGTAGTTGTTAGCTCCATCCACAACGGTAATTGGCCGGGCGCGGTAGACGTTTATGGTGAAATCGTTACCCTTCACTTGCTGATCAAGCGCTGGTTCGGTTTTGTCATTTTCACTGATATCGGCATCGAGCCGAGAAAGCACATCTTTAACAGTAGTAGCATTTGTAGCCACCGTCTTCGCCTCACCGTCAACATGCACGGTAACCACTCGTGTGTCTTCGGCATGTACATCAATTTTAGGGCGCGCAAAAAGGCCAACGCCAATCACCCCAAGAACCGCTAGACTATATAAAATTCGTTTTTTCATAAATAAATGAGCTCGATTACACTGTAATCATCTCATCTGTGCGTTCTATTATACCATAGCTTTACATGATGAATTTTAGATATTGTTGGTTTTATGAACTATAATTATAGCATAAGTACTATAAAAATACAATTACAATACTACGCACTTCTCACCTGCTACCCTCAAGCTCAAGAGCGGCTATGAGTGTATCACTGCAGTTATCTGGTAGATCCGTAATCTTAAACCAGCGAGCTTCAAGTATCTCAAGTGGCCGAGAAATACGTGGTTTCTGTTTACTGTCTAGCTTCGCTTCGTAGAACACAACATCCACCATCGGCCAATTACCCCGACGAGCAGATCGACGCTGCTCACCCAAACATTTTATCTGAGCCTCAGGTATTGCCACACCCACTTCTTCGGCAGTCTCTCGAATCGCCGCAGTTATAGGATTTTCATTCTTTTCAACCCCACCACCCGGCACACTCCATTTTTGACTGCCAATACAGGTACGCTGCAACAAGACTTCCTCTTTATACGTAACTAGTACTCGAACTCGCTTTGAATTATGGAGAAACATACCGGTGAGCGGCAGTGTCAGAGTATATGCAATCCGAGTTAGTGCAGCATAGATTTTCTTCATGAGAGCAGCTCCAATGGCGCAAAACTGGCGTTAAGTTTTTTCACACCTCTACCATTGAATGCAATGGAAAGCATTTCGCCGTCGACTTCAACAACGGTGCCAATTCCAAATATTTGATGTTTTACACGAACCCCAGGTTCAATATCTATACCCGGTTCTGGGATATAATCTGGTGTTTCTGAAATACCGGTTGGTTTAAAAATACTTTCTGTGCTTGTTTCTGGGGCCGAAGCTTCACTATCTATATCACTCAAAAACCGCGAGGCTGGGTTATGTAAACTTGTGCCGTAGAGCATTCGGCTATTCGCGTGGTACAGAAACAACTCTTCACGAGCACGCGTCATGCCAACGTAACAAAGCCGTCGTTCTTCTTCCATTTCTGAAGCATCAAACAACGCTCGAGAATGAGGAAATATTGATTCTTCCATGCCAGCCATAAATACGACTGGAAATTCCAAGCCCTTTGCTGCGTGAAGTGTCATGAGAGTTACCGCATCGCTATGTTCGTCAATCGTATCAAGACCAGAAAGAAGCGCTACTTCCTCTAAGAAGCTGTCGAGCCCTAGAGCGTCGTATTCTTTGGCAACACTCTTGAGTTCTTTGACGTTTTCTATGCGTTCGGCTGATTGTAGAGTACCGTCGTCAAGATATTCTTGATATGCACTGCGACGAATTACGGCATCAACAAATTCGCTTACACGCAGACTCAGTCTGTCGTTGTCGATTTCTTCGTCTGCTGTAGCCGGGGCCTGTGCTCGGAGATCTTGAATCAAGTTGCTTAGATCTACCAACCCTTTGTATGCCTTGCCTGAGATAGCGGTACAGGTCTGGACTTGGTTCAAGGCCTGCGAAAGCTTAAGGTTATTGGCGCTCGCCCACTCGAAGAACTTTTCTAAGCTTCTGGCACCCACTCCACGAGTCGGAACATTGACGATCCTCAAAAAACTGGTTCTGTCTTCCGCTTGGTAGATAAGTCTAATGTAGGCAAGAATATCTTTAATTTCTTTGCGATCATAAAACCGAGTGCCACCAACAATTCTGTATGGAACACCGTATCGAAGTAAAACCTCTTCTAAGTTACGACTCTGTGCATTAGTTCTGTATAAAACCGCAAACTCACCGTAACCGCGCAGCCGCATATCTACCTGGGTTTTAATTTTGGTAATTATGCTTTCACCTTCATGTACCTCAGATTGGACCTGTATGATCTGAACTGGTGAACCAGCGCCAGCTTTGGTCCATAGTTCTTTGTCACTACGTTGCTGATTTTTAGTAATAACCATATGGGCAGCATCGAGAATATTTTTGGTGCTACGATAGTTTTCTTCTAACTTGATTACAGTGGCGTTGGGGTAATCTTTTTCAAAGTTGAGAATATTCTTGAAATCAGCCCCACGCCAACTGTAAATACTTTGCCAGTCATCACCAACCACACAGAGATTTTGCTTTTCGTTTGTGAGTAGCTTTATCAGTTTATATTGAGCACTGTTGGTATCTTGGTATTCGTCAATCATGATGTGCGTAAACTGAGTTGACCATTTCCGCTGTAGCTCGATGTGATCACTCAGCATATCAACCGTCCGACCTATGAGATCGTCAAAATCAAGCGCACCGGCCTCGCGCAGACTTCTTTGGTATATTGGGAATATTTGAGCCGCTACCTTTTGAGCTGGAAGAGTTGCCGTACTCGCATACTGCTCAGGCGTGATGAGTTCATTTTTTGCACTTGAGATCATTGCACTAATAGAACTTGGCTTAAACTGTTTTTCATCTATGAATAATTGCTTACAAGCTTGCTTAATAGCGCTTTGTCTATCTGATTCGTCAAAAATTACAAAGTTCTTTGGCACACCAATCTGTTCACCATCTTGACGAAGAATACGCACACAAATCGAGTGGAATGTACCCATGTATGGCATAAAGCTACGGTTTTCGGAATTCTGCCCAAGCAGTTGCGCGACACGTTGGCGCATTTCTTTGGCTGCCTTATTGGTAAATGTGACAGCCAAAATATTATAAGCACTACTGCCGTGATAAATAAGATGAGCGATACGATGCGTCAGTGTTTTAGTTTTACCACTACCCGCGCCAGCCAAGATAAGAACCGGCCCCTCGGTTTGTTCTACCGCTTCTTTTTGTTTTTCATTTAAGCCTTCGAGTAAATCCATGCTTAATTAGTATACAGTAAAAGATATTTGATATTCTCATTGTAATACGAGAATGGCTTGTCAAGTAGGGGCGGGTGTTGTCTGTCGTGACAGACTCAGTAACAATCCTCGCCCCGCGAGACAGCTTCCCCACCCATTCGCTCAAGACCCGAACCCCGGAAGCTCCTTTCTGACGAATCAAGGAAGGACTTGTCTGAGCCTATAACTAAAGAGTAGTGAAGGATGCTTGCATCGTCCTGACGCGTCAGAAACAAGCTGGAGGGGTATCGAGGCTTGGGTGTTATGGGCGAGGGTTTTGTTCCTTTTGGTGGCAAAGGTAAGGAGGGAAAATATAAGATGAAACTTGTCTGGGGAGCTGGAGGGCTAGAGAAGCTTGGGGCATGGAGACAATACTTGATGACTGGGTCCAGCGCGGCGGATGACGAAATGGAAAGGTGGAAACAAGATTTTATAACTAAAATGGAAATTTTTGGCCTGAAATCACAAAGTAACCAAGTCCGCCAGCAACAATAACAAGCAATACTAGCAGTATCCACTTAGGTCCATTTTTATGTTCAAGCTTTGACCAGTCATGCAGTTCAGGGTGGTACTCTTCGGTGTCAAATACCGCAGGTGCACCAGTATCTTCAAGGGCTTGATAGCCTTTTGGTTTAACATTTTTAACGAGGTTATTAGCGTGCAGCTCACCGCTAACGTAAATATCATCTGCTGCTGCCTTTGGCGGGGCGTCTGTTTCCGCTTCTGGCGCGACCTGAGCTTGATCATCTTCAGACACTTCAACAACGGGCTCTTTGACCGGCTCATCTTCAGCTACCTGGCTTTCTCCTTCAGCAGGCTCCTCATTAAAACTAAGCGGCTCTTGAGATTCTAGAGATATAGGAGCAACAAGCTCTACGGCGACATCCTCCTGAGCTTCTAGAGATGCGGCCGTCTCGCCAGGCATTATAGAGCCACTTTGATTATCGGTAGCTACAGTAAGCTTCGCTTCGTGACCCACAATAACGGCAGGTGAATCTACGGCTGGCTGTTCAGAATCTTCTGGTTTTTGATCGCTAATCCCAATTTCATTGTAGCTATCGGTAGCATGTTCTTCGAGTAGTGGTGTCTCCGGTAATTCAATAGCAGCTCCTGTCCCCTCTTCAGGAGAAGTGGGCTCAGAAGCTTTAAGAGTAGATTTAAGCTGTGTTTTTTTACGTGGATCATGGAACACATCGAAACTTTTACCTTTTGGAGCAAATTTGGCGCTCTTTTTTGGTAGTGCAGGTTTTGGAACTTTAGCCTGTTCGCCAAAATCACTCAACAAAGCTTCGGTCTGCTTGCTCAGTTCATCCATTGCAGCGTCAATTGATAGCGCGTCGGGTTGCGCAGGTTGTGAGGACTTCTTCTTTTTCAGTAAACCCATAATTATTGCTCTTTTTTATTAACGGTTATCTTTTTGGGCACTACCTTGCTGGCTGCCTCAACAATAGGCCAAAATCCTTGAACGCTTAAGCTTGCACCGCCAACCAGCAGCCCATCTACCCCAGGTATTGATAGGTATGAATTCGCGTTGTCTTTGGTGACACTTCCTCCATACAAAATCGATACCGCTGCGCCCGCATCTGCACCGTACAGTTGACTGACTTCAGTACGAATTTTTTCTACAGCACGCTGTACATCTTCAGGACCAGCCTGTTCGCCGGTACCGATAGCCCACACCGGTTCATAGGCTATGATGATCTTAGAAACCTCTTCAGCAGTCAAGTCGGCAAGGCCAAGGCTGAGCTGGTCGCTCAGCACTTGATTGGTGTGGTAATTATGTCGTTCGGAAAGCGTTTCTCCTATGCAAAAGATTGGAACTATTCCGTTACGAAAAGCGGCTGCGTTTTTCTCTCGAATAAAGTCATTGGATTCTCTCAGCACGTGTCTACGCTCAGAATGGCCAACTAGTACATACTGCGTGACACCTCGAAGCATTGTCATACTTACTTCTCCAGTAAACGCACCTTCGTCTTTGTAGAATCCGTTTTGAGCAGCAAGCTTTAAGCTCGTTTTTTGTAAAGCTGTAGATATTTCACTCAGAGCAAGCGCTTGTGGTGCTATCCCTACCGTAACTCCCGCTGGTATTTGTTTACTTGCCAATTTCGCGGCATAAGACGTTGCCTGTTTGACGCTAAAGTTCATCTTCCAGTTGCCAATTACTAACTTTCTTCGACTGCTCATATTGTATTGCCTTATTAGGTAGTAGTTATGCTTATTGTAGCATATAACGTCGTGTAATTACCGCAACACCGCAGAAGTCAGGACAGTATGCACGTTCTGGTCAGCACTGACAAGCGAACCAGTGCCAGGTACACTCAGCTGTCCGACCTGACTGAACCAAAACCTGAAGTAGTAGCCATATTTATAGCAATCAACGTACTGTTATCGATGATTCAGGAGGGCTTCTACCCCAGGCAGCTTAAGACCGCTCATGAGCTCTAGGCTTGCTCCACCACCAGTTGATATATGTGTAAATGTAGCTTCGGGATTTTCCTGCAGCCAGTCGAGTGCAAATTCAGCGGTATCGCCACCGCCAATAACGCTCACTACACTATGGTGTTGGTGTGACATGTTCATGGCAAGATCAGCTGATCCAGCCGCAAAATCTGGTAACTCAGCAAAACCAAGAGTTCCGTTCCAGATAACCGTGTTCGCGGTAGCAAGCTTTTGGTCGAATAAATGCATTGTTTGCGAACCGATATCTAGAATATAATCCCCTCCGCTAACCTCATCAATGGAACATTCTTTTCTGCTCGCAGTGGCATCGATCTTGGTGGCAGTCGCAACGTCTATCGGTAATATCACCTGACCGGGTTTGGCGAGTGAAAATATCCGCTCTATTTCGGCCTCTTGGCCTTCTTCAAAAATACTCTTACCTATTGGGTGATTTTGATATTTTAAGAACGTGTTGGCCATTGCTCCACCAATCAGCACTGTGTCCGCAAGTGGTAAGAGCTGTTCGATAAATCCAATCTTATCTGAGATCTTAGCCCCACCAACCACTGCAACCAACGGATGTTTTGGTGTTTTCATCGCTGTCTGAAGAACAGTAACTTCTGTCTCGAGCAGTAAACCAGCAACAGAAGGGATGATGTGCGTAATAGCTTCGGTACTGGCATGAGCTCTGTGCACCACACCAAATCCATCTTGCACAAAATAGTCTGGCTTCGTCGTAGTTTTGAGAGCCTCAGCAAAGTCTGAGCTATTAGTTTCTTCGCCCGGATTATAGCGGAGGTTTTCAAGAAGTGTCAGGCTACCCGGCTGGGCAGCTTTGCAGGCCTGACGAGCTTTGTCATCTGTAGTTGAAGTAACAAAGTTGATTGTAACTTGCGGGAGTAGCTCTTTAAGTCGCCTGAACACGGGCTCAAGAGTATACTTTTTATTGACCTCCCCATCCGGTCGGCCAAGGTGCGCGACCACAAAGACAGTACAGTTGTTTTTAAGTAAGTATTCGAGCGTTGGTAAACTCTGCAAAATTCGAAAGTCACTTTCGATTTCACCATTTTTACCAAGCGGAACATTATAGTCTGCTCGAACCAGAACTCTTTTTCCGTGCACGGGCACATCCCGGACGGTTTTTTTCGGGAAGTGGTACGTGCTACTCATAGTGCTCCTATTCTAAAATTCGAACTTTAATTGTGTCTGTTCCGCCAACTAGACCTGGGTACATACCCGATGCGGTAACAATTTTGTCACCACTTTGGAATATATTTTGTGTACGCAACCAATCGGTAAGTTTTGTGGCAGCAAGCTTATCTACCGGACGCACAAATGTTTCTGCACCATAGAGCAAGGCAAGCTGCTGGGCGGTTCGGCTCTCTGGCGTAACCACTATTACTGGTAAGTTAGGTCGCCATGAACTAATTGAGACTGCTGTAGCGCCAGTTTGTGTTTCTGAAACAATCGCCTTGGCGCTGACTTTTGCGGCAAGATCAATAATTACTGCCGAAATAGCTTCAGGAACACTGTAGCCGTGAGCATTTGTGAACTGAGCGCGTACAGTACTGTTTTCCTGTGTATACATAATGATGCGCTTCATAATACCGATTGCTTCTATTGGGTAACGACCGTTGGCAGTTTCATCTGAGAGCATTACCGTATCTGCACCGACAATTACAGCAGTA
>CAYNKQ010000013.1:0-34833 GCA_964397855.1 uncultured Candidatus Saccharibacteria bacterium | reverse complement strand
AGACACTGGAAGATAGCACATAAGTTGCGTATTGAAAACTTCAGTATAATTTGCTATATTTGACTAGACGAGCCAAATAGGCTCTTTTTTAATAGGGAAACATTAAGGGAAATATGGGAAAGCGACTTAAAAAAGTTGGTTCAAAAATTGGTGGATTTTTCAGTAAGCTAACAGCCCCTGTTCGCGGTACACGTGTATGGAAGTTTTTAAGACGAACAGTTCTTCGTTCACCATTTAGAGGCTACTTCGTAAATTCCTGGAAGGAACTACGAAAAGTCGAATGGCCCGATAGAAAAACAGCCTGGAAGCTAACATTCACCGTATTTCTGTTTTCTGTACTCTTTGCAGTGTTTACCTCTGGCCTAGATTTTGGCTTTGAACGACTCGCTAAAGAAATATTTTTAAAGTAAGTTAAGGATTAGTAAAAAATGAGCAAACGATACGATTCGAGCAAACAGTGGTACGCAATTCACACCTACTCTGGTTACGAAGAAAAAGTAGCAGATAGTATTAAGCAACGTGCCGATAGTCTTGATATGGCAGACAAAATTTTTGATGTTATTGTACCTAAAGAAAAGCAGATCGAAATTAAAAACGGTAAACGAAAAGTTGTAGAAAAGAAGATCTTCCAAGGCTACGTACTTGTACAAATGAAGATGGGTGAAGATGTTTGGTATATTGTACGAAACACCCCAAATGTTACTGGATTCGTAGGCTCAGGAACAGATCCAAGCCCAGTTTCAGACGACGAAATCAGCAAAATCCTCAAACGAATGGGCGCTGAAGATCCTAAGCACAAAATTGACTTCAAAATTGGTGAAGTTGTCAGTATTATCGACGGACCTTTCAAAAGCTTCGATGGAGCTATTAACGAAATCGATGCCGCTAAAGGCAAGCTTAAAGTTCTCGTAAGCATGTTCGGCCGCGAAACCCCTGTGGAACTCGACGCCCTACAAGTTAAAAAGGTGTAGACACCTGGCATGGCTGACGAAAGGATACTCCGAACAGACGCCGACACAATCGTAGGCGTCTCCGTATGTCCCGAAGGCACACCGTTGACTCCTGGAGCCAGAAAAGCAATCAAAGCTGCGCTACTTGCGCAAATTGTAGCCGATCAGCTACTTGATGAAGCAGAAGAAGCTCAAAGGGTCTACTTTAGAGACCTAACGGAAGCAGTGGATGTTGCAGCAGTAGTGAGCTGGGATGATCAGTCAACTATACTACCGCTATGGGAAGAACCACCCGACGACCTTCTTCAAGAAGTACTTTCTACCAAAGCAGCTGAAGAATGCCAGGCCCTGTATCAATTATCTGATGCCGACTTACTGGGCGAAGATATTGCTATTGGCCTAGAGCTTGCACCTACAGAACACGAGATATCAGTTGCTAAGTCCGCACTCCAGGCAGTAGTCGTGCCGCCCATTGATATTTAGTAGTTTTTTTGCTATAATCTATCTGTTACGCACATATGCGAGACAGTATAGCTTCTAATGTGCTGTCATCCTGAATTCATTTCAGGATCTAATCAATTTAATAGGCAGACCCTGAAACCAGTTCAGGGTGATAAACTGCAAAGGAAATTATGGCTAAGAAAATTACAGCGAATCTAAAACTTCGTATCCCAGCTGGTAAAGCCAGCGCAGGACCTCCAGTAGGTTCAACACTCGGTCAATACGGCCTCAACATGATGGATTTTATTAATCCATTCAACGATCAAACAAAAGATCTTATGGGCTCAGATGTTATCGTTCACCTTCAAATTTTTGAAGACCGAACATTCACATTTAACGTTATCGGCGTTCCAGCTGATGATCTTATCCGTGCTGCAGCAGGAATCAAAAAAGGTTCCGGTGCTCCGCACAAAGAAAAAGTTGGTAAAATTACTGATGCACAGCTCAGTGAGATTGCAGAAGCAAAGATGAACTATCTTAACGCTAATGATCTTGAAGCAGCAAAAAAGGTTATTGCCGGAACCGCACGCTCTATGGGCGTGGAGATCGAAGGCTAACAATGCCAGGTCCAGTACAGCTTGAAGCAGCTACATCACTAACTGTTTATGGATCTGTGATGGAAGCCCTCCACGGCTGGGTATCAACTGATCAAGTGGATATTGCCAAAGTTGTACTAAAGAGCATGCAGGGAACAGGCGGTCAGTTAGACGAATTACGTTGTGCCGTACTCATTGAGCACGGCGATGATTTGATCAACAAGGACGTGGGGTGGTCTGCGGTAAGTAGTCTTATTGAAGCAGCCGCAGCTGAACCATTAGTTGGGCTCAGTCTTGTTCGCTCAAGCGACAGCGAAACCCAGCCAGTATTCACGCCAACCGAGCAAGTAGAGTTTCAGGTAGTACAGTAGAAAACATAATTACGTGGGAGGCCGAAAGCCGCTAACACCACGAAGGAGTCATATCATGGCAAAAAAAGCAGAATTAGTAGAACAGGCACAGAAACTTGGTTTAGAAGTAAATGCTAAAAACACTATTGCAGAACTTGAAGCAGCGATCGCTGACGCAAGCGCAGTCGAACCAGCGGAGGTAATCGAAGTTGTTGCCCAAGAGCCAAAAGTCGCTAAAGCTGGTAAGCGAAGTGCAAAGGCTATCAAAGAAGTAGAAGAAAAAGAAGCCAAAGAAGAACGTAAAGAAAAAATTGCAGCAGGTGAACTTGATCCAAGTGAAGCTGGACTCAAGAAAGGTCCAACACCTAAAACTCGCTCTAAGCTAGAGCGACGCAGCAAAAGCTACAAAAAAGCGTATGAACTTATTGACGGCGAAAAACAATATACCCTTAAAGAAGCTACTGAAGTTCTCCCAAAAACAAGCACGGTCAAATTTGATGCAAGCGTTGAAGTGCATGTAAATCTTGGCGTTGACCCTCGTCAAGCAGATCAGAATATTCGTGGAATGGTTGCTTTGCCTCATGGCACTGGTAAAACCATCAAGATCGCTGTGTTCGCACCCGAAGATCAACACGCAGCTGCTAAAAAAGCTGGTGCTGATATTGTTGGTGAAGACGAGTTCCTTAAACAACTCGACAAAGAACAGCTTGATTTTGATGTGCTCATTGCAACACCTCAACTTATGGCAAAGCTTGGTAAGTACGCACGAATCCTCGGCCCGCGCGGCCTTATGCCAAACCCTAAGAGCGGCACAGTAACAACAAAGGTTGCTGACGCCGTTAAAGCTGCAAAGGCTGGTAAAGTTGAATTCCGCGTTGACAAGCAATCAATCATCCACCTTGCAGTTGGTAAAGTAAGCTTTAGGCCTGAGCAAATCATTGAAAACACTCAGGTTGTCCTCAAGGCTATCTCAGACGCAAAACCATCAAGTGTTAAAGGTGTATACATACAAAAAATCAGCCTTACAACCACTATGGGCCCCAGCCTGAACCTCGCTCTTAGCGAAGTCTAAGTTTTGGCTGCAAGATCTTAGAAAAAATTAACCCTGGATCAGTCTGGGGTTAATTTTTTATTAGCCTCCTCGAGCCTCCAGTACAGAAAATAAGAATATGCAACGCAATAACTAGAAGCTTGAGCACGCAAGTACGCTAAATATAGTGTTTCGTGCTAGCAAACGGGTTCATTACTTTGCTACAATAGAATAAACGCGGAGGTGGGCCCGCACTAATTAGATGGAGGGTACTATCTTGGGGGTCTACAGTAACAAACAAATCAAAAAAGCTTTGGAAGAAGGACACATTGTTTGTGTACCATTCAACGAAAAGCACGTTTCGCACGCCAGCCTTGATGTTACACTTGGCTATTACTATTACCGCACGGGCCAGGCCAAGAAGGGCTACATCTATAATCCGTTTGATGAAACCGACGTAAAACGTTATTTTGGTGAAGTTCAACAAGCAATTTCACACCAAGATTGGTGCAGCGCCAATGGAGTAAAACTACTCGACGGTATTCCCGCAGACCATCCCGTAATTCCACTTCGTCCAGGTGAAAGAATCCTCGCGCATACCCATGAATTCTTTGGCATTAAACCACCAGGCGCATACGAAATTAAATCTCGTTCAAGCTGGGGTAGAAATGGTGTCGCTATCTGTTTTGACGCCGGCTGGGTAGACCCAGGTTATATCAACCGTCTCACACTCGAAATCTACAATCTCAACGAACATGAAACAGTCCTACTACCCGTAGGCGAACGTATTGCCCAGGCTATATTCCTTGAGACTGGTGAAGTAGAAGGAAACTATGGTGAAGGACGCGATGGAGGCTTCAGTGGCAAATATCAACAAGGTACAGATCTACAAGAAATTATCGAAGAGTGGACTCCGCAGAGAATGCTACCGCGCGCCTACAAAGATACTCGCTCTATGCCAGGAGAAATAAAGGGTTTAAAAGCGCGATGAGCCCGCAGGAGCAATCTTCTTCACTGCGAAACGGATTGTTTCTGGTAGTTGAAGGTTCAGATGGATCTGGTAAAACCACTCAGTATAAACTACTATCACAAAGACTTAAATCCGCTGGCTACCGAGTGAAAGAGATCAAATTCCCTCGCTACAATGAAGATGCCTCATACTTTGAACGCCAGTACTTAGCAGGCAGTTACGGCACGGCTGTAGAACTTGGCCCATATACCCCTTCATTGTTCTATGCGCTCGATCGTTTTGATGCGTCAAAAGAAATAAACAAGTGGCTCGAAGCAGGGTATGTAGTACTAGCCGATAGATTCATGACGGCCAATAAGGCTCACCAAGGCCAGAAGATAGATGACAAACAAACTCGCGAAAGTTACTACAATTGGCTCGATCAGTTAGAATTCGGAATGCTTCAGACTCCCGAACCCGATCTTAATCTTATATTAACGGTTCCGCATACAACTGCACTTGAGCTCATAAAAAAACGTGGCGATGCGCAAAAAGTAGATATACACGACGCCGACCCCGAGCACCTCAGGCGTGCCACGGCAACATATCACGAACTGTGCGAACTTTACCCGGAGAAACTTGCCCGCATCGACTGCACTAAAGAGGATCAGCTCATGAGTATTCCGACAATAAATAATCTCATTTGGGAAAGGATAGAACCAATGCTACGACGATTAAAGAAGAATCACGATTCATCCGCTGCAGAAGTTCCCCAAGCAGTGTTTGCACCAAAGGCCGAGACTAATCCGTATGTTATCAAAAATGAAAACGGTAGCTACACCATCACTAAAGAGGGTAAGAAACTACTTTCCGAAGTCCTTACAGATACCGAGAAGGATGTCTACGTATTCACAGATAAGATTAGTAGCGAAACTGTTGCCGCAGCGATGGCACGACTCAGTCGTCGAGGTGACGACATGCGCGTGACACTTCTTGATGAATTTATGGGCAAAGAAGGTAAAGACGGTGATCTCCTCAAGCGTGTTATAACAGCCTACGGAGATGACAGCGTGCAGCAACTCACCGGCACGCATTTTGTAATAGAAAACGCCAGCAATCTACTCACCAAGAAACTCGAATGGGGAAGATTGGCGGCATACCTTGAGCAGTCAACTCGCTACATATTCTTCGATCAAAAAGATGAAAATGGCAATTTTAAGTACTATACACCAACCACTCTGAACAAAGACGAAACAAAACACTACAACAAGCAGATGGATACCATTTTTGAAAAGTATTCTGAGCTAGTTCAAAAACTCACTCAGTACGTCCGCACCAACTCGAGTGAGCCAGAAGAAAAGCGTGACGGCGCATGGAAGGCTGCAACTAGGGCTCAGGCTTGTGATGCGGCCCGTGCTGTGCTGCCTGTTTCTACTAAATCAACTGTAGGAATATTTGCTAGTGGACAAGCACTTGAGAGTCTTATCATGCATCTGCAGAGCGATGAGCTGAACGAATCTAGAGTAACAGGCGAAAGTCTACTCGTCGAAGCACGCAAAGTAGTGCCGACCTTCTTAGAAAGAGCTGACAAACCCGATCGTGGCGGTGCCTGGGTAGCATACCGCGCACAGACACGAGCTAAACTAGCCGAACTTGCCAAACAAAAAAAGCTGCAGCCAATTAAAGGCAACGGTGACAACGCTGTTGAACTAACAGATTATTGGCCAAAAAACGAACTTGATGCCTTGCCGCACATGATGTACGAACAAAGCACCCTTAGCCTTACCGAGCTTTCAGCAATTACCAGTGAATGGAGCTACAGCGAAAAACAGGACGCCTTTAAAACCTTCATTGGCGAACGTCTTAACCGTCGACACAAGCCCGGCCGAGCATTTGAAACCATTCACTATAATTTTGATCTCATATGCGATTACGGAATCTTTAGAGACATTCAGCGCCACCGCATGGTTGACGCGATGGAGTGGCAACTTCTTACACCACATTATGGCTATGAAATTCCGAAGCTAGTCACCGAAGCTGGCTTTGATGACCTGTTTGAAGCATGTTTTGATATAAGTGCAGCCTTATACCAAACCATGCTCGAAACTGGCGACGAATACCAAGCCCAGTATGCAACACTGCTTGGTCACAAAATGCGTTCTAAAATGATGTTAAATGCCCGCGAAGCTTATCACTTTATGGAACTGCGAACTAGCCCGCAGGGTCACCCTGGGTACCGTAAGCTCGCCAATCAAATGTACGAAGCCATTGCCAGCGTTCACCCGACAATCGCCGGTGGAATGATATTTGTAAACCAAGGTGAAGATGCCGAATTAACTCGACTTGCTGCAGAACGTGCCACTCAGTTTAAATTAGATTCAATGAAGCAATAGTTGAGTTAAGTTGGAGGCTTTTTTGCGCAGAGCGTATTCGCTCATGCGTTACAAATGGCATAGAAGCCGGGTGAATATTGGAGCGACTTATTGTGGCGCTTCGACAATATGCTGCGGTATTCATTGTAGTGAACCGCGTTGCTAGTAGTTATTTATTTACAGCGTGATCGTATCACGTGAAGTAAAAGCTACCATCACCCGACTTTGCGTCGATTCTTGATTACGGGCGCGAAAACTCGTACACGTAGCGACCGTTGAAGCCACTATGAGCACCACGCACTCCATCCTTGCGGACGAGCAATTGCTTGCTGCTTCCGTGAACGAGACTGTCCAGGGCACGACGCAACTGCGTGATCGACAAGGTGTCTTCCAGCCCAAGCCGCGACAGGATTTGAGGATAGCTGCCCTCCACCCTCTGGCCATTCTGTGCCCGCAAGGCTGCGAGAACCAACTCCTTGTTTTGTTCGCGAGTGGACTTCTTACCCGTCTGAACCATATCGGCCATCTGTGCCTCCAACTTAGTAAGGTAACCGTATTCACATCGTGAACAGTGGGGGATCGAACGGATTGTTCTCTCCGACAGATCATTGTTGCTTTAATGAGCTGTCGCAAAAAACAAAAAATCGATCCTGTAGATCGAGTTGTGCTTGGCTTTTTAGGTTATGCTTGTATACTCAATCTACTATTGTTTTGCTTCACACACCAGGCCACCGAGGTTGCCGAGTTGCGTTCTAGAAATAATAGTAGTTGAATAAATCATAACGAGTGTAAGTATACCGAACTACGGACGAGTGTCAAGTGCCCGTTCTTGAATTGGAATATACAAAAGGTCTATTATCTCCACTTCGTTAGTTGGTATTTTTAATGCAACACCGTTGCGACCTTTGGTTTTTACATGCGCTGCCGCTGCATCCGCTGCTTGAAGCGCGTCCATATAATGAGTCTCTTTTGTAACAACCGTAACACCAACACTACTTGTAACTGTATGTTGCCTTGAGCCAACTGGAGTAGAATAAGGAACCGTAACTAGACAAGTGAGCCTTTTAAGAAATCCCGTGTAGTTCTGGATTTCATCTAGATTTGCCATCACAACAAAGTCGTCGCTTCCGTGCCTAGCAACGGCATCGCCTTCATCCCTAACTTGCTCAACAAGAAAATTTGCGTATCCAGCCAGAACATCGTCTGCGCCAGTATGTCCAGCAATAGTGTTGATTTCTTTAAAATTATCAAGATCCATAAATAACAGCAGTACAGTGTCATTACTAATGCATTCGTTCTTTAATATCTTCAAATGCCAATCGCATACCAGGCTTGTTTAATACAAAATTATATCCGAATCACAAAGCCGCGCTAACTCAGACTCCAAAAGACGCTGTTTAAGAACCTCGTTTTCGTGAAGCAACTCTTCTGTGGTCGATCGAGCTGCCCCCGAGCCACCAAATGATGATCTGTGTTCTGACATACAATTATATTATAACATTTTATTGCTATATTTGTCAATCACAGAGCGTCGATGCTATTGACTTACCCTAAGCATCCATGAATAATATCTAGTATGAACATTCGTCAAGCACAGCAGCAACTTCTCCTCAGCCTACAAAGGCTGTGCTTCAAAACACCTGAAGCTCGAAGCGTTTAACGCCGAGCACAGCCACATAAATATCGGGCTTCTCGCCCGATATTTATAATTCATAAGGAATAAACAAAATGGTACACACTAAAACATTCCCCGAGCCAGAATGGCCCGTTGTCACTGAACGAAAGATGAGCGGTCCAACAGATGAAGAACACCAAATAAATCAATTGTTCGAACCGCTATCACGGAGTAAATCTGTAGAACTTGCTGGTGTAATTGTAAACGTAGCAGTCGATATCGCACGTTACCAACGAAGCCCCGAAGTTAATCAAGCACACCGCGAACGACTCGAACGATGTGTTCGATTTTTTGCTAACGCTCGACTTGTTGGTGTGTGCAAAGATAAGCCTGAACTTCTAGACGAAGTAGTAGCTCGTCTCGAAACCGTACCTTGGTCAACAGTTGCCGATGCCCCAAGACCAGTAATCGTTAGACCCGCGCCCGATTCGCAAGACGAAACCACATTTGCATTGCTATACGTTACTCATAGTAGTTAAATGATAGACATACACACCCCAGTTATTGACTTATATTGGTAACTGGGGTAGAATTGGCAAGATCATTACCAAAGACAGTAAGCACCCATAAGACTTACCGAGGACATGAAACAAACATTTTGTTTTTATCTGTAGTCTTTGGCAATGCGAGAACCAAAGGCTTTTTTATTTCGGTAAGCTTGCCGAGACTCTCAAATGAACGTTAACAATCTGGTCGATTACCCGCCCCTAGTTACTAGGGATTGGAAACACTAATTTAACATTATGAGGTGAAGTCACTATGGCGATAACTCGCGATAAAAAACAGAGTCTCGTAGATGAGTTGAACGCACTTCTTAGTACATCTAAGATGACCGCATTCGCTCACTACGACGGATTAACTGTAGCTGATCTTCAAACACTTCGTCGCGCTGCTCGCGAGCAAGGCATTACAATCAAAGTTGTAAAAAACCGACTTGTTCGAGTTGCTGTTTCACAGAACGAGAACCTAAAAGACGCTGATACCAGCGGACTTGTTGGTCAGCTTCTGTACGCAGTAAGCTCAGAAGACGAAGTTGCGCCAGCTCAAGTTTTAGCTCAATTTGCTAAGACTCACGCTAACCTTAAACTCGCAGGAGCTATTTCTGCAGAAGGTAAGCTGCTTGGGGTTGACGAAGTGAAGGCATTAGCTACACTACCAAGCAAGAATGAGCTTATTGCTCAGGTTCTTGCAACACTTTCATCACCACTCGACGGCGTTATGAACGGCCTTTCCGGCAATCTACACGCACTTCTTGACGGTGTTGAAGCAAAGGCGGCATAGCCGCATAGACGAGCTTAGCTCGTATACCTGATATTTGATACTTGAAGGGGACATAAAAATACTTTCAAATATCAAATATCAAATATCAAATATTTTAATCGGAGATTTAAATCATGGCTGATCTAAAGAAACTCGCAGAAGACCTAACAAAGTTGACTGTGCTAGAAGTAAACGAACTAAAAACTATCCTAAAAGACGAATACGGCATCGAACCTGCTGCTGCAGCTGTTGCTGTTGCCGGTCCTGCTGCTGAAGGCGCTGCTGACGCTGGCGACGAAAAGAGCGAATTTGACGTTGTTCTTAAAGACGCTGGCGCACAAAAGGTTGCAGTTATCAAAGCCGTTAAAGAACTTACCGGCCTTGGTCTTGGCGAAGCAAAAGCTATCGTTGACGGCGCTCCAAAAGCTGTTAAAGAAAAAGTTAACAAAGACGACGCTGAAGCTGCTAAAAAAGCTTTGGAAGAAGCTGGCGCTACAGTCGAATTGGTATAACCAATTTAGCAACATAATCGACCAGATTTATACGACAAAAAATGTCACCCTATATCCATGGGGTGACATTTTATTTGACACGCAATAATAGCAGCAGTTATCATTGGCGTTAATGAAGAAATTCACACAAGTAGCCATGATTATTATTACCGAGGAACACCGCGGGACTAATTAGCTGTTACATAAAAGTATACAAACTCAATATCCCGCTCAAGCGGGATATTTTACTATTTAAAACCATTGAAAGCAGCAACTCATGAGCCTCCAAGAAACAACATTTCATCAAGATCTATACACAGCCGTTGAATGCACCAAAATACAGCAGGTAAGCAAACTAGGTGAAGCCAATATGTTTGTAAAAGACGAAACTACCCAGCTTGGTGGATCATTCAAAATACGCGGCGCTTTTAATAAGGCCTTGACAGCCCACCAAAGCACTCCAGAGTTGCTTCAGAATGGGCTAATCACCGCGAGTAGGGGTAACCACGCCCAGGGAGTCGCCATGGCAGCAACCTATTTAGAAACCCAGGCTCATATTTACCTGCCTCACTCTACTGCCCAAGTCAAAGTTGATGCAATAACACAACTTGGAGCTACCATACACTTTGTACAGGGAGCAGTAGACGACGCCCTGATAAATGCCCGGGAAGCAGCCGCGCAAATCAACGGCTTATTCATACATCCGTTTGACGACGAAGAAGTAATTAATGGTCAAGCTAGCATTGGGGACGAAATCGCAGCCGACCAACGAGATTTTAGTAGTGTGTTCGTACCAGTAGGCGGTGGCGGTCTTCTTGCCGGGGTATCCAGATCTCTTTTGGTGCGAAGTCCCGATACCAAAGTGTACGGCGCACAACTTGAGGGCAGCGATGCTTTCGCACAGAGCGTTGAGGCAGGTAAGGCAGTGGAGCTCAACGCTGTGAACGATCTTGCTGACGGAACAGCAGTGAGAAAGGCGGGTGCGATTACCCTCAAATCCGTGCTAGCTTCTGCAAACTTTGAATCTATAATCAGGGTAACCAATGCCGAACTTGGGTGCGCACTAGTAGAGCTTGAGGCATTAACCGGTATACGCGCAGAGACGGCGGCCGGACTTGCTTTTGCTGGCATGCGTAAACACTTGGCTATTAAAGTAAATCAGCAGGGCAACCATCTTGCCCTAGTAACTGGCAGACACCGTGATGAGGAACGGTTCAAAAAACTCGTAGCAGCCTAATAATTATCCTGTGGAAAACTTATTTGACAGGTGTTTACACAAATGATATTGTGGCAATGATACTGCGAGAAAAATAAAAGTAAGGGTTTATCAAATGTCAGAATTACCAGAAAAACAAGTAAAGCGCCTGAAATCGCTTCTTTCTGAGGCGGAAACAAACCTAGCGGCAGCTAGAGAGCTACTCACCAGCCTTGTTGGTGAAGATCCCGTTGTTGCGCAATCTCAGCGAGAAGAGGTTGCCGGTAAAGTTATAGAAGGCGTATTTGACGGTCAGAACATGCTCGGCCCAGATGGTAAAACCTACCCTGTGCCAGCCAACTACGCGAGTAAATCAAAGCTCGTGCAAGGGGACATCCTTAAGCTCACAATCGCTGACGATGGCGGATTTATCTATAAACAGATTGGACCGGTTCCGCGCAAGCAAGTTATCGGAACATTATTACAGCATGATGGTGGCTACTTTGTTGAAGTGGCCGGTAAAGAATACCGTATTCTTCTTGCCAGCGTGACCTACTTTAAGGGCCAAATTGGTGACCAAGTCAGCGTTATGCTCCCTGAAGACGATACCGATGTTGAATGGGCCGCTCTCGAAGCCGCACTATAGCCTGTCTTGATACAACACCAATGGATAGCAAGGCTTTATTTTCGATATAGAGTAGTAGACTGTGGTAAAAATACTGCTATTCTTCAAGTTACGCACAATTGCGAAGAGTGCGTGATATGCATGTACTGTCTATTAAGCTGGCGCAGAAGCCAAGAACAGTTCGTGCTGTAACTTCCACACTACCAAGTATGCAGTAACCGCTATATACTAGAAGTATCATGGGAGAAAAAAAGAAAACTGCTGACGCGGGCCATAAGGCGTTATATAGAAAATATCGTTCAAAGTCGTTGAACGAGGTTGTTGGGCAAGAACACATCACTAAAACACTTGAAAATGCCTTAAAACAAGACAAATTAAGTCATGCCTATTTATTCACTGGCCCGCGCGGTACGGGCAAAACTTCGATTGCGCGTATTTTGGCCCACGAAATTAACAACCTGCCGTACGAAGACGAAACAACCCATCTTGATATTATTGAAATTGATGCTGCAAGTAATCGAAGAATTGATGATATCCGAGATCTGCGGGACAAAGTTCATATTGCACCAGTTTCCGCAAAATACAAAGTATATATTATCGATGAAGTACACATGCTTACTACAGAAAGCTTCAATGCACTCCTAAAAACCCTCGAAGAACCGCCAGCTCACGTCATATTTATTTTAGCTACAACAGAAGTACACAAACTGCCAGCTACCATCATCAGTCGTACGCAGCGACATGGCTTTAGACTTATTCCCATACAAAAGGTTATCGGACACCTTAAGCATATCGCCGACCAAGAGGGCATTCAGATCGATGAGGCATCACTATCACTATTGGCCGAACATGGAGGGGGTAGTTTCCGCGACAGCATCAGCTTGCTTGATCAAATAAGCTCAAGTCCAGACCCAATCACCTCAGAGCTGATTGAACTACTGCTGGGTCTTGCTCCGCAAAATACACTCCAAGGCCTGATCGAAGCGGCACTAAGCGGAAATGGCGTCGAAGTAATGAGCAAACTTGAAACCCTCATAGAGGTTGGGTTAACAGCTTCAGCAGTTGCCACTCAGATTCTGCACAAATTACGAAATGACATTAAATCAGGCGAAAACTCAGATATCTTGGTTCGTTTAATGAGCGATCTTCTCACCGTTCAGCCAGCTCAATACCCCCAACTCAGACTCGAGACCATCTTACTTTCAGTTGCGCCACCAGTTTTAAAAATTTCATCGTCCACACGCACTATAGCCGCTTCAACTCCTGCAGCTGAAAAGAGAATCGAAAAGAAATCTCAAGCAAATACAGAAAAACAACCCCCCGATTCCGATCAGACGGCCCCTGACTCAAAAGCCGAACCAGTTAAAAGTAAAATTACCGACAGACCCAAGACACAGCCAACTGAGTCAAAAACGCCCGAAGCATTCTCACTTGAAGAACACTGGCCGAAAGTTTTAGCCTTAACAAAACAGAAGAACAACCCGCTCTTCACAGTGCTAAAATTGGCGACCCCAGAGCTTGAAGGTAGCGACTTAGTTTTGATATTTGAATTCGGATTTCATCAGAAAAAAATTGAAGAAGCTAAATACAAAGCGATGATTTCTCAATTTATCCAAGAAGTCACGGGCAATAACGTTACCATTCGTACAATCGTTGACAAGTCACGAGTCCGAAGTATCGGTTCTACTTCGGTCACACAAACCGCTATTGATCCTGCTAGTGCTTCACTTATCTCTAGTGTTCAGGATATTATGGGCGGAGGAGAAGTAGTAAATGTGTAAGAACTGGTTTTAACAATGGACCCTCGAGATCAGAAAGCACCTGCAGGTGCAAAAATTCCACCACAAAATCTTGATGCTGAGATCAGTCTGCTGGGTTCAATTTTAATTGAAGACGAGGTTATTTCCGATGTTGCTGAAAAAATAAGGCCAGAGGACTTTTATGACAAACGTCACGGCACAATCTACGCAGCTACTATCAAACTGTTCGAACAGCACAAACCTGTTGACTTACTGACACTTTCTAACGCCCTCAAAGATAGTGGTGAACTTGAAAATATCGGCGGGTCAAGCTATCTCACCGAACTCACAAACGCAGTACCTACCGCCGCACATGCTGAACACTACGCAGATATCGTTGCCGAAAAATCAATGCGCCGCAAACTGATTAGGGCCTCTGAAGACATTGTTAATCTCAGTTTTAATGATGGTGCCACCTCAGTACAAGAAATCTTAGAAGAAGCCGAAAAACGTCTCTTTGCAGTTTCCAAGCAAAACACCAAACAAGATCTGGTTTCAATTGAACAGATCCTAGCCGAAGGCTTTGATAGACTTGATGAGCTTCACAAAAATAAAGGTAAGTTTCGTGGCATTCGCACCGGCTGGCGAGATCTTGATAACAAAACAGCTGGGTTGCAACGCTCAGACCTCATTATCTTAGCGGCTCGACCAGCCATGGGTAAGACTACATTTGTCGGTAACTTAGTTCAGAACGTAGCCACAATTGAAAAACAACCAGTGTTATTCTTTAGCCTTGAGATGAGTAAAGATCAATTGGTAGACCGTATGCTTTCTGCCGAATCAGGTGTTGACGCCTGGAATATTAGGACAGGTAATCTCAGTGACGAAGATTTTGAGAAGCTTGGCGCAGCCATGGGTGAACTTTCTGAAGCGCCCATTTATATTGACGACACCCCCGGCATAACCGTACTTGAGATGCGTACCAAAGCTCGCCGAGAAGCTCAGAAACATCCGCTAGGATTGATTGTAATTGACTACTTGCAGCTCATGAGTGGCTCAAGTTCAGGCAACCAATTTAACCGCGTACAAGAAGTTTCAGAAATTTCGCGTGGTCTTAAGCTGATTGCTCGAGAACTTAACGTACCCGTCATTGCACTATCTCAGCTTTCACGTTCTGTAGAAAGCCGCAGTCCGCAGATTCCCCAACTCTCAGACCTGCGTGAATCAGGTTCAATTGAGCAAGATGCCGATATCGTGGCATTTCTATACCGAGAAGACTACTACAATCCAGAAACAGATCGTCAACATATCACAGATCTTATTCTCGCTAAGCATCGTAACGGTCCTACCGGAAGAATCGAACTTTACTTCCACCCAGAAAAACTCAAGTTCATCTCTCTTGATACAAACCATTAGAGTGTGTCAATCATTCTCATTGTGGTGTGCGAAGGATTTGTCGGCTTTGTTTGGTTCGTCTTTGTTGTCCTCGACTTAATCAAGGATAACAAGGCAAAGGGGCTGACTGAATCCACCGCGGCAGATGACGGATCGAGGAAGGCGAAAGTTTTGGACTGGGCTCCTACACAGGTGATATACTACTATCAATGAAGACACGCACGCTCAAGCAGCTACTGCTGTACAATTACCGTTACCTATTTGCCTACGCTATTATTATTGGATTCATGGCGTACTTCCTCGGATGGCAACTTGGCCAAATCGGCCCGGGCCTAAGCGCCCCCGAACTCGCAACTGCAGCCAGGCACACATCACTCAGTGAATTCATAAAACTACCAATATACCCAGTTCAAGCGCTGCTGCAGTGGGCGAGTATTTCTTTGTTCGGAATAAGCCCGCTCGCCCTAAGGCTCCCCAGCGTCCTTATAGCCTTACTTGTCGCAATTACACTTTATAGCCTGCTCAAGAAGTGGTTCGGGCGCCAAACTGCGCTGCTTAGTGCCGCTATCTTAATAAGCTCTGACTGGTTTCTGTTCACAGCCCGACTTGGGACCGGGTCGATAGAATTTAGTCTCTGGCTGGTTCTTGCTCTACTTTGTTTCACGAAGCTGCTCGAGCACAAAACCAACTGGCTGATGCTTTTCGCAATAACATTGGTAGGCTTATTATTTACACCACTTGGCCCATACGCCAGCATGACACTAATCTTCAGTTTGTTCAGCTGTAGGGTTTTCCGAGAACGAGCAGTAACTGCAAGCTTAGTTACAAAAATTGTGAGCACGATGATATTTTCACTTGGGCTTGGGCTGGTACTGTTCTTGAGTATAACCAATGCAGTGTTTCTTAAAAACATTCTTAGGTTTACGACAATTCCAAGTCTCACTGAATATATTAAAAATAGTATCATCAACACCGCTGGAGTGGTCGCCGTACTACCAGACGGCAATCCCGTGATTAGTACAACTGGCGTGTTCTTCGTAAGATTCTTTGAACTTATATTTATCCTGTTTGGTATCGTAATGCTTTGGAAAACACGAGTAAACCGACTGAACCTTACTGTAATTGTGGTCAGCGTAGTACTCGTATTAGCAAGCGGGCTCAGCTCCGGTTCTCGAGGAGGTAGTGTTGTCTTCATTCCTGCAGCAATTTTTATGACGGCCGGAATTAGGCATCTCATGCACCGGTGGAAACGTACATTTCCTAAAAATCCATATGCTCGCGTTGCCGCATTCGTGCCACTAGGAGTGCTATTCATTTGCGTGGTAGCGCTTCATTACTTTAGTTACTTTTGGCTCTGGCCAAGCCAAACCTCTACACATCAAGCATTTAGCAAAGATCTTCAGCTTGCAGTTGATGAGCTCAATAAGCCGCAGCATAGAAATCAGTTATGTTTTGTTGAGACTACCGATAAGAACGTTCAGAAGTTACTTATTGCCAGCAAGACTACCTGTACCGTAACCTTCCCAGATACTATGGACCCCAAAGATAACGCCCAAGTACAGCTGCTACAGCCAACTTCTATTGTTGTACCGAATGAAAACAATTCCATTCGAGCACTTGTCAGCGAGACGAAGGAAAGCAACGTCCGCTGGTTAGTAGTAACGAGCACCAAGTAACTGGTATAATTGATTAGTAAGAAATAAGGAGAGACCGATATTATGATGGACCAAGCTAAAATGCTGATGCAGGTAAAGAAACTTCAAAAAGAACTAGCCAAGACAATAGTTGAAGTTGAAGCAGGCGATGGAGCTGTTGTTGTACAGATTAGTGGTGAGCAAAAACTTAAGAGTATTAAAATCGATCCAGAGCAAGTTGATCTTAACGATATTCACGAACTTGAAGTGTGGGTTGAAGAGGCCGTAAAACAAGCAATTGTAGAATCACAGCAGCTGGCTGCAGAGAAAATGAAGCCGATGATGGGCCAGCTCGGCAATCTCGGACTTTAAACCGCATATTTTAATTTAGCTTACCTGACACAACTATGACCGTACTACCCAAAGCCCTAGAAGATTTAATTGAACAACTCGGAAAACTTTCTGGCGTCGGGCCACGTACTGCCGAACGATACGCACTTGGAATACTCAAACGTTCTAATCGAGATGCCGCCGAGCTTGCTGACGCACTTTCTAGCCTTCATAGCCGCCTCAGGACTTGCCCAAAGACGTTTGCACTCATAGACAGTACCGAAGAAGTTTCGAGCTTGTACACAGATCCAGCACGCTCCAAACAACTTGTAGCGGTAGTTGAAGACCCCCTTGATATTGTTGCACTCGAAAAAACCAATCAGTTTAAGGGTACTTACCATGTTCTTGGAGGCGTTATCAGCCCTATAGATGGTATCGGCCCAGAACAGCTTCATCTAAATGAACTCGTAAAGCGAATCAAAGATGACAGCATAGAAGAGCTTATCTTAGCGCTCAACGCTTCTGTAGAAGGCGAGAGTACCGCACTATTTATGCAAAAAATGATAGAAGAAGCCGGTCTCAGCGTTAAGGTAACCCGTCTCGCTCGTGGTCTACCGGTTGGAATTGATCTTGAATATGCCGATCAGATTACGCTCAAACATGCACTTGAAGGCAGAACAACTCTTTAGTGACGAACGAGCGGCGGCATATCTTCGTCATCAACCAGCTCTGGATCCCATAGGGAAAGTGGCATATGCTCAGTTACCGCATCAAGTGCACCAATTGGATCGTGACTAATACTTGCTAGACCGCCGTGCTCAAAATCACGAAGGTAGGTTTCTCGTGATAATCCGTCACCACCCGCATCAACAATTCTAATATGGCCATCAGGCCCAACAATTACATAATTCTCAACCGAATATGCAACAGGGTGCGTGTTAATAGCCTTAAATACACCGCCCCAAGCAAGATGTGCTTCACTCGCAATTACAGTAAAATCATCTTCGTCAACAGTATACATTTGAGTGGTCTCAGCATTGGCCCTTGGCCCAACATGCGGGTTATATTCGTAGATCTTCCATCGCACCAAAGACAGATCGACACCACGATCAAGTAGTGCAGCGGGTATTGCACAAATGTCTTGCAACGACTGCTCCGAAGTTACAGTTGTCCTCAATGTAGTAGCGTTGCCGATCGAACTTGCCCGGCCTAATACACCCGCAACAATATCGACTCGATCAACAGGCGCATTTACACGCAAGCTCGGCATAACTTTTTGAGAAGTCGCCATGTCAACCGAGTGGAGAGGAAGCGCCAAAGTGGCTGTTTCGGCGGCAGCTTCAAGCACGTGCCACAAATCGTTTCCTTTCAAATTACGATACAGTGAATCTCCAGTGGTAGAAAGTACAGTTTCGTCTGCGATTAACAGTGAAGCGGCAACCACTCCCGCAATATCAGAGCGAGTTGTTGGTTCGCCTCCAGAAATAACAAAACGCTGCTCATTCATGTTGCCGCAGGCAATCAACTCCATTGAACGTTGCAGCTCCTTAAGAGACATCGAACTTCTCGCCCCAACCACGTGGTCAGGACCCCAGCACCATTCACAGCGATATGGGCACGAACCAATCACCTCAAAATCTACAACTCTTGGTGTAGGAATTCCAGGACCGCCATCGGCACCCAGAACTTCATCCTTCCAGCGCTCAAACTGCTGGCTAGAGGCTCTTTCTAGAAATGAGGCACCTTGTGTCATATCCTAGTATTCTAGCATTCGGGCTATATATGAAGCTACATATGCTAAACTTATGCAATGAACTTCGAAGAAATCAAAACTGTTTTAATACTTCAACCAGAGAATCCCGACGGCGATAGCGTTGCCTCGTCACTTGCTTTAGAAGAAATCCTTGGAGATCTCGGCAAAGAAGTGATCATCTACGGCTACGTTCATGTACCAGATTACCTCCGCTACATTGAAGGCGCCGACAGAATCACAGAAGAATTTCCAAATAACTTTGATCTGACGATCGTCGTAGATACCGTCACTGCAAGTCTACTTGAAAATACACTCAAGGGAGCTAAACTTTCAGCTATTGCCAAAAAACCGGTCTTAATTCTAGACCACCACCCGACCGAGAATGATCTACCACTTCCACATGCAGAATTCTACAGCGGGGAAGGTGATCCAGTCGCAACTGGCGAAATTGTTTACGATCTCGCTATTAAAAACAACTGGGAGATTAACGCAACAGCTGCGACTCACATTGTTGAATCAATACTCGCCGACACACTTGGACTTACCACAGAAGCAGTAACGGGAGAAAATGTACAAACTGTTGCAGACTGCCTCAAGCTTGGCGCTTCAATGGCAGAGATCGACAAACGTCGCCGTGTATACATGAGAAAATCACAAAAAATTGTTGCGTATAAAGGTGTCTTGCTTCAGCGAATTGAATACCTATGCAACAAAAAACTTGGTTTTATACATATCCCGTGGGAAGAAATTCAAGAATATAGCCCACATTACAACCCCTCAATGCTGGCCATGGAAGAACTGCGCAACACTGAAGATATTGAACTCTCCGTAGCTTTAAAGACCTACCCTGATGGCAAAATTACTGGCAAGCTCAGAGCCAATAATCATCCGATTGCCGGCGATCTTGCGGCACACTTTGGAGGGGGTGGACACGCTTACGCGGCTGGTTTCAAAACCACGCAGTGGAAGTATGAGGAGTTAAAGGCCGAACTAGTAAAAAAGGCTGGCGAACTAATTCAGTCCTGTTGACCTTATCTGATACTAAAATTCCTGCTAAAATATCAGAAAGGTTATTCATGAAACTCTACAACACACTCACACGCAAAATCGAAGAATTCAAGCCACTCGAACCTGGAAAGGTGAAACTCTACACCTGCGGCTTAACAGTTTATAGCCAACCACAAATAGGAAACTGGGTTGCATATATTTATTCCGATATTCTTACACGCGCTCTCAACGCGAGCGGCTACGACGTTACTAGAATTCAAAATATTACTGATGTAGGCCACTTAACAAGCGACGAAGATGCCGGTGAAGACAAGATGCTCAAGGGTGCACTTGCTGAAGGTAAAACTGCATGGGAAGTTGCAGAAAAATACATAAGAATTGCAGATCACGAAGCCTACGAACTTCTTGGGCTTCTTCGACCAGATGCTATGCCACGCGCAACCCAGTACATAGCAGAACAAATCGATTTTATAGTTGGGCTTGAGAAAAAAGGCTTCACCTATAAGGTCAAGGATGGCATTTACTTCGACACAAGTAGACTTAAAGATTACGGAAAATTAGCTCGACTCGATATTGGTGGACTACGCTTTGGTGCGCGAGTCGAAGACACTGGCAAGAAGAACCCGACTGATTTCGCACTGTGGAAGTTTTCACCAATCGACCAGAAACGTGACATGGAATGGGAAAGTCCCTGGGGCAAGGGCTTCCCAGGCTGGCACATCGAGTGCTCAGCCATGGCGAGGGCACTACTGGGTGATCAAATAGACATTCATACCGGTGGCATAGATCACATACCCGTACACCACACCAATGAAATCGCTCAAACTGAGTCACTTACCGGTAAGCAGTTCTCGCAAATCTGGTTTCATAATAACCACATGAAGGTTAACGGAACTAAGCTCTCTAAGTCACTTGGCAACAGCTACACAGTTACCGATATTCAAGAACGAGGTTTTGGTCTTCAGGCTTTCAAGCTTGCAATACTTAGTAAGCACTACCGAACCGAAGGTAATTTTACTTGGGAGATCTTGCAAGCAGCACAAAACTTGTTGAACAAATGGCAGGCAACAGCAGATCTTCGCTGGCAAACTGAGGAGATGCCTCGAAGCACCGACTTCTCACAGTATAGAGACTCGATTATTGCCGCCCTTCAGGACGATCTCAACACCCCCAAAGCACTGATAGCGATAGATGCGTTAACCGAACTTGAATACATATCATCGTCTGAGCTCACTGAGTTCAACCAATTACTAGAATCAATCAACCAGCTTCTTGGTATCAACCTTATCAAGCCAGACACATCAGATGACATCAAAGCGCTTATTACGACACGTGAGCAAGCTCGGCAAGATAAAGATTGGGACAAGTCAGACCAGTTACGCAACCAACTTAAGGAAAAGGGAATAGAGGTGAAAGACACCCCTACTGGCACCGTGTGGTCACGAGCATAAAACACAAAATCATCTTTAAGGATAGTTTGCTATAATTTATTAATGAGAATAGTACAAAGAGACATTGCGGGTATGTTTATATTTTCTAGTGATAATTTTCTTCTGCTAGGAAAAAGTCGAGACGGTGGAGTTTACAAAGATACATGGATAGTGCCCGGCGGCGGAGTGGAACCAGGAGAGACATTTCTACAAGCCGCAATTCGCGAAACCCAGGAAGAGGTTGGCATTGACGTTACGGACTTTCGTATCGCAAGCGTTGACGAAGTATTTACAGGAGAAAGCAAAAAGACTCTACGCGATACTGGCGAAGATGTATTGGTTCAAATGAATTTCCATAATTTTACCGCCCATTCAGATTTACCTGCCGCAGATATTCACTACACCTGTGGCGACGACATTGTTACAGCCAAATGGCATAATGTCGCTGACTTAAAAAATACATCTATCACAGTACCCATGCGACAACTTTTAAAAAAACTCGGTTATTTACAATAATAAACAGATACTGCAATGCAGCTTGAGCCTTCAAGGATGAATCCTGTTACGGGGTTCATCCTTGTTTGTAAAAACTCAAATAAACTACTATCTACTGCAATTTTTTTGAAACTCGATTTTTAACTTTTTCAACCAACGTCTTGGGAGAATCACTGGTTTTAATGTCATCTCTATGAGCAAGATAGTCGGCAAGTAAAACTTTTGCGCAACCCGCTGCTGGGATGGCAAACAAACCACCAATTGGACCGATTAAAGCCACGCCGAGAATTACCGAAATAAATACAACAAGCGGAGGGAGATTAGTGGTTTTACCCTGCACAATTGGTTGCAGCGTAGCATTTTCAATTTGTTGATACAAAATAAAGAACGCGAGCAAAATAAATGCAGAGGTTAGATCTTTAAATATTAAAGTCGCAAGTACCACAATAATCGCTGCGAGGGTATTTCCCACGAGCGGTATAAGACCAAAAACAAACACTATTCCGGCCAATGGAAGTGGATAGGGGACCCGTAACAAAAAGAGTGCGCCCAGAGCAAACAGTGAAGCCACCAACGCAACCGAAACTTGGCCAACAACATAACCGGTGACCGCTTGATACATTTTATAAGCAATTTCTTCGTGGCGTTCACGAAGCGCTGTACCTCGGTAGATCTTATCAGCGACTTGTTTTAAAAACTTATGACCACCTGTCAACATAAGTACCGCCATTACAAACACTGTAAGTGTCGCAATGAGACTATTGCCGACTGTACCCGCCCCGCTGAGTGCTTGCTCGCCGTAACCAGTGGCACGTTGCTTCAAATTACTGACTGTTGTATCAATGTTATCTTGCAGCTGATACTTTTTCACAAACCCTTGAACATCATCATTACGATAAAATGAATTATTTACCGTATCTGGCAACGTCTTTATGAAAGTGCTCGTTTCGTTTGCTACCGGTGGAATAATTGAACCAAGTAGAATACCAACAACTGCGATTACACCCACCAAAACGATTGCAATCGCCGGTCCACGCCGCTTTTTTGGCATGTACTTTGCAAGAAAGCCCACCGCAGGATTGAGCGCGAGTGCAATAAAAAATGCTATCATCACAAGTATTAAGGCATCGTACATCTTCATTAGCGCAAAAACACCGACCGTAAAACCAGTGGCTAACGCAAATATTTTTATAACATTCTTAGTTTCGATATTAATATTTAAGGTCATGCCTAAAAGTATAACGCATGCTTCGCCCAAGCGCTATGATACGTATCAGAGAGTAATCATGGCACGCAGCTCTTTAAGAGCGGGCTTGCTAGCTCTCCCAGTTCGCGGTATTGCTTCAAGCAGCTTTATGGTATCAGGACGCCAATAATTTGGCATTGTTTGTTTGCAAAACGCAAAAATTTCTTTTTCCGAAACATCAGCAACAACAAAATACACAAACTCGTCGCTCAATTTTTCTTCAGACTGAACACTCATTACAACCACATCGTGCACGTCTGGATTTTGCATTAAGGCCCACTCCACATCGCGCGGGTACACAGTGTAGCCAAACTTCTTCATTTTTTCTTGCACACGCCCTTTTAAATGAAGTTTTCCATCTGCGTCAAGTTCACCAATATCACCACTTAGCCAAAGACCATCAGCAGTTATGTGTTCAAGTGTGGCTTGCTCATTCTTCCAGTAGCCATTGAACAGTCCTGGAGATTTCATGGCAATTTCACCACTTTCCTGAATAGACAGAGTCACGCCTTCCAACGGCTTTCCCACGCAACCAGGGATACGTGAATCAAGCAGATTTGAAGTTAAAAATCCCATTTCAGAAGCGCCATAACGTTCTAGAATCTCATGGCCAAAACGCTCTTTGAAGTGCCGCCACATCGCTGGCGGCAAGTATGAAGACCCCGAGATACAGAGCCGCACCTTACTGAGATCGTACGAACCAGTCGGGTTATGTTCAACAATTTTTGAATAGGCAATGGGGACGTGCATAAACAAAGAAACGTCTCCGGTTTCAAGCGTACGTAGGGTCGCTTCTGGGTCAAATCGTTCGTGTAAATATACGGTGTTTGCATGAACCAATGCCCCGGTAAGTCCAACACACAGCCCGTGCCAATGCGAGAGAGCCAGCGAGATCAGCATAGTGTCTTCGCTCGTCCACTTCCATAGATCAGACACTGCAGCAATATTCCATAAGTGATTTGTATGAGAATAAGGAGTGGCCTTAGGATTTCCTGTAGTGCCTGACGTAAATAGCATCGAAACATATTGCTGCGAAGGATCAATTCTAATAAATGGCGCTTTCTCAGTCGCTCGTACAGGTTCCGAAAGTGTTGATGCAAGAACCGTATTCTGCGACTGAGAAAACAATTCGATTGAAGACTCATTAGTAATAGTTATGTATGGTTTCATTTGGTCAACAACATTCATTACTTCAGTCTTTTTAAAATTAGGGTCAAGCGGCATTGCAATGTGTCCGCAATGAACAATCGAAAGATACGTAATAATAAAATCCAGCCCATTAGGCAGCAGAAGACCAATGATTTGCTGTTCATTTTGCTCAGTCAGTTTTTGGATATTACGTGAGCCAATTTCAACCATTGCAGCAAGCTCGCCCCAGGTCGTTGTGTTACCTTCAAAAATGACTGCAGGCTTTGAAGGTGTCGTTTTGGCATTAGAAAAAAGATGGTCAGTAAGATATGTGTTCATTCTCCCTATACTATATCAAAACGAGTCAACCAGGTGCCACTCAGCTATCTCTCAGTTAAAAAAAGTAGTCTTACACATAATGCCATAATTTTGTTAGGATAGATTGTAAATGAAAAAAAGCGCACTACAACGAATTGTTGCTATTGATCTTATACGCGGATATTTTTTATTTGTGATTCTTATCGACCACCTGGGTCGAAATTTTAGCGTATACGACATTTTTACCGGTGGTGGTAGGCAGTGGGTTTCTGCTGCCGAAGGATTCTTCTTTGTTTCAGGCCTCATGATAGGACTTGTCCGAGGCAGAAAACTTGTCGACCTACCCTTAAAGGCGGCTGCTAAAAAAGTCTGGTCACGGGCCCTCCAATTATACCTCTGGTCGATCGGTCTCACTACATTCTTTACTATCATAGCCCAGTACTTTGCTACTAACCCAGGCTTAAAACCAGGTGCATTTGCCAACCAACCACTGACTCACTTTTTAAGTACCACGCTTTCGCTCAGGTACAGTTACGGCTGGGCTGATTTTTTGGCATACTATGCAATTTATCTTGCATTCACACCGCTCGCGCTTTGGCTGCTTAGGGCTGGCAGATGGAGAATATTGCTAGGGGTTAGTGCATGCCTATGGGTGATTGCGGGGAACGTTCAACTTGCCTGGCAGCTACTATTCTTTAGCGGTGCAATTGCAGGATTCTACTTGCAAGAAATTGAAGACTGGTTTAAAAACCTACACCGCACTACTAAAAAGATTATTTATGCAGTGTTTTCTGCCGCTACGGCTATCACAATATCGCTCAGCATGTTTCTTAACACCATTATTGATGTACTTCATAACCATAAAGACAGCAGCCTTAATGTTTTGGGTGAACTCACGCCAAGAATTTACGAATTCAACCGCTATCATCTGGCGCCATTCTTCGACAAGTACTCACTTGGCGTCGGAAGAGTAGTACTTTTTTACATATGGTTTATTACACTCTATCTGTTGGTCAGAAAGTATGAATCAACCATACACAAATATCTGGGATGGTTTTTTGTACCACTGGGACAAAATTCACTTTATGTGTACATAACCCATGCTTTTATTGTCTTTTTTGTTAACCTCTACCTTGCAGAGATATTACCTGTCTGGGCAAATATTCTTGTGAGTACCGCTTTTCTTGGATTTATATGGGCACTTGTGAAGACTAAGTTTTTATTTAAAGTAATTCCACGTTGAAATTTCACCCAAGAACCATACTTTAGTATAATGAATAGACAACACCTACACGCATGAAGAAGAATTACCAACCTCGTCAAAACTATAAGCCAGATAAAGTAAAGCGACCTCGTCGTTCAGTTCACAGCAGCAAACTCCCGTATTGGCTTGCCAAGCAACCTATTGTGCAAAGGTTCAGTCGCATGAGCCGTCGACGTAAGCTATTCTTGATTACATGGGTGGGTGCTTCTGTGCTAGTAATTGTCGGTCTTTTCACAACTATATACTTTGCCAACACGCTTGGCAGTAAAGAGCGAATTATGAACCGGAACAAGACGGGCCTCACGCTCGTTGATCAAAATAATACTGAGTTTTATTCGTTCTACAATGCGCACTCAAACACATATGTAACTCTGGGCAACATCTCTCCTGTAGCCAAAGAGGCTGTGCTTGCTTCGGAAGATAAAGATTTCTACAAACATAGTGGCTTTTCTGTCGTCGGCATAGGCAATGCTCTCTGGCAAAATATTCGACCTGGCGGACTTGATAACGGCGGCTCAACACTAACTCAACAACTTGTGAAGACAGCGCTTCTCTCAGAACAAAGAAGCTATATCCGCAAGTATCAAGAGCTTGTGCTTTCCGTTGAGATCGAACGGCGCTACAGTAAAGATGAAATTCTCGAGATGTATCTTAACTCTGTATATTTTGGAGAAGGTTCATTTGGAATAGAAGATGCTTCGCAAACATACTTTGGCAAATCTGCCAAAGATCTCGACACGGCACAAGCGAGCCTTCTGATTGGTCTACTACCCGCGCCATCAGCCTATTCGCCAGTTTCCGGTAGTGTCGCCAAGGCAAAAGTGCGACAGGCTTATGTGCTTGGAAGAATGGTGGCTGAAAATCAAATAACCTCAGTAGAAGCAGAAACGGCCAAAAATCAGGCACTCACGTACTCAGCGGCCAAAAATAATAAGTCCACGCAGGCACCTCACTTTGCTCTTATGGTAAAAGAAGAACTTGAGAAGAAATATGGTGAAGAAAAAATTGCTCGTTCAGGCTACGTCGTCAAAACAACCCTCAACCTTGATTGGCAAACAAAGGCGGAGACGGCTGTTTCAACTCAAGTTAATAAATTGGCTAAGAGTAATGTCAGCAATGGAAGTGCCGTTGTAATTGATCCGGCCAATGGGGAAGTTCGAGCACTCGTTGGCAGCACCGACTGGAACAATGAACAATTCGGTAAATACAACATTGCAACCGCTACGAGACAGCCCGGATCATCCTTCAAGCCGTTTGTATATGCAACTGGTATTGAAAATAAAGACTATTCAGCGGCAACCATTTTTCAAGACAAAGCAACCGATTTTGGTGGCTACGCACCAAAAAACTACGATCTTAGATACCGGGGAGATGTGACGCTTCGCCGTTCGCTTGCAAACTCACTAAACATTCCAGCGGTTTCAGCGCTACAAAAGGCTGGAATTGACGAAACGATCGTTACTACCAAGGCACTTGGCCTTACAACATTAGAAGAAAAAAATAACTACGGACTAGCCATGGCACTCGGCTCAGCGCCGGCTCGGCTGACAGAGATGACAAATGCGTATGCAACCTTCGCAAACGCCGGAAAGCATAATGACATCACAACAATCTCAACAATTACAGATAAAAATAAGAACGTAATATTCACCTCTAAGCCAAAAAATAAACAGGCTATCAGTGCTCAGACTTCGTATATAATATCTTCGATATTATCAGATAATACGGCGCGTAGTGAGCTTTTTGGCAGCAGCCTAAATCTCAGCGGCGGACGAATTGGTGCAGTTAAGACCGGAACAACTGAAGATTACCGCGACGCCTGGACAGTTGGATATACACCAAATCTTACAATAGGTGTCTGGATAGGCAACAACGACAATTCACCAATGAGTAGGGTGGCTGGATCAAGCGGGGCAGCCCCGATCTGGAAGAGCCTCACTCAACAGTTACTTGCTGGGACACCAGTCCAGAAGTTTGCTGTTCCAACCGGAATCACCGTGCGATCAATTTGTAGAGCAAATGGGGCCCTAGCTCAAACTGGTGGTGCCAATACGTTGTCTGAATACTTTATTCCAGGCACGTTACCAACAGCAACCTGCAATGAACCAAAAAAAGAAGTTCAGCCAGAAGTGATTAAGCCAACCGAAGAAGACGATTCCGAAACACGAAATAACTCAAATTCAAATAATGGCAGTAATGAAAATTCGGGCCAATCAGGAAACGAAAACCCAACCCCTCCAGCACCGCCAACTACGCCAGTCACGCCTGGAATTGGTACCACTAACTAGTTCATTGTTAAGCTGTCCTTGGCAAATGCAACAAGAAACGCCTTACTAGAATCGTGAGAAGCCAGGCCTTTTGTGGCTGTACCTTCAATGGTATGCACCAAACTCCATATAGCACATTCACTCCTAAACAGTATTGAAGAACGAAGGCAGGCCTTTGATTTAGCCGTATGAGTAACGATAGTGTTGGATATAGTAACAAGTCCATTTTCCCAAAAACACTGCCGTAAACGTTCACTCAGTTCAGAAATTTTATACACCCCTGGCTGCACCTGCGCCATCTTTAATAACACACTCACTGCGTACGTAATCTGTCCGCTAGATAGGTCTTCCTGCCAATCATGTATATCGTCATTTAGCTGCCTGGCGATCAAGTAGTGCTCAAGCATCGCGATTGCAGATTTCTTCTGCTTTAGAGTTGCGTATGACAAATAATCTATTTGCGCCATTGGCCCTGCTATATGGGCAAGTGCGCGCAGTGCTAAGATTCTTCTGTCGCCATAATCAGGTACCGCGTCAACCTTAATCCTGCCACCCTCAACCCCGAAACGACAGTGGCGTAATTCCCATATATTGGCGGCGTCCATTTCAGTAAAACTATCTTCGAGTATGGAAGGCTTGGCTCCAAAATTCTTGACAACACTCTGATAGTTCTGCAGCGCTCTACGCATAGCCAAGTTAGCCACGGGTATTAAGTTATGGCTTGAATGATCGTCGATAACCTCGTCGTAAATCGTATAAGCAATCCAGCTGTAGACGTTGCTTATTCCGAGCTCAAGAGTGTACGACGGTGATAAACGATCTTCGCTCATGGCGAGTGAATCACTAAACAGTTTGCTCAGTAGTGCAATCTCTCCGGATGTGTCGACTTTCCATATCCGATCGACTTGCTCAACAAGCGTATTAAACAGAGGTGTTTTAATACTTATTGCCTTAGCGTGTACGGCCTTAAACACGCCATCTCGGTCGGCTTGGATATTATTAATCGTACTCTTTTTATCCTCCTTGAGCATTGGCTTGAAGTTTTTGAGATGTAGTGAAAGATACTGTTCGAGCGGTAACAACGTCACACCCTGCATCACCATAAACGTATAGATGGACAAATTAGTTGGGGTATCGACACCATCGACCGATCTATAGGGGCCACCCGGGCGAACCTCGCACGATACAAGACGCTTCACTACATCAGCCATCAGCTCACCACGTAGCAAACTTGGCTTGTTTTGCTGTATAGCATGTAAGTGCTTAAAAACAGTTTTGAGATCTTCTTGATACACCCAGCAAGAAGCAGCAAGCCTATTCATGACTCAGCCTCGGTGTTACTTTGCGCAAAGGGACATTAACTACAAACGTCGTGCGGCCCTGAGTTGCCTCAAGATCCACGCTACCCTTAAAGTGCATCGTGATCATCTGCCTAGCGATAAACAAGCCTATACCCATACCACCAGATTTTGTACTATGGAACGGCTTAAATAATTTCTGGGAATGTTCTGGGCTGATCCCCGAACCCCAATCAGTGATTCTCACTATAATGGAAGAAGTACCAATTTCCGCCTCAATTTTAACAACCAACGGCTGTGCACGGTCCATCTTGCTATATGCATCAATAGCGTTTGAAATAAGTATTGTCAGAACCTGACGAAATCGAGTGGGATCACCAAAACACATGTATCGGTTTTTGTTACCGGAGTATTCCACCTTAAATACAACTCCTTGCTTCCGAGCGTTATCACGCAACTGTCGAGTAGTCTGCCTTATTTTTACAATTACATTAAGTGGTCTTACGTGCATATCACCGCGGAGTTGATCGCGAACCTGCTCGACCAGATTATCTAAATAATGGATACTATTTTTTGCACGTAGCAGAGCCCTGGAGTGTTGTTTTTTGTGTATGTCCTCAATATCAAGAGTCAGGACCGTTAGGTGGTTGGCCAGGTCGTGCAGCAGTGCGGTGCTCAGCTGTCCAAGTTCGGCAAAACGATAAAGTTGCTGCATTTCTTTAAGCTGCGCCGCCTGGAGTTTCTGCGTTCTCTCTTCAAGCCGAGTCGCAAGCAAGTCTTTTTCTAACAAAAGCTGATGCTCGGCAGTAAGCGCCCGTTCGAGTGAGCGATCCATCCTGTGTCCTGATATCCACGAAGCCAGAGCCAACACCATGAACATCGTACCGAACCCAGCAACATCCAGAAGATTTGGTGGCAACATTACCGACGTACGATCTGGGATCAAAATCTCTGCATTTGTTGCAAGTTGTACTATACCCAAAGTAAGTAGAGAGGTTGCCGCAGACACCAGACTGTACCGAGAGCCTAAGATTATGCCAGATAGCACTATTACAAACCCAAACATCAGTAGACCAAAAGGCACGGTTATTGACCATAAAATCACCGTGGTAGTTGCGATAAAAAAGTACAGAGCAAGAAGCATCAAGCCCGAAACAGTTGCGCTTCCTTTACGAAGCCGCCAACTTGCAAAATACACCCAGCAAAGTAGTACCAGCGCAATCACAACTCGGCCGATCACATGCCTGTTGCCAAGCATTCCGTAGCTAACCAGCAGTAAGAATACTATGATCTTCATAAACGCGGCGCTTCCAGCAAGCAGAAGGCTCAGCACCACCGATGGGTTATCTAGTAGCCTATGGCTATATTTTTCGATAGTGAAATACCGCAGATAGCTTGCAACAACCCCACGAAAGAACACGACAGGCTGAACCCGCACGGCTGCTCGAATTCTCTGTCGTGTTCTCATTCTTACTACCTAAGCCTGATCTTCATTGAGCCACGGCGACCCAGCGCTTAACTCATTGACCAAACTTAGTTCAACCGCTCTGGCATCTCGCACTGCCTGGTTTGTTAAAATTTCTGTGATAGTCCTATTCATTTTTCGATATTCCTTATCTGTTATATTATGTTTCACCATCGACCACATAGCCAATTCCGTAAGCAGTTTTGATAAGTGGATATGAAAATGGTCGATCTACTTTGTCGCGCAATTGTTTAATGTGTACGTCAACGGTGTTGTTCCAATTTTCTCGGTCGGCAGTCCACGCATGATCAAGAATCATCGCCCTTGAAACCGGTCGACCTTTGTTAGCAACAAGATATTCCAAAATATCGTATTCTTTACGTCGAAGGTAGATTTTTGTCTCATTCCGACTGACCTCGCGAGATGTCCTGTTGAGTACAAGGTCGCCAACACACAGTAACTCATCGTAATGCTGACGGTCTTTCCTTCGGGAGACTGCAGCGACTCGAGCAACAAGTTCTTCGGCGTTAAAAGGCTTTGTTACATAATCATCAGCTCCGCTATTGAGTAACTCAACTCGAAGAGCAACCTCGTCCAGACCAGTTAGAACGAGAATAGGCGACAGGATACCGTGTGAGCGGATAGCCCGGCAGACCTCGAGCCCCGACACGTCTGGGAGCCCAAGATCTAAAATGATAACGTCGAAATTTGAACGCTTTGCGCGGTCGATACCATCTTCACCACTTCTAACTAGTTGAATGATGTTATTCTTTCCAAACAATGTCTTTATATGACGCGCGATACGATGGTTATCTTCAATAACTAATAGCTTCATGTGCTGTTTCCGTTTATGTAGTTAACATCGATCTTACACTACAAATATTAAATAATTATTAACTTTTTAATTTTGCAGCTACATCTACACTCTGAGCAGCATACGACAGTGACATTTCTCACTGCTTTTGTGTAATCTATGTAACAGCTATAACAGCGACGGGTTGTTAGACTATACATGTGATCATGCAAGTTCGGTTATCTTGTATAGTCGCATTTAAGTGAAGGAGGAGCTATGAGTTACCGACCATTTAAAAAACAAACTCGAATCAAGATAGATCTCAGAAAGCTCAGCGACTTTGATCTATACTTTGAAGAGGTACCACCCCTGGCCATGTATAAGGTTCAAAAAGCACTAAACCGCAATATTAGAAAACTAAAGTTAGCCTAACCAAACCCTAAATTGCAAAAAACTCCAGCCATAACCTGCTGGAGTTTTTGCGCGGGGAGACAAATTTGCACCATGCTTATTAGGCTTATACCGTTTATAAGCGTATACTTATAAGCAACGATACTTCCTAACTGAAAGATTTACATGTCAAAAGGTCAAGATAGAAAAAAAGAAGTCAAGAAACCTAAAAAAGATAAATCAGTAGTTTAGTATGGCTAAATCTTCCAAAGCCAGTCCACTCAGCCCCGTTCAAGAGGCTGAGGTGCGTTCAATTCTAGAGCAGATGGAACAAGATACCGCTTACAATACTGAATCTCACTATGTTGCAAATACCGAGAAGTACCCAACAAATGTTATTACGTTTTCTCAGAAGCACATGGAACATCTGCGCAAGTTCCCGAGCATCAACCCCGATCAATACATCTCGAACTTAAAGTTGATGACCAAAACTCGTTAGTTCATATTTAATACTTTTTTAATATTTACATAAGCGTTATACTTATATTAGTTATGTAGGTACTTACTTCGAGTAATCAATAGTATTTCCACTTACAAACTTATAACATGTGAGGTTACACACACTGATCTAATCGGAGATCAAGCGTCCCTAACCATCAAACTACAAGTTTCTAGATACGAAAGTACTCAATTAACGGCAGAGAACTTTTCTAGCAGCTTCAATCTCCAAAGCCCGTTCATCAATTATCTCGATTGGTGTATTTCTTAAATCTTAAATTAGAAAATGGAGCGTAGTATGGAAAGCATCACAGTAAACCAAGAAGTAACTATAAGTAGCGTGTATTTTAAAAACAAAGAACGACTCGAGACCTTTCCGAAGCAAATGGAATTTGACGGCGAAACTTACACATTCTTAAACTCTGGCTGGAGATACCTTGTGCACAAAGGCCAAGAAGTAGTACGTATATTTAGCGTGACCGATGGCAAGGCTGACTTCCGTCTGAAGCTCGATCCGAGCGAAAGTCACTGGACATTACTGGACATCAAACCACTGGCCAAGCTTTAGCTGAGTCAGACGGTCGAAAAGATCAGCAACACCGCTGATTTTTTATGTACTAGCGGTTTTTTAGTTAATTATCAAGACCAGACATTGGTGTAATTTTCTATATACTTAAATCTTGAACGTAAAAAAGAGGGTAATCAAAATGAAGTTAACGCTTTACATGTTTAAACCGCATGTCCAAAAATTCTCTGAAGGGCTTCGGCCACAGAGCGAATCACGCAAATATCGCAACATTACGAGCCAATCTAGACGAGAGAGTGACCCCGATACTCGCATTTACGCACTCGAGAAAGAAGCCAAGATGCCGAGCTGGTCAAACTTTGTAGCCGGTATTGCAGATGTTAAAGAAGTTGAAGCTATGAAGTCACAATCAGCAGCAGTGCTCATTATGTTTCGGGTTGAGACTGTTGATGGCCCGCGAATATTTGCCGCCAGCTACGGATCGGCCTTTAGCCTTATAGACATGTCACTAATCGAATCTAACTTTGGTATTAAGACCACAATTAACGCCATCTCTCCGAACAAAATCAAGAACATTGATTACAAAAATATTAGTTCTCGCTCCATCGGCAGAAGCGAAAGCGCCAAACGAGCCTCGGCTATAGCCAATTTTGCGTTTGATCACGAAAGTGAAGCGCTCAAAGCAATCTCGGGTACGTCACTCGATCATGATCTTGGTTTCAGCATCAGTGGAGGAGCAAGCCTCAAAATTAGTATTCCAGATTTACAGCCAGAACAGCTTGCTACCATCGGCCAAAAAGCCTATGACAAGTACATGCTAAACACCTACAAAGAACATTTTGACTTTATCGATCACTTTGAACAGGAGAAGGACATTATGAGGATTGCCGAACTCGACAACCAGCTTCTACTAGCTCTTGGTCAAGCTACACCTCCTGAACGGCTCTTCTTAGCGTATCCAGATCAAATTCCAGCAAATGAATGCAGTTACTTTAAGTTAACAGTAAGTAACACCAACGAAAATTTTGATGATATTGAGGTGACTAGCTTGCATAAGTTCTTGCTTGGGAACGCCTCTCAGCTGGATATCGACACACTCAAATCAGATGCCTACGTAACCGGGCTAGACGACAACGAAGAAGCGATTACTCCGCGCAAGAGTATCTACACAATGCTGGCTTTTGAAACCACTTTTGAAGATTCACTGTATGTACTTTCAGATTCCAAGTGGTACAAAATTGGAACTGACTTTTTAGAGAATCTCGGTGACTGGGTAACTAAGAATGTCAAAATATCTTCACTCAAGAGCAAAACATGGTTTGAGACCCAAAGTGAATGGGATTTTTGCGAACAATACCAGGATGACAAAGACAGCGTAGTACTAAGCCGAAAAACGTATCGCCCTAAACGACATTCAGAACTCTTCATGGCCGATTTATATCATAAACCCAGCAACAGCCTGATTTTCATTAAAAGGCTCAGCTCAGGCACTTCATTTAGCAGCATGCTTGATCAGGCAGTGACCACAGCCGATCTTCTACGAGAAGACGACCCACACGCCTGGAAGTTTTTACAATCACACGTTAATGAAAAATGGCCTGAAGTTTCGAAAGAAGCGATCTCTGAAAAACTCAACATCATATTCTTGATCAATGATGATCGAGAATTACCAGGGCAGCTGCCGGTTTTTAACAAAATCGCCCTTAAGAAAGCTCAGAAACAGATTCAAAAGCTACAAATTAATGTTTCGATTTTGCCTGTCAAAACCGGTATGACTAATTCGTAAAGACTTAAAATAAACAAATCCTCGCCCAGCGAGACAACTAGTCCACCCATTCAACCAAACCCGAACCCTGGAGATTACGTTTTCTTGAGTCAAGGAGCTACTTGCCTGAACCAATAGACATATAGCTGTGAGGGAT
>CAYNKQ010000012.1:0-35199 GCA_964397855.1 uncultured Candidatus Saccharibacteria bacterium | reverse complement strand
CGCCAAAAGTAACAAAACCTACACCCATAACACCCAAGCCTCGATACCCCTCCAGGCTCCTGTGTCCGCGAAAAGACGATGACAAGCATCTCTCACAGTTCCCTAGTTGTTTGTTCAAGCAAGTCTTTTCTTTACTCGGACGCAGGAACCTTCCGGGGTTCGGGTCTTTGGTGAATGGGTGGGGAAGTTGACTCGCTTCGCGAGAGTTAACTGACTGGATCCGCCGCGGCGGATGACAGGCACGGCAATTCATGGTTCAGGTCTTTATTTTTGTGATATAAAGCACACTACTTTGTCGACATTCCTCACATGCAGTCACTCCATAACAGAGTATAGTTGTGATATTAGTTGGAGTAGACGAGATGATCGAACTGCGAGTTACCGAAAAGTTTAAAGATCAAGTGCTTAATGTTGCACTGGTTGGCTCGTTATTCTTGTTTGTTTTTGGTGTAAATAAACCGGAAAACATCAAAGTTGCTCAACCGCAAGAAGGCGTAGGGCTTGTAGCTACACGTCTGGCGCCACTCGACCAACCGAGTTTTGCGATACTTGAACAGCTCCAGCCAGTTACTACTCAACCCGAACCCGGCCAAGTGACCGCAAATCAAGCTCCGTCTATCAGAACAGTATCGGCTCGTGCCCCAAACCCCGAGGCAAACTCACCACTTACTGGAACCGTTACTGATCCATCTTCGAGTGGCTTAAGAGACGGTAGCAGTCAACGGACGCCCGTTTCTGAAACACTCAATTCCATACTGAGCGGCACAAAGCTTCATTTATTCTAAACTCGCTACGGTATTGTAGTGTCCGCGGTGTATAATTCTTAATATATAACACAAGCGGGTATCATAGAGACATGAAGCATCAAAACAGCCAAGACATTCATTCACCACTAACGTTTACCAACTTTACGAAGCGTTACGGAAAGGCTCGAGGCGTCGAAGATATTAATCTCGAAGTAAAGCATGGGGAAACATTTGGATTTCTCGGCCCGAATGGTGCCGGTAAAACCACTACGATACGGACCATCCTCAATTTTATGAAACCGAGCTCGGGAACCATAGCGCTATTTGGACTTGATAGCGTCAAAGATAGCATTAAGGTAAAGCAGAAGATTGGCTACCTGGCTGGTGACTATGAGTTGTTTGAAAATCTAACTGGCGCCCAATATCTTGAGTTGGTTGCTAATCTACATGGCTTAAAAGACAGAAAGTCTACAGTTGAGCTCACTGAGCGGTTGAGCGTCACGCTGCATCAAAAAATTCGAACACTCTCTAGGGGTAACAAACAGAAGATAGGTCTGGTGGCCGCACTATTACATGATCCTGATCTTCTGATCCTTGATGAACCAACTTCGGGGCTTGATCCAATCATGCAAAATCAATTTTATGAGCTCATGAAAGAACGCAAGCAGCGGGGCAAATCGGTATTCATCTCTTCGCACATACTTTCCGAAGTTCAAGAAGTATGTGATCGAGTCAGCTTTATGCGCAGCGGCAAGTTAATAGAAACAGTTAACGTGGCCCAGCTCATTCAAGAGGCTAGAAAACAAATCACATTGGTATTTCAGCCGGGGACAAAACCCATGCACCTGCCAAATTTTGATTCACTAGAAATTGTACATAAAAACGCCAAACAACTTACTTTTACTACAAAAGCGCCAGTTAAAGATGTACTAAAGTGGCTCAGCATGCAGCCAGTAGAAGATGTCACAATTCAGAATACTAGTTTAGATGAAGTCTTCCTAAAGTTATACGGAGACGGCTTGGGGGCTGAACATGTTTAAAAATATATTTACTAAAACACTCTACGACAAGCGGTGGTTTGCATTCGGCTGGTCACTTGGTCTCATTGCAATGGTTGCACTAACACTAGTGTTCTTTCCCTCGCTGAGCCAAGGGAACTCTATCGAACAGCTGTTTGCAAACATACCAAAGCAACTCCAAGGTTTGCTGGGCGATTTAGAAGCGTACAGAACAGCGGCGGGCTACCTTGGTAGCGCGGTGTTTGATCTCCGTGTTCCATTAGTCGCGTTGCCTATGGCAATAATTTTGGCAATAAGTCTCAGTGCGGGAGAAGAATCAAGTGGCCAGATGTACCAGTTGTTAGCGCGTCCAGTTTCACGTGCGAGCATTGTTATTCAGAAGTGGCTCGCATTTGTCGTGGTTATGACTGTGGTGCATATATCGGCCTTACTTAGTGTTGTGGTCACGCTCTTTGCTATTGACGAGTCAGTTTCGTATGCTACGGTAGTCGGCATTGTGCTGATGAGTGCATTGCTTTGTGTCTCAGTTGGCTCTACAGCGATGTTATTTGCCTTTGGTTCTGGCAAAAAAGGTTTCGCCACAGCCGCTAGTAGTCTTCTGGCGTTTGGAAGTTATCTTGTAACCTCATTTTCAACACAAGTCTCATGGCTAAAAGAAGTTAATTATGTTTCGTTCTTCCGCTACTATCAGCCAGTCTTGGTGGTAAGAAATGGCTTAGATCTCACTTATGTACTAGTGTTGGTTGGGGTTGCCGTAGTTGCGCTCGGGTTATCAATAGTGTTATTTTCGCATAGAGATATCGGACTCTCGAGTTAAATTATGCTTAAGACCAAGTCAATTATATTAGTAGCTGTAGCCTGGCTGACGGGTCTATTGGCACTTGCTCAAGGTGTCTCTGCACAAAATCTCAATAATTTCACAGTTGATTCCTTTAAAGTTGACTACTATTTAAGTAAAAATGAAAAAAATGTAGCGCAACTGAAAGTGGTAGAAAATATTACCACCACATTCCCGAACTTTGATCAGAACCATGGTATTGAACGAGCTTTGCCAATAAAATATAAAAACAAAAAACTTAACGTACATGTTGAATCTGTAAAACAAGCGGATGGCACCGAGTGGCAATACTCAACCAGCACCAAAAATAATAATCAGGTGCTCAGAATTGGTAATCCCGACAGATATGTTCAAGGTAGTCAGCAATATATTATTACGTATACCGTTGAGGACGTCATTACATTTTACAATGATCATGACGAGCTGTACTGGGATGTAAACGGAGACCAATGGAAGCAGCAATTGAGCGAAGTAAGCGCCACACTACATATTTCAAAAGAACTCTCAGAACAAATAAGTCGTGAACCAAAGTGTTTTACTGGCTCATATGGTCAGTCCGGTTCAGATTGTCAGATAAGTAGATCTAAAGATTCTAGTGGTGAAGCAGTAGTCGAATTAACTGTAACCAGACCCTTTCAGGCCTCTGAAAACGCTAGTTTTGTGCTCGGATTTGAACCAAATACGTTTGAAAAGTACCAGATTAGTCCTGTTATTATTGCCTCTACTGCAGCTGCGGCATTTGCATGTAGTGTGTTGCTACCACTGGGTATAGGTGTATTTATGTGGAAACGTTGGAAACATGGAGGCAAAGATCCTGAAGGCAGGGGGACGATAGTTGCACAGTATGCTGCTCCAAAAGAACTCAACCCGATCTTGGCTGATGTCATACTCAACGAAAGAATGCAGACAAAGGCAATTTCGGCTACACTCATAGGCTTATGTATAAAAGGTTACGTAAAGTTGTATGAAGTGGAGAAAAAGAAACTACTTGGTGGCTCAAGTGAAGAGTATGAAGTCGAGCTTTTGAAGGCGCCCAGTGATTTGCAGGCAGAAGAACAGAAGGTTATTATGATGATTTTTAGTGGCGACACTGTGGGCAGCAAAGTTAATCTCAGCACGTTACAAAATAAGCTATACAAAGAAGCGAGTGAACTCACAAAAATGGTTTATGAATCTGTGGTCACCGAGCAGTATTTTGTAACCAATCCTGACAAAGCCAGGCTTAGTTACCTAGGATGGGGAATAGGGCTAATCACTTTAGGCGCTGTTACCTCATTTATTTTTATACCATTTACTCTCGTATTTTTGGGTCTCATCATTTCTGGAATGATTGTTCTCATTACAAGCAGCGTTATGCCAAAGCGTACCCAAAAAGGCGTTGACATGAAAGAACATCTTCTTGGCATGGGTCTGTATATGAGGCTGGCAGAATCAGAGAGAATCAAGTTTCTACAAGCGCCAGACACTGCGGAAAAGATAGATATCAGTGATAACACCCAGCTCATAAAGTTATACGAAAAACTGCTGCCATACGCTATGCTGTTTGGGATTGAAAAAGACTGGGCCAAACAGTTCGCTAACTTATATGGTGAAGGTCAGTCTCCAGCTTGGTATAGTGGCCACAACGCTTTTAGCCCGGTTCTTTTTGCTAGCGCAATGTCGGGTTTTAACAGTGCAGCTACTACAAGCTTTAGTTCTCCAACCAGTTCTGGTTCATCGGGATATTCGGGCGGTGGGGGCTTCTCTGGCGGTGGTGGAGGAGGAGGTGGAGGTGGCGGCTGGTAGTCAGAACCCCAGGCACGGCACTTACTCTAAAAGTTGCAGGTAGAAAATACGGCTTATGGTATACTACCTAGGCACATTAAATAACGAGTATCACGAGTGCAGCGAGAGAACTAGCTCTATGACCTGCCGGCAACCAGTGGTTGGATTATTGATCTTGGATTGGGGGCTTTAGAAGTTAAATCATCTAAACCCTAAAAACCAACGTCTTCAATTTATCACCCGGTGCCCCTTCTAGCCCGCTTCGGGAAGATATGTAAGTTACGTTCTTTAAAGAACTCCTTTCTTCTAACCGTGGCGAGCCCGGAAAGATACGAAAGGAGTCTCTTTATGTCAATTTATAAATCAGCGGAATCAGTGAGTCCTGGGCATCCAGACAAAATTTGCGACCAGATTTCTGACGCAATCTTAGACGCGTATTTGGCACAAGATCCCGATTCGCGGGTTGCCGTAGAGGTAGTTGGTGGTCACGGTAAAGTTTTTGTAGTTGGCGAGGTCACTTCAAAGGCAACGGTTGCGGTTGAACCAATAGTGCAGCGGCTTGCTCCAGGCGTTGAAGTTGAAGTCAGGGTAGTCTCACAAAGTCCAGAAATAGCAAATGGCGTAGATGTCGGTGGCGCCGGAGATCAGGGAATTATGGTCGGCTACGCGTGTAGTGACACCCCAGAGCTTTTACCGCTAGAGGTGATACTTAGTAGAAAACTTAACCAGTTTTTGTACGAGCAGTGGCCGTTTGATGGCAAAACCCAGGTAACTCTTCGTGACGGTCATATAGTCGCCATCGTGGCCAGTTTTCAAAATGCACCAACTGCAGAACTAAAAGCTGCCGTACAATCTTGGCTTGCTGCTCCTTCAAATATCAAATATCAACAATCAAGTATTGCGCTTGAGCTACACATTAATCCCGCAGGTGACTGGCACCAAGGGGGCTTTGACGCCGATACTGGCTTAACCGGCCGCAAGCTTGTGGTAGATAACTACGGTCCAAGTATACCGATTGGTGGCGGTTGTTTTTCGGGGAAAGATCCCAGCAAGGTGGACCGTTCGGCTGCGTATATTGCTCGTAAAGTTGCAGTAGACTATTTAAAGAAACGAAACGCGAAAGAGGTATTCTGTCATCTAGCCTACGCGATTGGCTACGATCAGCCACTTGAAGCAACCGTAACAATAGACGGTGCTCAAGAAGTTGTAGAAGGCTATGATCTTTCGCCAAATGGCATTATTAAAACACTAGATCTGAAAAAGCCACAATATGAACAAACTGCTCGGTATGGACACTTTGGTCATAGCGAGTTCGTCTGGGAAGGTTAAACTAGCCCACTGTCTTTTGAAATGGAGTCTAACACAGAACATATGACAAAAACAATGATACATGTTATAATAGCACAAATGAGTAAAGGTGAATCACCCAAAGTTGAAGTTTCAGATACCCTACTTCAGCTCCAACCAGAAATTAATAGCGGGCTCGCAGTGCGTGGCCTATATGTTGGTGATGCAAGTGCTTTCGGATCATTACTACAGACCTGCGGTGTTGAGCCTGGTGACGTTGCCAACTGGAGCGTAGCTATTGAACCCAGCCCAGGCAAGGTGGATACCGAGGGTCGTCACTTAGCCGTAGATCTCGATCATGTGGCACGTGAAGTTCACGATTACGCAAGAAGAGAACACACTACACCATATACGGCATTTACTGAAAACATTGGTGAAATTGTCACCGATCACGTTATGAATTCGTTCGGCTTAGATGCAAAAAAATCTTCAGATACTTTAACACCTGGTGTACAGCGAAGTATGTTTGCCTCAGGTGTTTTATGGGCCGCAGTTTTGGTAAGTACTGCAAGGCCCAATACGCCAATTCCGCTACTGACGATGGGTGCTACTTATGGCGCAGTATTGGGCGCTAGTATGGTCTATTTCCCACAGTTTTTACGAAAAGAACGCGAGATAAATCGATCGCTTGATCCGAAGTATCGTCAGGTAGCCGCTCGGCTTTCAAAGACAATATTGCCTACGTTTTTTGAACCACTAGCCGATTGAAACAAGTTCAATATCAAACACAAGATCTGAGTTTGGTGGAATGTTTGCAGAAGGTGACTGTGCACCGTAGGCTTGTTCTGCCGGAATAATAAGTCGACGAGTTCCACCGACCTTCATGCCTGGAACACCTTGAGTCCAGCCGGCAATAACTTGATCAAGGCCAAACGTAGCAGGTGATCCAAAATCGTGTGAACTCTGGAAGATGGTGCCGTTCTTCACAAGTGCGCCAGTGTAATGTGCGGTTATAGTTGCGCCTTCTTGCACCTGTTGGCCAGTGCCTTCAACAGTATCAATACTCTTAAGTTCGGCAACTGATTCAATTGGTGTAAAGTCTTTTAGTTTTGTTCCTTCAAGTGGTGTATTTGTATCCATGCATCAATACTAGCATGAGAGTAAGATTTCGTTCCACCTTCAGCGTAAAGATTTACTTTATACCAGCACGCTTACTTCGTAGGCCGGAAGCGTCGGAGCCTTTTATGCGCCTTAGTGCAGCCAGTTCATTTGGTTTATCTGCTCCTGCAAGAACAACAATACATTGTTCTTCACCAAATTCAGAATCTATAAATAGATCAGAAGTGCTGACGAACGTGAAGTATACTCTTGATTCGCCAGCAGACTTTACCTTTTGTGAAGCGATCGTTAAACCGGAATATCCAGCAGACCTCTGGTTTTTATGAAGATACATAAGAGTTTTTGAACCCAGTGAATCATTCCTTTCGCCACTTGCTAACCTCTGAGCAACAGATACAATCGCTGCATCATACGGGTGCGTTTTACCATTTGCCTTAGCGTATTTAGCCCTTGATTGGTTGGTTATAGCCAAAACCTGTGGGTCGTACGCCTATACGATAAATATCGTTTCTCCCATATATTCAAACCGATCTACTCTTGCTGATTGTGTTTCAATATCGTGGAGTGGTGATCTTACAATACGTGTTCCGATCTCCGTGAGTTCTATAGAATGGTCTTCAGCGGCTGTTTTTTCTGGTTCACTAACAACTGGAAGATCTTCTGAATCTTCAAGTACTTCAACTTCTTGAACTGCAGTGGTGCCAAGTTTTCTAGTTCTTTTTTCGGCGCGACGCCCGGCAATAATTTCGGCAAAACATTCTGTGTATTGCCCCTGAATGATGTCTCTAACTCTCGCTTCTGTTCGTTCCGCCAGATCTAATTCTCTTTTTGTACTGTGTAATTTCGTGAACAAGTATGGATCTTCCAGATAGTCTTTTAATATAGCGTTTACTTCAGTTAGCGCCAGTATGGCGACTCTAAGTTTGCGTGGATACGGTAAGGCCTTGTTGTATATCAGTAATGAACCACCTCTATTATTAGGGTTGGCGTAAGAGTGTGTTGCTATGTATGTATTAAGCTGTACCTGCAATTTCTTTACTGGCTCAAGTAATACCACAGAAGCGATACCTTCAATAGTTTCTTGTGGTGAAGGTCTACCAAACTGATTTCTAACACTAAAATTTATTTGTGCAACAGCATCTAAAACTTCGATAAACTTTTGTTTTTCTTCAGAGCTTACGGAGACTTCTTTCGTACATTCTGGCGTAGATTCGTCGGGTATTGCTACTGTACTTCCAAATTGAAGCTTACGACGTTCTTCTTTGATCACAGCATCACGGACTTCTTGAACAAGCGTATCCCCAGCGGTTTGTTCAGCCGTAACAATTCTATCTTCATCAAGATCGGTGTGGTGGCCGAGCCTGTCGGTTAGTTCAAAGTATTCTGCAATGTGAGGCTCTTCAATCACACGCAGACGCTCCAATAGATTCCCAATAGCGAGCTGAAGGGTGTTTTGAAGTGTTAATTCGGTGGTTGGAGGCGCTGGTTTGGCTTCTTTGCCGGGGTTACGAGCTGGTGGAGGAAGGCGAAAAGACATAATTATATTTTAACATAATATCACTATAATGCAATGTACGCTACAAGCGGTGATTAAAGCTATACTGTAAATGTGAAACAATCAAGAATTCTTATAGTGATTGTACTAATCGTACTATGTTCTGGCGTTGTGCTGGGAGCCTCGGTGACACGTGATTCTGAAACAAGAGCTCCTTCAGGTCCAGGCATAGCCTGTACGGAAGAAGCTAAACTTTGCCCGGATGGCTCTGGTGTTGGCAGGGAGGGTCCAAACTGTGAGTTTCCGGAGTGCCCAGATACTTCACCGACACTAAAGTCGTAGTAAGTTAATGATCAGTTAATATCTCCTCCGTTAGAAAATGCTATACTACTGACAACACTGGAGGAAAAATGTCGGAAGATCATAAAAAACAACTACAAACACAACTTTGGAATATAGCTAATGATCTTCGTGGCAAGATGGGGGCAGATGAGTTTCGTGATTATATTTTAGGGTTTATTTTCTATAAATATCTTTCTGAAAAAATACAGCTATACGCAGATGACTTACTTGAGGCTGACGGAATTAAGTATGCATCAATAGATGAAGATACTCCAAAAAATGGTGAAATTATCGAAGCCGTGCAAGTAAATGCCGTCGATAAACTCGGTTATTTCTTAAAACCTAACGAACTTTTTAGTAGAATTGCAGCACACGGAACCACAAGTGATAATCTGATAGAAGAACTTGAGCGAATTCTCAATAACATTCAAAACAGCACTATGGGCCATGATAGTGAAGAAGATTTTGAAAGTTTGTTTTCAGAGCTTGATCTCAATTCACCAAAACTTGGAAAAACCGTCACTCAGCGCAACGAGCTCATCGCAAAAGTACTTGTACATCTTGATAAAATTGATTTTCAATTAGAAAACAGTGCAATTGACGTACTCGGTGATGCGTATGAATATCTCATCAGTCAGTTTGCTAGTGGTGCTGGTAAGAAAGCCGGAGAGTTTTATACACCGCAAGAAGTCTCACAAGTACTCGCGCGTATCGTTACTGATGGCAAAAAACGAATAAAATCTGTGTATGATCCAACGGCTGGCTCGGGTTCATTACTTCTTCGGGTAGCGCGATATGTTGAAGAGGTTGGCCACTTCTACGGTCAAGAACTTAATAACACAACATACAACTTGGCGCGCATGAACATGATCTTGCACGACGTAAATTACGACCGATTCGACATCAAGCAGGAAGACACCCTAGAGCACCCACAGCATTTACAATTTAAATTTGAAGCAATCGTAGCCAATCCGCCTTTTAGCGCAAACTGGTCAGCTGATCCGATCCATCTGCAAGACGATCGTTTTAGTGGTTACGGTAAACTTGCACCAAGTAGCAAAGCAGACTACGCGTTTATACAACACATGATTTATCAGCTTGACGAAAACGGTACGCTCGCCGTAGTTATGCCGCACGGCGTACTGTTCCGTGGTGGCGCAGAAGGTGTGATTCGTCGCTATCTTATAGAAGAAAAGAATTATCTTGACGCCGTAATAGGTCTACCAGCCAATCTGTTCTTTGGAACATCTATCCCGGCTAGTATCCTCGTTTTCAAAAAATGTAGAAAATCACCAGAAAATGTACTATTTATAGATGCCAGTAAGCATTTTGAAAAAGGTAAAAATCAGAACCGACTTCGCCCCAGTGATATTGACACAATTCTCGAAGTTCTAGAAAGACGAACTGCCCGAGACAAATACAGCTACGTCGCCAGCCTCAGTGAAATTAAAGAAAACGATTTTAACCTAAACATCCCACGCTACGTTGATACGTTTGAAGAAGAGGAAGAAGTTGACCTAGATGCTGTAGTTGCCGAAATTCGCAGGATTGACGCCGAGAGTACTGAGCTAGATGAAAAAATAAGAAAATTCACCGAGGAGCTCGGCATAGATTCGCCGTTCTAATATTATGTCCATAACCCTGAATGAACTTAGCGAGGCAATACTTACATCTATTAAGGCTAAAAAAATGACTAAAGCCAGTCTAATGAAGTCGTACGTCAGCAGCAGATTCGATGATGATAACGTTAGTGATGCTATCGAAGTGCTCGTGGAAGATCTCGGTTATATAGAAGAAAAACGTGCCCTAAAAAGTGGATTCTACGCCTTAGGTGAAAGGTTCACTGAAGATGACTACGAGAAACGATTCGCCATCACAGAACTTGGAAAAGCATATCTTTCAAGACAGAATACTGGGGTATCTACCCACTACTCAAATATCACCAATTCAAATATCGCGCACCAATCATCAAGTGCTAGTCAAACAATCAGTCTTGCTGAGCAATCTGAAGATATTCGAGAAAAGATACAAGAACTCGAAGCTGCAATCAAGAAAAAAGACTCCGCCAGTATCAAGAGAGCTTTTGGCTATATTGCAGATAAATCAGTGGATGTTGCGATTGCAGTTGTGACAGGAGCATTGCTAAGATGAGCGAATATCAGCCAGATTTAAAAGAACAACAACGAATTATTATTGCAACCACGGTTGTGGCGCTCACGGCTGCCTTATTTGCGATACCGGCAATTAGCACGGATCTGTGGAGTTTCACTCGAGGATTTACATTATTTCCAGGTATATTAGCATTTTTGTTTATAATTACCACTGGATCACATTTAAAGTATAGTGACGCTGGTGTAGTTGGTAGTTTCAACGTACCCCATGGTATTAGAAGGTTTTTATACAATTGGATGATAGATATGTTCTGGACCGGTGGATTTGTGTCGGTGACCTTCTTTATGGGTGCTGCTCTTGGTTGGGATGGTAAGCAAATGAGCGGATCAAAGTTCTGGACTGGCCTCATTATTGGAACCGTGATAATGTCATTCTTCGCATTTGGCTCATTGCTTTTGTGGAATAAAGAAAGTAGAGAGAACGAGGTGAAGGGATGACTCCCCAGCTTCGTTTCCCGCAATTTACCGATGAGTGGCGGGTTAAAAGACTCAGTGATATTGCGGATCGAGTTGTAAGAAGAAATAAAGAGAATAACCAAAATATTCTCACAATATCTGCACAACAAGGGCTGGTTGGTCAGGAGAAATATTTTTCTAAAATTGTTGCTGCAAAAAATGTAAAAAATTATTACCTACTTCATAAAAATGACTACGCGTACAATAAAAGTTATTCAAAAGGCTATCCCATGGGGGCCATTAAGCGGTTAATCCACGATGAAAAGGGTGTAGTCTCTACTCTGTACATTTGTTTTAAGCTTAAAGATCGCGGCGAATTATTTTTTGACCAATACATAGAGGCCGGAAAACTAAACTCTGAAATTGAAAAAATTGCTCAAGAAGGTGCCAGAAATCACGGCTTGCTTAATATGAGTGTAAGTGATTATTTTACGATGCAGGTTACTCTACCCGCAAAACTGGAACAAGAAAAGATTGCTGCATTTCTAAAAATTATCGATGAGCGAATTGTAAATCAAGTGAGAAAAGTTGAGTTACTGAAAAAATATAAAAAAGGTATCATGCAAAAAATCTTTAGCCAGCAAATGCGATTCAAGGATGAGAATGGCAAGTTTTTTACTGACTGGAAAACATACAAAGCTGGCGATTTATTCGTAAATATATCAAACCGAAATCATGAAGGTAGACTACCTGTACTATCGGCTACTCAAGATGGTGGAATTGTGAGGAGGGACTCACTCGGCAGAAAAATTGACCAATCTGATGCAGGTGTAAAAAACTATAAGATAATTGAACCAGATGATTTTGTAATCAGCTTACGTTCGTTTCAAGGAGGAATAGAGAAGTCGAATATCCTGGGTATTTCTAGTCCGGCCTACACGGTTCTACGAGGCAATGAGATGATAGTTCCGGAATTTTTCAAGCACTATTTTAAACGAGAAGAATTCATCTCGATGCTTAACAGTACAGTAATAGGAATTCGTGATGGTAAGCAAGTCAGTTATGAACAGTTCTCTGCATTAAAGTTGCGCCTTCCTCCAGTTGATGAGCAGCAGAGAACTGCCAGTTTCCTTACCGTATTAGATGGTAAGTTAAGGGCAGAGGAGGCTCTTCTCCTAGTCGTAAAACAATGGAAAAAAGGTCTTCTTAAAAGGATGTTTGTATGAGTGGGAATACGCGAGATTTAAATAATGTGGCTCTACGACAATACTTTACAAAGCCATGGTATCTTCATCCGATAACGATCGGCACCTTACTTGGTGGGTGGATTTTCCTTTTTATTCCTACGATCGTGGGTTGCGTTCTGCTTGTCATTAATGCCGATGACAATAAGAAGCAGCGTCAGCGTATATTAGATTTAAATTTAGATAAAGTTGCGGAATTGGATATTCTGGAAAAACAAATTGAGCAGAAGATATTGCACGATAAATCACTCGCAGTGCTTGCAACCCTTAAGGCCCAGTATAAGGATACGAAAACTCAGCTAACCTCTGTGCAGTCAGAGCTTAACGAAAAGACTTCACATAGAAAAGCCCTGCAAACGCTAGAGTCTACACAGAATGAGATCGAAAAGACAAAAGAAAAAGCCTTACAAGATATCAAAGAAGAACTAGATGACTCAAAAAAGAGTTTAGAAGAGTCTCGTGCGCTTTACGAAAAAATTAGTAGTAAAATAGCTGACCTTAAAACCAAACTGATTCCTCTTGAAAAAGAAGTAGATTTACAGGATCTCGGTTTTTATGATATTGATTTCGATACCTCTACATCTGCGTTATACAAAACGGAGATGATCAAGCTGCAAGATGAACAGAAGAAGATGGTAAAAAATAACATTGCTTGTAATTCTTCTGAAGGTATTACCTATAATGGCAGCCTATCTGCTGGTAAGAAGATGGTTCGGCAGCAAGTGAAGATGTCATTATGGTCGTTTAATACTCACTGCGATAACGTCGTGGCAAAAGTAACGTATCGCAACCGTGATTTGTCTGAACGTAAAGTACGCAAAGCATTCGATGTTATCAATTCTAATGATCAGCTAGTTTCCATTAGTTATGATTATTTAGAGCTAAAGATTAAAGAATTAGACGCCACCTTTAAGTACAAAGAGCTCCTGGAACATGAAAAAGAGATACTCAGAGAACAGCGAGAACAAGAACGAGAAGAAAAGAAGCTACAACTGGAAATTGCACGAGAACGTGCAAAGCTAGAAAAAGACGAAACTCACATAAACACTGAGCTTGCACGTTTACAGCACCTTTTGATGCAAGAGCGCGCAGACAGACAGTCTTTGCAGAAAGAAATTAACGGGTTGGAATCCAAACTAGCAAAAATCAATAAACGCAAAGAAGAAGTTGACTACCGTGAAGCACACGCTAGGGCTGGGTATGTTTATGTTATATCTAACATTGGAGCATTTGGTAAAGACGTTATTAAAATTGGCGTAACAAGACGACTTGAGCCAATTGAGCGAATCAATGAACTGGGAGATGCTTCCGTACCCTTCAGATTTGATGTACATGCTTTGGTGTTTTCAGACCAAGCATATAAATTAGAGAAGAATTTGCATGATCGGTTTGCTTCGCGGCGTATCAACCAGGTCAACAATCGTAAGGAATTCTTCAGAGTACCCCTAGAAGAGGTTAGGGATGCTGTAGTCAACGAGTTTAATGGCGCATCAGTTGAGTTTCATATGCAGCCGGAGGCTAAAGAATTTAGGCGCAGCATTGTGAGCGCCAATAAGGCGTAAGTAGATCCACAGAATCGGCACTATTTTTTAAGTGCTCCTAGTAGTCTATTTTTGGTTTTTTCTAATTTTTTCAGCAGCTTTTTTGATAGCCTGTTGCTCTTTAACAGATTCAGTATAAGCTTTTTGTAGAGAGGTAGGCGAAATAACCCCCTTTTTTTTGAGGTATTGTTTTTGTGCTTTTGTAAGAATAAGTTCCATAGTTATGCGCCTGCGATCTTCTCTACATTATACTCTTCTTCGAGTATCTGTTCAATAATTTCCTTGCTCCCGCCTTTTTCGTCGATAGTATCGTGAAAGTACATCTGAGAATCTTCCATACCTGGAGCCCCGTTCTTTTTCACTATCCAGAATGCAAAATTTGGGTTATTTTGAAAGATTTAAAAATAGCTTTAAGACTGAGTGTAATGTTTTGACATGTTTTAATAAATCCAATTTTTTCAATAGAGCGCTTTTTGACCAGTTCCCGGTCTTGAGTGAGTTTCCATGCACTCGCAACATCTTGGTGAACATACAATACAATTACTGAAAATCCATGCTTGAGTGCTTTTTGAATATTCTTAAATCCATTGTCGTGCGAGAGCGTGCCGTCAAAAATAAATGAACACCCGTTTTTTAAGCAATGTTCAAACAGCTTAGTTACCAGCGTGCTTCCTGCCGTACGAAAATTGTAATAGTTTTCTGGTTTGTAGTTGTCGATATATTCAACAAGCTTGTCGTGTTCAATAACAGTAAAATCACCGAGAGGACTACCTTGCAACCCTTTGGCAAGTTCGGTTTTACCTGCACCCGGAATTCCTGCCATAAAATAGGCCAGCTTGTCTGAGCGGGGGTTCGTGCCAGTAGACTCTGCAATAACTTTTTGCTGATTTGTCTTATCCTTAACCCATTTTTTGGCTTCTTCTTCGCTCATAGGACCATTATAGGGTAGAATTGTAGGAAATGACGAGACAATCCGAACAGGCATTAGAGAATAATCTTATTGCACAGCTGCAAGAGCTTAAGTATGAGCGGGTGGATATTGCTGATGAAGCTAGTTTGGTTGCTAATTTGCGTACTCAACTTCAGAGACACAATAAAATTACCTTTAGTGATAAAGAATTTGCTAAAGTTTTGAATCATTTGGGTAAAGGTAGTATTTTTGAGCGGGCTAAGGTGCTTCGTGATAAGTTTCACCTGGTTCGTGACGATGGTAGTAGTGCGTATGTGGAATTTTTTAATCAAAAGCAGTGGTGTCAGAATCAGTTTCAGGTAACCAACCAGACTACTGTACGGGGTAGTTATAAAAACCGGTACGATGTGACAATTTTGATCAATGGCTTGCCATTAGTACAGATCGAACTTAAGCGTCGTGGGCTGGAGCTTAAAGAAGCGTTCAATCAGACAAATCGATACCAGCGCCACAGCTACGGCAGTAATAATGGTTTATTTCAGTTTATCCAGTTATTTGTGATTAGTAATGGTGTTAATACAAAATATTATGCAAATTCTGGCGGTAAAGGCTCGTTTAAATTTACTTCATTCTGGGCAGATAAAGATAATAATAAAGTTACAGATTTACATGATTTCGCGCAGATATTCTTAGAAAAATGTCATATTGCTAAAATGGTTGCAAAGTACACTGTGCTAGCAGAAACAAAACAGCTGATGCTGCTACGACCGTATCAATATTATGCAGTCGAAGCGATTGTTGATCGTGTTAAAAACAGTAGCTCCGGTGGCTATATATGGCACACTACAGGTAGTGGTAAAACGCTGACATCGTTTAAAGCAAGTCAGATTTTACTCGACCAACCGGATATTTATAAGGTTGTATTTGTAGTTGATAGGAATGATCTTGATACACAAACCATTCGTGAATTTAATAGTTTTAAGGCCCAGAGCGTTGATACAACTAATAACACTGCTAAGTTAGTCAAGCAATTTGGAGATCCAGAAAATCGACTGATCGTTACAACTATTCAGAAGCTTAATAACGCAATTAGCAATGATCGTCATCTATTAAAAATGGGTCGGCATAAAGAAGAAAAGATTGTATTTATTTTTGATGAATGTCATCGAAGCCAGTTCGGCGAAACTCATAAACGTATTACCGAATACTTCACTAATCACCAGCTGTTTGGCTTTACCGGTACGCCAATTTTTGAAGATAATGCTAGTGGTCCCGTTAAGCGAACTACTGCTGATTTATTCGGTAGGTGTCTGCATAAGTATGTTATTACTGACGCAATTGCGGATGAAAACGTACTAAAGTTCTCTGTTGAATATGTAGGTAAATATAAGCGAAAAAACGACAGCGCTAACGAGGTAGACATAGACGTTGAAGCAATTGACGTCAAAGAGCTGATGGAATCACCCAAACGGCTTGAAAAAATCGTAGACTATATTTTGCTTAATCATGATCGTAAAACGCACGCTCGTGACTTTACGTCGATATTTGCAATTAGCAACGTCGATACGTTAACCAAGTATTACGATATCTTTAAATCTAAGCAAGCTAAGTCTGAGCGAAAGCTTCGGGTGGCGACAATATTTAGTTACACTGCTAACGAAGAAGATAAGGGCGCCACCGGTTTGCTGGACGAAGATGTGCAGTTGGATCTTTTCAATCAGGTGGATCAACATTCGCGCGATAAGCTGGAAGGGTACATCCGAGATTACAATGCACTTTTTGGAACCAACTACACGACCAGAGATAGTCAAAGTTTCTACAACTATTACCGTGATATTGCCGACCGGGTTAAAAAACGTGAGATCGATGTACTACTGGTTGTAAACATGTTCCTGACAGGGTTTGATAGCAAAACACTCAATACGCTCTATGTTGATAAGAATCTAAGATACCACGGCCTGCTGCAAGCCTACTCACGCACCAATCGCATTCTTAACGACACAAAGTCACAGGGTAACATTGTGGTGTTTAGAAACTTAAAAAAAGCAACGGACGATGCGCTTCGTTTGTATGCAGACAAGAACGCAAAAGAAAAAATCTTTTTGCAACCGTATGAAGATTATTTGGCGGTTTTTAAAGAAGCAACCGAACGATTGCGACAGATCGTGGTTATTCCACAAGCAGTAGATGAGCTTGTCGGTGAAGAAGCCGAGCTGGAGTTTGTGACAATGTTTAGGGAGTTGCTAAGGGCTAAAAACGTATTGGCTTCGTTTGTTGATTTTGATTTTAGTGACACTGCCATTACCGAACAAGAATTTGAAGATTACAAAAGCAAATATCTTGATATCTATGACAAGGTACGTGTTAATACCGAAAGAGAAAAAGTTTCAATACTTGATGATGTAGATTTTGAGTTAGAACTAGTGCGCCGTGATGACATAAATGTAGATTATATTCTTGGACTCCTTGCGCAGCTGGTTGGTGCAAACGAAGCTGACAAAAAAGCTATAACCGGTAAAATCCTCAGTACACTTTCGGGTGATGCTAACCTACGTAGCAAGCGTGATTTGATTGAAAAATTTATAAATGGAACTATTCCCCAAATATCAAACAGCGACGAAGTAGAGGCTGCGTTTAGCGAATTCTGGTCAAAAGAACGTACTGAGGCACTGAAAAAAATTAGCGAAGAAGAAGGCGTCTCACCCGCAGAACTTGAGAAGTTGGTTGAAAGCTATATATTCACCAACCGAAAACCCCGTAAAGCCGAACTAGTCAGTACTCTAGTAGAAAAACCCGGAATATTACAGCTTAATGGGATTATAAAGCGTGTGAGTATAAAGTTTAACGACTTTATTGAGACATTCGTCAATCATATTTAGCTCAAGGTTACAAAACCAATTCAGCTGACAGTGCGCCGTCTGTCGTTTTGTCACCTTAAGTTTGTCTCGAGGGTATTTAAAGGTGTTTCTTCCACAAAATTGAAAAGTTAATTTTAAGTTAATAATGATTTTGTATGATTGTTCTGTAAGGAGGTAACTTATGGAAAGTTATGCAAATGTAAGTGGCCAATCAGGAATTGTAGCATATCAAATCGGCACTGATTGTATAACCGTGCAGTTTAAATCTGGGCGTCATGTACTTTATCTGTATAGCTATAGTAGCGCTGGGAATACTGCAATAGAGACTATGAAGAAACTCGCACAAAATGGCCAAGGCCTGCACTCATATATCTCAACGAATTGTCCAGACTATGTGTCTCGTTCCTAAGCCGCTGATTGAATAATACGTAGTAATGAACTAAAAAGGTATAATAAGAACCACATGAACGAAATTATATGTCCACATTGTAAAAAAGCTTTTAAGATTGATGAGGCAGGATTTGCTGATATCTTAAAGCAGGTTCGTAACCAAGAGTTTGAAAGTGAGCTTCATGAGCGCTTGGCGTTGCTTGAGAGAGAAAAAGAAAGTGCTGTTCAACTGGCAGAAGCTAAGACCAAGAATGAGCTACAGGCTGAGGCTGCGAAGAAGGATGCTGAAATTGCCAAGTTAAAAGCCGAAGCAGGTGCGGAAGTGGCACGACTTCAGGCAAAGATTGAGGCATCTGAGACTGAGAAGAAATTGGCATTGACTGAAGCGGTGAATAAGTTAGAAAAAGAACGCAATGAGCTTTCAAATAAATTAGAAAACAAGGAATCAGAAAAGCAACTGCTTGAATCTTCACTTAAAGTTAAGTACGAGGCTGAGCTTCGGTCTAAAGATGAAACGATTGCCTTGTATAAAGATATGAAAGCCAAACTTTCTACGAAGATGCTTGGTGAAACGCTTGAGCAGCACTGCGAGATTGAATTTAACAAGATCCGCGCCAGCGCCTTTCCAAACGCTTATTTTGAAAAAGATAACGATGCTAGTGTCGGAACCAAAGGTGACTACGTCTATCGCGAAACCGACAAAGCCGGCAACGAGATTATTTCCATAATGTTTGAGATGAAGAACGAAGGTGATGAAACGGCTACGAAAAAGAAGAACGAAGATTTCCTGAGTAAGCTTAACGATGATCGTACTAAAAAGAACTGTGAATACGCTGTTCTAGTTTCGTTGCTTGAAGCCGACAGCGAACTATACAACACAGGTATTGTGGACGTTTCGCATAAATATCCAAAAATGTACGTCATTCGTCCACAGTTCTTTATTCAAATAATTACTCTGCTGCGCAACGCGGCAATAAACTCAATGCAGTACAAAGCCGAACTTGCATTAGTCAAAGCGCAAAACATTGATATCACAAACTTTGAAAACAGCATGGAAACATTCAAAAAAGGGTTTGCTCATAACTACGATCTTGCAAGCCGTAAGTTTACAGATGCGATTGACGGCATAGACAAGACAATCAAACAACTTGAAAAAACCAAGCAAGCACTGCTTTCTTCAGAAAACAATCTGAGATTAGCAAATGACAAGGCTCAAGATCTAACGATCAAAAGGTTGACACGTGGCAACCCAACAATGGCTGAAAAGTTTGCAGAGACGACCGATAGTAAGTAGTTCTTGTATTTTATTCTTAATGGTAGCGTGGTATAGTACTTTTCAATGAGTAGACCAGATGTCAGTTTAGAGAATGCAGGTGAGTTATACGAATACTATGCGCAGCATCAACAGAATCCGGTGTTTGCACGGTTTATTGCGCACCCAATACTGGGCAAAGTCTTCCGAAGCCGTATCACACTTGAAGAAGGTGCCGAGGATGCTATTGCCGAAGAAGTCGCTGCCAACAGAAGGTTGATTGTTTCACCAAACCATCTTACTGCCAATGACCAATTTGTGGTGGTATCGGTTGCACAAAGCGTCAAAGCCCTACGGCCACTTCGAGGCAATACGTTCATACCGGCAAAGTCTTCGTTGTTCACTCAGCCGGGGTTGCCGGGTAAAGCTTTGAGGTGGGCGATAGACGAACTCGGCGCTGTGCCTACAACCAGAAGAGGAAAAGATGTTGAAGTTACGGCAGAAACCGAAGAACTAATCAGGGAATCAATGCTACTAGCTCACCGGGCCCAAGTTGCGAAACTTATTAAGGGGCAGAATATGGCTGTTTTTTGGGAAGGTACTCGTAACACGGTTGACCATGCCATGGTCCAGCCGTTTAAGAATGGTCCTGCTTATACTGCACGAGAGGCTGCTGAAAATGTTGGTATTTCGGTCTTACCGGTTGGTATCTATTGTGGTGGCGAGCCACAGGATTACCAAAAAGGCAATGTTCCACACCCTTACACGCCGACAATCCATATAGGTCTACCTATTGCAGTAGAGAATCATACAGTTGCTGGGCTTGTGAGCGCAGCTCACTCGGCTGTGCAAGGTTGCGTAGATGTGGCGGTCGCTGCATCAAATCAGTAAAGACTTGAGTCTCAAAACCTAACTTTGTCACTCCCGACTTGATCGGGAATCGAATAGTACTAGATTCTCAGCCGAGCCGAGAATGACAACTAGGGAGAGGTTTTGAAGCTCAGGCAATAAAGGAACTTGACAAATTTAAAAATCTGTGATACTATTAGACATAGACAAACGATTTCTCTTTGTATAATTTATACACCAAGTTTTAAAACTAACATGTTAATTAGAAAAATCGATGTTCTTTCCGACTTGTTCGGGACGTTTACAAACCTTTATATAGGCGCATAAAGCCTCGGTCGTGAATCGTAACTGAAGAACAAAGAATCAAGAAAAAGTTTGTTATAGCACGGTCTTTATGGCCGTGTTTTTTGTCTAACCTAAACACTAGATCCTTGTTCTTCAAAGTGAGCTGCAAAAGCACCATCGTTCCTCATATTATTTGTAACTGGTATCCAAATCACCAGTGAGTCAAGTTGAAATAATTCCCGAACTGAATCACTAATTGTTCCAACCAAACAAAGGCCTGCGCGGGGGTCAATAACACGTTTTTGTTGATGCACTGTATTGTCTTTGGTGAGGTTGTAAAGAGAATCGACTCGTATAGGTGCAAGTGAAAAGCCAGCACAGGCTTCTTCGGGTACTACCCGAGTAACCTTAGGCAACTTACCGACTGTTTGTACGGTATAGAATTCCGGCCTCTGCATCCATGCTTCAAACTTATCTACCTGGAGCAGCTCGTTTATATGTTCAAGTGCATCATCAACCATAGCTTCTTGTTGCTGGGTGGGCGCATACCTAAAGCCAGGACTCTGCATTAGTTTACGAAACCGGGCGGCTTGCTTGCTTAGTTCAAATGGAAGATCCTCTTCATGAACAACCTCCGTCTTTGGAGGACTGCGGTCTACTCCGTGAACAACGAGAGTTTCGGCATCAACTGTTGCATAGGTGTTAACACCAGCCGCTCTAACTGAACTGCCAGAAATCGGAGATTCATTAGGGTCGTGGTTAATAAGAAAATCAACGTAAAGCCGAACTTCACTGGCGGGCTCTTGCATGCGTTCTCGCAATGTTTGAGTTTCAGGAGCATCAATTACATCAGTGTCACTTTCTTGTACCTCTGCAGCAAACTCATCGGCTTCAATATACTCAAACTCTTCGCCCTCAGCGAGATTTAAACCTGCAAACGTACCGACATTGTGGTGAGCATCAGTAAAAATTGTGTCAACTTCTCCATTCGGAAAACCTGCTGGTACAAATGCTCTGCCGCTGAATCGGTAGCTTAGTCTTGGTAATAATTGTAGCGCCCCCTCGAGATCTTCCACCTCTTCCATTATTGAATCTGGCAGTGATTCAATTGAGTCGATACAAGCAATCCGTCCAGCAAGCATATAAACACGGTCAAATAAGAACTCGACATGTTCGAGTAGTTCTAAGTGTTCTTTTGCGACAACATCTTTCTCTACACTCATTAAATGTACCTTAGCTGGATTCCGGTATTTACGCAAGCACTTGTGTCATATTTTCGGCGCGTGGAACGTGAGTTATAATAGGGTCACATGAAGAAGTTGTATCGTTCAACTACAAATAGAAAAGTAGCAGGAGTTTGTGGCGGCATTGCCGAATATCTTGGTTTCGACCCAACAATTCTACGCGTAATCTTCATAGTTTTACTTATACCTGGTGGATTGCCAGGGCTCGTGCCGTATATTTTGCTGTGGTTTGTGACCCCAGTGGAGCCTCCAATTAACAAAGCGGACGTAATCGATGTTTAATATAATACAAAAAGAGCCCCATATACGGGAGCTCTTTTTGTATTAAACGGTGGTGACGTTACAGTACGTCGATACCATCGTTGTCGTTGCTGATAACGTTGCCAGAGTTAACGTTTGTGTTAACGGTGTTAACTGTAGTAGCAGTAGCAGTGTTTGTAGTGTTGCCGCTGTCTTGGATATTTGTGTACGTATTACCATTGTCGCTCACGTTAGTGTTAGACGTATTTGTAGTCGTACTTGTATTAGTGGTGTTACCGCTGTTGCGGTTATCAGTGAAACTAAGTCCAAGGGTGTTGCCACTCCATCGGTTATCTACTGATGTATTACCGTTGTTCTTTGAAATAACGCGAGAGTTATCTGTGTTGGTGGTTGTGGTAGTACTGTTGCTCGTAGAGTTGTAGTTGCTCTGACTAACAGGGAACCACTTCCATGCCGAGAAAACACCACCTTTGCCAGCTGCTTCTGCTGCGGCTGCTTTTGCCTGTTCTTCGGCTGGTACTACGCAGCTTGGGCCCACAAGTGAATTTGTTTGCGCCGCTGGCTGGGCCGCCTGTGCGTAAGCAATGCTTGCAAACTGAGCTTTTACAATTGAAGTGGTGAGTACCGCAACAATCGGCAGCGCAAGTAGCATCCCTGCAAATGCAACAATAAATGTTTTGGTTAGCTGAACATTTTGATTTTGAGTTGTAGATATAGCCTGTGCCATAAAACTACCCTCCTTGAATTAAGTTGTTAGTGACTCCCACCAATCGCAAGCTCATCATACAACCATTTACAAATCAAACGCAATATGTTTTAAAAGCATAAGTACTATACCTGTGGAAAACTCATTAAACTACCAGATCTTAAAGGTGCGCTTGATGTAAAATGTGTGACGAATCTCACAGACCATGTAGGTGATCCTAAGAAAATAATTAATATAAAAAATATTGCATTATAATTATAATTATGCTATAATAAAATTCTATGTCAACACCATTAGAATTACAACTAGCTCAAGATGATGAAGCTGCACCCGATGTAATCGCTGAATTAGCCGATGTCCTGGGGCGATTGACTCCTGATTTAGGTACGCGCATAGGTAGCCTGGCAATAGGCTCAGACTTTCGCCAAGAACAGTGGCTCCATGATCTTGGCCAATCTGTTGATGTATTAAGGGAGAGGCTGGATGCAATTGAAGGCATCATTGACGATCGATACGCACAAGAAGAAGGTGCCCTATTGCGCGCACGACTTTTCCCGGAAGAATGCATTGAGGTAGCTGATTCGACAGAAGAACCGGTTGTATTGAGCGACCTAGAGTCGCAGGTGTACGCATATGCTTCGCTCAGTGGTAGCTTTAGGGTGGAAGAGATGCGCAGAGAGGTTGCACCGCTTAAAGAGTTGACGACTGAAGAGTATGAAGCATTCAAGCTTCAATTTGGTGAAACTCGTGAACGTATCAGACTTGCCTCGGAACAGTCTGGCGTAAAGCTTGTTTGGCTTAAAACTGGCAAAGCTAGGGGAACAAGATACCAGTTGATAGCCACTAGTGAGCTACCGGAAACCCCAGAGGGAGCTGCTGTAGTTACTGATGCTGTTGGATCCACCGATCAAGTAGGCTCGGCAGTGCGCATACCAAAACGGCTTACATTCTATGAAGCACTTGCTATGGCTGATCAGCTCGCTGAAGATCCGCCAATTCAAGAGGTGAAGGATCAATACGAAACTACTCGTGAAAGAAATGCAAAGTTCTTCAAAGCCTGTCGTTTTATAGACAGGCTGATAACTAATCTAGTCGAAGAGTTGGCCCTTGACAGACCAGAGGGTGTACGTCGCCGTGATATTAATGCTCACATTGTTAAGAAACTTGGTAACAAGGTCTGTGCGGAGACACTTATTGCGGACTTAAGGGAGGCTGGCTTGCTGCACCGCGCACACAATACCGATGGTCACGTACATCTGACAACTACTGAAGTGCAAATTGATAAGAAATCTGGTAAGGATGTGGAGACAACTGGTGCACAGGAAAACGACGCACTTCGTGCAGAAGATATTGTAATAGCCACCAGAGTGTTTGACAGCTTGCTTGAACTTAAACACGTACAGCAGGGTAGGCAGACAAGAAAGTTGATGGCGGAGCTTAATATAGCTAAAACTGATGAGCCAGAATTTAAACGCGGACTACGGAGATTAGTGGCGGCTGGTGTCCTGATAATAACTCAAGATAGTAATGTTGCGCGGAGTCCTCATAGCAAAAAGTTAAAGGTACCTATAGTAAGAATAGCTTCTCAGAAAATCAAAGACCAATACCAGCGAAATCCGAATGACTTTATTGACGAGCTAAGAGCTAAGGTTCAAGTCGTAGGCTAGTCGTTAGAATTTAGACATTCTACTGGCATGCCGCCAGGTTTTAATTGCTTGCTCATAGGGCTGGAAGTTTCTAAATATTGCTAAATCAGCACGTCGACGTATAAGCCAGCCACGGTACCCCGAGGTAATCTTTGCGCCTTCTTGTACCACTGCCCATTTCGGTCCAGCGGTTACTACATATACAGGCTTGCTTGCCTTGTAGTGGGTAGTCTTCTTGCCTTCGTGTGCATTGACTAGGTTGCGAGCAACAAACTTTGCGTCGTGGAGAGCTGTTTGTGCCATACCACTATAGGGGGTGTCTGCATTGTCACCGAGCACGTAAATATCCTTTTGACCTTGGGCAAGTAGATTTTCGTCAACAGTAACTCTGCCGCCTCTGCCAAGCGTGAATACCTCTGGATTGTTACCATAAAAGTCAACAGGCTTACTGCCGGCTGTCCAGACGATAAGGTCTGCACTGAGGTTTCCAGCATTGAGGCAAACGGTACCTTTGTCGCATGACTGAACCTGGATGTTAAGATGAATTTCTACACCTAGATCACGTAGATGCTTAGCAGTTTTTTCTGAAGCTTTCTCGCTGAGCAATGGTAGCACTCGTGGGGAGCCATCTACCAGAAGTACTTTTACTTTCGGCACTTTTTTAATGCCGTATTTTTTGGCAATAAGTTTCGCGAAGTGGGGAATTTCACCCGCTAGTTCTACGCCAGAGGCACCTGCTCCAATTACCGCAATTCTAATGGGGTGATCTTGCTGTTGCTTGAAGAGTTCTACGAGACTTTTACGTAGCTTTATAGTGTTGGCAATGTCATTCATGGTTACTGTGTTTTCTGAGAGGCCCTGAATACCAAAGTAGTTGACGGTGTTACCCAGGGCAAAGACGACTTTGTCGTAACTGTAGGTGTTGCCCGTGTGACTTGCAAGTCGTTTGTTCTTAGCGTCAACCACGGCAACAGCATCAAGCACAACCTCGACATTCTTAGCGTGTGCAAAAATCTCACGAAGCGGTATTACCACTTCCATTGGCGAATGGCCAACTGCAGAGCGGTACAATGCCCCGTGGTACTCGAAGTGAGTGTTATCTGATATTAGTTGAACCTTGAAACCTGGTTTGTTAGCAAGGCTCAGCGCTGTTTTTACACCGCCGAAACCGCCGCCAACAACAACTACTTTTAGTGTTTTTTTACTCATTCACATAAGCATAACATTTTTAATACATTGATAACAGAAATTAATCTTTCAAAACAGCACTTTATGACATATTACCACTGTCTTTACGCTTTCGGCTTGGAAGGTTTCATCTAAAGTCTAGTACCTGGGATCTATTAATCGGTCTGAAACCGATATATACTAATGAGTATATGGGACAAATAGGGTACAGGGGTTTATATAACAAAAAGGCGACAGCACCGTACAGAGTGTCTCGCTCTAAGATCGAACTATTTAAGCAGTGTCAACGTTGCTTTTGGCTTGAAGCAAAAAAAGGTATTAAGCGACCAGACAGTCCGCCATTCAACATTAATAAAGCCATAGACGAACTTTTTAAAAAAGAATTTGACAAATATCGAGCAGAAAAAGCACCACATCCGATTATGGTTGAATATAAGCTTGATGTTATTCCCTTTGCTCATCAACAGATGGATGAATGGCGGCACAACTTCACGGGCGTGCAGTTTGAATATAAGCCTGCCAACTTGCTGGTTTTTGGAGCGGTTGATGACGTATGGGTTAATCCTAAAGAAGAACTGATCGTAGTAGATTACAAGGCTACAGCCAAAGACAGAGAAGTAAGTATTGATTCGGACTGGCAGATTGCTTATAAACGGCAAATGGAAGTCTATCAGTGGCTTCTGCGTCAGAATCAATTTCCTGTTAGTTCAACAGGTTACTTTGTATACACAAATGGTAGGTTTGATCTTGATGCATTTGGTGATCATCTTGAATTTAAGACAAAGCTTATTCCTTATACGGGTGACGATCAGTGGATTGAACAAACTCTAAAAGATATGAAGCAGAGTCTCGATTCGGAAGAGATTCCTCCAGTTGGAACAGCGGCAATGGGTGGTCCATGTAATTTTTGTGAATACGCTAAACAACGTACAGAGCTCACACTCGATTACATACGGACAAAGCAGACGAAGAATTAACCATATCTGTCGTGTCTTGAAGAATAGCAGCATAAGAGCGGGTGTTGCTCTTAAGGTAGAACGGGGCTACAATTAATTAGAAGTACATAAAATCAAAAACTAAAATAAAAAACAGTACAAGGGTTCAAAATGAGTGGTCATGCATATCACGTATACAAAAAGAAGAAGCGGGTAAACAAGAAAAAGAAGTCGAAACATGATCCGTTAATTTGGTTTGCTGTTGGGTTTGGTCCCATCATGACATTACCGCAGATCTATGAAATATGGATCAAAGGGAACACAGGGGTTTCAATACTTTCTTGGGCTGCTTACACCTTAGTTGCCGGTGTTTGGCTCTGGCATGCTCTAAAAGTTAAAGACAAAGCACTCATTGTTGTTCAGTCGCTCTGGCTGGTATTAGATGCCACAATTGTAATTGGACTATTACTAAACTAATATACAGGTATGATATGGCTCCCTTTGACAGTGACCTTTGTGTATATGACTCTTTGGTTTTTAATCTCGAAGCTTATTAAGCGCAATGACGTAGCTGATATTGCATGGGGGCTTGGGTTTGTGGTGTTGGCCTGGGTGCTGTACGTTAACCATCCGAGCATTCAGCTTTCATTGGCGGTGTTACTTGTGACTATTTGGGGTATACGTCTGAGCGTTCACATCTTGTTGCGCAACACTAAGAAGCCCGAAGATTATAGATACCAACAATGGCGTAAAGAATGGGGCAAGTGGTTTGCGTTAAGGAGTTTCTTTCAGGTGTTCATGTTGCAAGGACTACTGCTTGTTTTTATTTCTGCGCCATTGGTAGTTATGGGTAGCTATGGCCAGGATGAGCTTCATATTATTAACTGGATAGGTGTAATCGTTTGGTCATGCGGATTCTTTTTTGAAGCCCTTGGTGACTATGAACTCGGACAGTTTATAAAAAACCCAAAGAATAGGGGTAAGATTATGCAGGAAGGTCTGTGGGAATTTACTAGGCATCCCAACTATTTCGGTGAAGTTACACAGTGGTGGGGTATCTGGCTGGTGAGTTTTGGTTCGCCTTGGTTTGTATGGGCAATTGTTGGCCCTCTCACAATATCTATTTTGATTCTGAAGGTGTCGGGTATTCCGCTACTTGAGAAAAAGTATGAAGGTAACAAAGATTTTGACAAGTACAAGCAACGTACAAGCAAATTTTTTCCGTTGCCAGTAAAGAAGGTGGAAGATAACAACAAGTAGATAATATTTGATAGACTGGTTGCTATTTTAAGTACCACTGAAAGACTCAACAGAATGCAAGGAGTGAATATGGATTATGTAAAAATATATACAACAATGGCAGTAAGTTTTCTGGTGATAGACAGTGTTTGGCTAGGTTTGATCGCAAAAAACTTTTACAAAAAATATATTGGTTACATTATGGCAACTAATCCAAATCTGCGAGCTGCTGGATTGTTCTATGCTATTTATCTCTTTGGACTTATGGTGTTGGTAGTGCTGCCGGCTGCACGTGCGCAATTGTTTGTGCAAGCGCTTTGGGGCGGAGCGCTTTTTGGGCTTGTCTGTTATGCAACATACGACCTTACGAGTCAGGCAGTGATTAAGGATTGGCCGGCGACTGTCACGGTCGTTGACTTACTTTGGGGAACGTTTACTACTACTACAGTAGCAGTGGTTGGCTACTGGATTGCTTCGGGGCTATCTATTTAGTCGCAAGACCTAACTCAAGTCGCTAGGTAAGTTATAATTAGTTGTAATGAAGCTTAGGTTAAAAAAGAAGTACATTGAAGTGGGCGAAGCAGTCTCGTTTATTTTTGAAAGCGATGACGTTATTAATTGGCAGGCGGGGCAGTACATCAACATCGCTATGCCTGATATTCCGCCCGCTTCGGCAGATCGACTTTTTACAATAGCATCAGCACCGCACGAGGGCCACATATTGGTAACCACATTCATTGGACCAAGTGCATATAAGCAGCGTATGAATCAACTGAAGCTGGGCGATGTTGTTGAAGCGGATCAGCTTGGCGGTGACTTCGTCTGGCAGCTAGATGGCCGTCAAAAACTATATCTAGCTGGAGGGATTGGTGCCACAACGTTTAGGAGTATCATTCTGGACAGAATTCATAATCGATTACCCAACGAAGCAATAATGCTCTACGCTGGTAAAGCTGGCCGGCGTCCATTTGTGAATGAACTTCGCAAGTTTGAATCTCAGGATCCAACACTAGAGATTAAAGACTACGTTGAAACTCGTTTAACGTTAGAGCGCCTCGTCCAGGACGTGCCCGACGTTATGGGCAGAACCGTCTATTTGGCGGGTTCGCAGCAGTTTTCTGAGATGCTCGGAGAAGGTTTAATTGCTAAGGGTATACCAAGGGTTCAAATTAAATATGATTATTTTGACGGATACGTCGATATCGAATATTAGTTTGTTTGATTTTGTTGCCATCTAGGCGAAGTTTAACTACAAGCCATCAGTCTCACCGGTCTATCACCCGCCGCGGTAGATCCAGTTCGTAAATAAATCCTTTTCCTGGTGTCATCCCAAACTTGCTAATTCTCAAAAGAAGAAGACTATTGAATTATATGACGAGCGTAGCGAAGCTATATACGGGATCCAATCAGTAATCATCAAGCCTCTGTCTTGTCATTCCTGCGAAGGCAGGAATCCAGGCCACAATAGTCATCTTCCCATTCCTACACCCTAAACCTCTCAAGGCTCCCATCTTTTCTCCCCGGTATCATCCTGACTGCAGTGGAAGGATCTAGTCCTAAGCCTCTCTCAATCCCTATCTCTTCAAACAAGTCTCTTCTTCTCTCTTTCCTTTCATTCCTTTTGCACAAAAGGAATATAAAACTTCACCCATGGCACCCAAGCCTCGAGTACCTCCATCTTCTGTTTGTTGCGCCAGACCAATGACAAGCATCCCTCACAGTTTCCTAACTGTTTGTTCGGGCAAGGATCTGGCTTTACTCAAGAAAAAGAAGCTTCCGGGGTTCGGGTCTTTGGTGAATGGGTGGGGAAGCTGACTCGCTTTGTGAGGTATTATTTAGGTCTGCTACAGTAAACGGCGATTAGGTCTAGTTGATTGTTAAGTCCAGCGCGCGAGCAAGCAGTGGAGCGAGCTCAATAAGATTTTGGTTTGAAATTGTGGCACCTCGTAAGCCGTTTATACCTTTTATTGAGCTGAGTGAGCAATTTGTGAACTCGAGCCGTTTATTAACACAGTTGGAGAATTCAGTGTTTTCAAGCTGGCAGGAATCAAATTGCACAAGTGTTAGTTTTGACATAGAAAAATCTGCATCAGTAAGATCACAATCTTTAAATAAGCAGCGTTCAAACCGAGAGTTTTTAAAGTTAGAAAGGTTGATGCGACAGTTTTCGAATATAACGTCTTTAAAGTTTCCTTCTGGAAGTTGGAGACCAGTTAACTGTGATTTCTTGTAGAGCACCCGAACGTTTGTAGACCGAAAACTGATGACATTGTTGGCGTTGAGGCTTGTGAGCTTACTGTCACTAATGTCAAAGTATCTATATCTACTCGCTTCAATTTCTAACATATCTTTTTTGTATGCTTTTAGTTCAACGGCATCTTCATCGATCTCGTCGGTTGTCATCACGCCAGTAAGCCGAGGTGATTCGATCAAGTCTTGAATTGTTTTTGGGGCTTTCATGGTTCTATCTTATACTATAAGAACATGGAAATGCTTTTGATTATTATTGTGGTAGCGCTTGTTGGAGTCATTGGTTTTTTGCTAACTGTTGTTAACAAGAAGCTCTCAAGTACTGGCAACGATCAAGCTTCACAGATGCTTAAAGCGGATATTGACAATCTCAACCGAGGCGTTGGTGATCTTAAAGAAAGCTTGCAAGAAAATATTAGCCAGAAGCTACGACAAAACCAACTGCAAACCAGCGAATCTATTCAGCGTCAATTTGCGCAGAGTGCCAAAATTATTGCCGATGTCACGCAGCGCCTCACAAAGCTGGATGAAACCAACAGGCGTGTCGTAGATGTGGCGGACGAGCTCAAAACGCTGCAAAACGTACTTCAAAACCCAAAACAGCGCGGTGTAGTGGGCGAGTACTATCTTCAGAGTGTTTTGGAAAACGTTATGCCACCGGGTGGTTTTCAAATGCAATATCGTTTTGAGGACGGTGAGATTGTTGATGCAGTTATTTTTTTACAAGACGGCAAAATTCTGCCAATAGATTCAAAATTCAGTTTAGAAAATTATAACCGATTGATTGAAGAAGCCAACAAGTCTACAAAAGAATCTATTGTGAAAAAATTTAAAGCTGATCTTAAAACTCGTATAGACGAAACGAGTAAGTATATTCGCCCCAATGAAGACACTATGGATTTTGCGTTCATGTTTATTCCTTCGGAGTCTTTGTATTACGATCTGCTTATCAATAAGGTGGGTACAACGGCAACAAATTCGCGAGATCTTATAGAATACGCTTTTCAAGAGAAGAAGGTGATCATTGTAAGTCCAACTAGCTTCATGGCGTATCTTCAGACTGTCATGCAGGGCCTCAGGAGCCTTCAGATAGAAGAGCAAGCTAAAGAGATACAAAAACGTGTGGGTGAGCTTGGGCGACACATAGGTGCTTATGAGGGCTTTATGCAGAAACTTGGTGGATCACTCGGTACAACAGTTAATCACTATAACAATGCTCATAAAGAACTCAAGAAAATTGACAAAGATGTGGTGAAGATCGCTGATACGAGTCCGTCTGTAGAGCCGCTGCTTCTCGATAAACCAAATGTAGAAGATTGATTTATTTAGATAATAGTTTATAATAAAGCCATTAATGACAAAGTGGCTACAAGAACGTGAACCTGAGTGGGCTGGTGTACCCGCCTGGATGGAGGCGGGCATAACAGGTTTGTACTATATGGGTAACTTTGAAGCTGCGGGTTTTGGTGAACAAGAAGCTGGTAAACTGGCCCTACAGCTATGTCAGCTTGATACGGAGCAGAGAACTCTCTACTGTAGAGAACTCAAAGTACTGCTTGGCCCAGGTAATACAAAAGAAAAACTGGACGATTAGTCCAGTTTTTCTAAATCATAGATTCTTTTAGGAGCGGTCAGTCACGATTACTCTTTGGGCAGTAAAACTACTTCTTAGATTTTTTAGTAACTTTTTTAACTTCTTTCTGACCTTTTTTAAAGACAGCAGTTACCTTAGCGGCAGCAGACTTCTTCTTCTGAAAAGGATTCACACCGGCTGTAACCATGTAGAGGTTCATACCAAGTGCACCACCAAGAAGCGCGCCGATAAGTGTTTCCCATGTTAATCGACTTGCTGGTCGCTTTGTTGCGGCTTGAGCGCCTTGCTGGCCAGTAAGAGACTGTAGTGAGCTTTGTTGATCAGCTTTTTCTGTTGAAGCAAGCGCAATTGCTGGGTTCAAAACTGCACCATCGATCTTAGTGATGCGTGGAGCTACTTTTGTTCCTTCTGGAATTGGCGCCTGTACAGCTTGTCCAAGAAGACCACCGCCAACTGCAAGACCTGTAAGAAGTGCAAGACCAATACAGAGTGCTTTTGCACTATCGAGTATTTCTCTTTGAACAGCAGCAGCTACAGCAAACGCAAATACTGCAGTACCGAGAAGCTCGGCGATTAAGATTTTTGAATCAAAACTGTTAAAACTTGCGAATGAAATACCATAGCCTGTACCTTGGTAGAACTGACTTACAAGGAGTGCGATTAATGCACCAGCAAGCTGCATTGCAAAGTAAAACGGAACTTTTATACCTTCAAGTTTACGAATTGACCAAAGGCCAAATGTAATTGCTGGGTTAACGTGTGCACCAGAAATTGAGCCGAGTGCCACTACGAGTACAACCAGTGTGAATCCAACAATAATTGGATTTGCCACGGTGATCGCCACAGTGGTAAGAATGAACGTACCTACCAGTTCAGCAAGCAACACCGATGGTTGCAAATTTAAGTTTTTTACCTTCATAGAACAAAACCCTCCTTAATTTGTGTATAGCTATATGTATACTGCATGTGCTATAAAATTACAACCTGGCGCACTACGGTCATGCTTATAATGCAAGCATGTCAATGAGCTAAATATCACATTGAAGTGAGTAGACAAGGGGTCTATACTAGTACTTGAAGGACTTATTTAGTCACTTCATCAAGCCGGGTTATGTGCCCGGTTTCTTGTTCTAAACTCTAGTTTTTGATCAACAAATCATCTTCCTATAGCGTCATCCGTCGCAGCGAATCTATCAATCCTCGCCCGCGAGACAGCTAATCCACCCATTCGCTATACACCTGAATACCGGAGGCTTCTGTTTCTTGAGTCAAGGAAGGACTTGCTCGAATCAATAACTTAAGAACAGTGAGAGATGCTTGTCATCGTCCTGACGCAAGAAACAGAAGACGGAGGTACTCGAGTGGGTAGCGTCATGGGTGAGGGCTTTGTTACTTTTGCATCAAAAGTAAGTAAAGAAAGACAAAAGAAGAGACTAATTTGAATAGATCTAGATTGAGAGAAGCTCAGGGTGTTGAATACTTATTGACTGGATCCCGTATATAGCTTCGCTACGCTCGTCATATAATTCAATAGTCTTCTTCTTTTGAGAATTAGCAAGTACGGGATGACGGAGGACGCTTGGCTAGATCCTTCCACTCTGGTCAGGATGACACCCCTTTGCTAAGGTTATGGAGTGTGGGCAAAGCAAGAAGTTGATTACTTATGATTAGATGCTTCGGCGGAGTGTATGCTGAACTTGACTCAGCGCTGGGCATAACAGGAGTGGCAGTTTGTAATTTGAGTAAGTAGATATTGACAAGTTATGAGTTAGTATGTTATAATAAAAAATATGACAGAAGTGATAGGTGCTTTAGGGCGTGGGCACGAAGTGCAAGAAGATGGTTTTAGTGTGGTGGAGTACTTGCGTGCTCGCGCTGAGCAACTAGATTTTGCAATGGTTGAGTTTGGTCACGATACCTTGCCTGTCGCCCACTTGCAGCCATTTGCATTCACCGGCCAGCGACTATATGTTGGACTTGAGACTTGGCTTAGGGACGATGGCTGCTATAAACACGAAAGTTTATTGGCTCGTAAGGTAGAATACGCAAAAGATGGAAATATATTCTTTCTCCACCACGATGTCGGTTCTGAAGTGAGACGAGACGAAGAAGGTACCTGGATAACTGGTGAATATGATCCTGCGACAGCGCTTCCAACCGAATTGGCGGATGAGGTTTTGCTTAGTAACGTTTTTGGTGATCCGCACATTTCATGCCATTCTAAAAAGGTTGGGGCGTTGCTTGCTGAGGCGGCAAGGATTACTAAACCGGGTGGCTGCGTAGTTATACGAGAGGCCATCACGCCGACACATAGTGACCACACCCTTACAGAAGCTTTAATAAAAGATCTTGGATTGGTAAAGTCCGCGGTAGTTAAATTTGCCGACCAAACAAGCGAGTGGGCCGAACTGGAGAAACTGTATAAAGCTGAGCCTATCGATTTGTACCCATACCCACAGTCGAGTTTTTATTACTTCTTGCAAAAACAAGCGCCTGACGACGAGTCGTTATAAATCTAAGTCTTGCTCTGGTTCTTCTTCATGCTTTACTTTTGGTAGGAATTTTTTCGTTTTGCCAGAGATACGTTCGTTGTTCATCATGTAAAACTTGACGGGTGTTCCGCTGAAATCCGTAGCTTCGCGAAGATTCTTTTCTAAGAATCGTTTCCAACTCCAGTGGAGATATTCAAGGTGAGCGCCATAAAGACGGAATGTTGGTGGCTGGGTATCGTCTTGTACAAAGTAGCGTGGTTTCGGGTGACGACCTTTCAGGCCGGCTGCGGGGTGTGCCTGTAGTGATGCAGCAAGGATCTTGTTAAGCTCGGAAGTTTTCAGTTTTTTCTTGCGTCGTTCGTCAATACCACGAGCAAGGTCAAGAATTTTTGTAACATTTTGACCGGTCACTGCGCTAGTAAAGAGAAGCTGTGCCCATGGAACAAATTGAAAGTTATAGGTTATGCGGTTGGCAATGGCGTCTCGTGTGTAGGCGTCTTTGGTGACGATGTCTTTTACGCTACCTTGTGCTTTGGCTCGGGCCTTTTTCTCACGTTTGTTAAGAACTTCCTCTTCTTCAACTACTGCCTCTGGAGCAGCTTCTTCGAGCGTTTTGAGTTTGTCCCATTTGCTGACAATTATAATTAAGCCCTTGCCTGCTTCTTTAATAAGCCCAGCTATTTTTTGGTCAAGTGCGGTGCTGTGTTCGCTGACATCCATAAGTAGTAAGCAGACGTCGGATTGTTCAATGGCCTGAAGGCTTCGTAGTACACTAAACTTTTCAATACCGCGTTCAATTTTGCCGCTTCGACGTATGCCGGCAGTATCAAGCAGCTCAATATCCTGACCTTCGTAACGGATAGTTACGCGGTTGATATCTCGAGTTGTGCCAGCAACATTTGCCACTACGGCCTGTTGTTTTTTTGCGAGTGTATTAAAGAGGTGGCTTTTGCCTACGTTTGGCCGGCCAAGCAACGCAATACGTAAGATGTTGTCTTCAGGAATGGCTTCTCGGATGGGAATGAGATCTGCAATGGCGTCGAGCATATCGAACACGCCGCGGTTTTGAGTAGCGGCAGTTTGAATGATGGTTTTGATACCGAGTCTTTCCCAGGCGGTGTCGGAATTATTCTTTTCC
>CAYNKQ010000011.1:0-41714 GCA_964397855.1 uncultured Candidatus Saccharibacteria bacterium | reverse complement strand
CCTTCGAGGGTTCGAATCCCTCCCTCTCCGCCAGGAGAGTGGCGCTCAGCAGCAATGCTGAGCGTTTCTCTTCTTGAAGAGATTGATTCGAGCTACAGGTTCGGTGTAACGAAGTGGAAAAGCGTAGCGCTATCCCTCCCTCTCCGCCAGGAGATGAAGATCAGGTTTGCCTGATCTTTTTCTTTTGCAAAGAAAGTGAGGTCCGAAGCCAGCTCGCTGATTGCCCTTTTATTACGCTTAAGGTACACTTTACATATGGATCAAAACGGGGGTAACAACGACTTTCAGTACACTGGCACGGCTCCACCCGCACCAGCTATAGATGCGCGGCCGGAGGCACCTGCCCTAAATGTGTCTGAACATCCCGTGCAATGGCAGGCTTCGGAGTTTATCGACCATAAAAAGAGCACCGGATGGCTTGGGCTGCTCGCGTTGGCAATTGTTGCAGTGGCTGCGGTCATGTATCTTCTGACAAAAGATATTCTTTCAAGTGTTGTGATTCTGGTCGCTGGTCTGGCATTTGGTGTATTTGCTACCCAAAAGCCTCGAACACTTTCGTATTCGCTGATGGCCACCACAATCAAAGTTGGGCAAAAGCAGTATTCCTATGATGACTTTCGAACCTTCAGCATCATGCAAGATGGCCCAATTCCAAGTATCTTTCTTGAACCGACCAAGCGATTCATGCCTCCGTTGACTATTTATTTTGGTCTCGATGACGCCGAGAAAATTTTTGATACACTCGCAGCCCACTTGCCTCACCAAGAGCGCCAGATGGACACAATTGATCGATTCATGAATAAGATTCGATTCTAGCCGAGAAAAGCCGACTAATACTTGTAAGAAAACAGTTAATGACACTAATCTGTTTTTATGATACACTTTCATCTGTTCTGGATATTGAACATAGGACTTTCACACCTTTAGCGTTCGTCCAAACTCTGGATAAGCGCACGGGTGTGAAAGTCCTACGATAAACAGAAAGTACCTCAAATTTTAGGGTTTGGCGTACTGTTCGTTCGCGAACGGTCGCCAAAATCATGAGCACCCGTAGCTTAGCTGTCAAGGCGAAGCTGATAAATCAGAATATCAGCACAACGCTCTTTACACACCGAAGTGTTAGATGTTCGTTAACCCTAGATCACCACATTATGCACCCGTAGCTCAGCTGGATAGAGCGTCGGCTTGCGGAGCCGAAGGCCGTAGGTTCAAATCCTGCCGGGTGCACCATTATTGAGGAGGGACTTATCCCTCCAGTGCTATTTCGAAGTAAATTTAAAACTAGCACTCTCCCTCTAAAGCTTGGCTATCGCCTCGTTATCTCACGCGGCAGTATGCACAAAATCACTGATTTCACGTAGAACCTCACATCAAAAGAATGAGTGTTAAGCAAAGACTTTGTTGAAAGTCTTTTTTGTTTGGTATAACTACAGCCCCTTTCCACAGCGCTTGTAATGGTCCATGTTGATGCTAGTGCTTTGAGTTGATCATGCCGAGGAGCATAATTGGTAGCATGCGTAGACCTGGATACAGTGAAGTAACAGAAGTTGATTTGAAATCACCAATTTGCAGTACTACCGATGCGACGTTTATCCATATCAGGCGTGGAGCAAATCTGCTCATTGGTCATATTGAAGGCGTGTCCCAAGAAGAGGTTTTAGTTGCGAAAGAATGGGAGCTTTCTTCACTAGCTGATCTGGCGACTGAACTTAACGCTGCGGGATTATCTCCCGATTCTTTGCGTGATGTTATACACCACCGGCAAGGGGTGCAGTGGCGTTGCGTAGCACTGGTCGATCAGAATGCCCCGGTTACGGTTTCACCAGAGCTGGAATGGGAAGCGCTTGATGTGAGTCTTACAGATGTAGACGCTGTTGGGGAGGCTCTTGCAGTGGCAAAGGCCCGTGGCTTTAGTCTTGTCAAATCACTACAATATCGAAGCTCACGCAGTAAACAATATCATTGTGTATTTTTGGGGGTAACAAGTCTATGAATAAAGTCCGTTATGGTATTGAATTTGAATACGCAATACGAGAACTCGGCGGTAAACTGCTAGATTTTGAAACACTTGATTTTAAAGCTCTGCAAGGTCACCTTGACACTGGCATGATTGGCTCAGACGACAAGTCGATCACTCACGGTGATTTGGGAATAAAACGAGGCTATTGGTATTTAGAGGGAGACGAAAGATTTGATGAAACCGGCACATTTGTAGATTGCAAAGTAAAGGGTATCGAAGTACGAACGCCTCAGTACACTTTGGCAACAGAGGTGGTTAACTCGGTCGTTCACCTACAAAATCAACTCAACGAGCATATCAAAAAGCTCGGTCTCGAACTTTCCATCATTGGATACAATCCAATCACCAGAAACTATAGGTTCTCGCCCCCACTTAATTCCTGGGAAGTAGCACTTCGCGCGCGTAGTCCAGAATATGGTTTTGCGCAGGTGAGTAACTTGTCATATGGGCCAGATATAAACATTTCTTTCGACGGCTGGTCTGACGATGACGTGTTGGAGGCTACTAAAAAGTTGACCTTCTATAGCCCCTTCATTGTTCCATTTAGTTTTAGTTCACCATTTTACGACAATAAAGTTTGGAGAGGTTACTCAAAACGCACGTATGAGCGAACTTGGCGCAGGGCATCTGCCCGTTGTTTTGTGAACACCACTGCATTTACTGGGCAGATGCCAGAAATGATTTATAGGCCGCGGATTCCGTCAGAAAGTGGTCGAATTGAGTTTAAGGCATTCGATGCCGTTACGAACACCGAGCTCCTCTTGGCACTAACACTCCTCGTGAAAGGAATCTGCCTCGATCAATCACTAAAGGGTAGATCTGTTGTACCAAGTAAGAACCTACATCAACGAGCGGCCCTCAAGGCTTTTGAGGACCCTGACATTTTTGCTGGTGCCCGTGAGGTAGTTGAGGCTGCCAAGACACAGCTTAGCAGCGTTGAGCGCAAACAGATTCAGATTCTTGAAGAAATGCTCCAATACAAGACAACACCATCTCATAAAATGATCCAGAGCTACAGAGAAGGTCGAGGTTTTCTACAACCCGTACTGAGAGGCTCTAACAGGAGTTAATTATAGTAGCCAAGCTCTTGCAGTAGCGGGAGCAGTTTTGCTCGTAACTGGGTTGAAACTTCAGCGGGAAAATCAGATCGGCCATCAAGGCTTGGATGGTGCGCGCGCTGTTCTGCATGACCACCTACAATATCTTCGAGTGGCCCTTTAGTTGAGATGTCGGTATTTTCAATAATGAATGCGGCCCAGTAGGCTGCCTCTTCATACTGGTCAGTTGTGACATTTTCTTGAAGATCGCTTTCAATCTCTAGGCCAAGCGATCGTTCGTCGTACGGAGGATTGTGCTTAACTCTTTGATCGAGATCAGTGAACTGAAAGGTCTTGCCATCACGATCAGTAAAGAACTGAATGCCGCAACAATTTGGGCCTTTTCTGCCATCCATTGAATCAATAAGTCTTTGGGGGTCTGCTTTGCCGCTTGGTCGTGATGCATCGGAGCCATCTTCGTTAACGTATAGTGTTGTAAAGTGCCAGGTTATGATCTCTAACTTCCCTTGTTCAACACTGAGACCTTTGCCACCAAATGCACGCTTTTGTGCCGCTATTTTCATATACGATGTGTCGAGATTCTTCTTGAACTGTTCGTAGCCTTTAAGAGACAGCTCAACGCTGGCGATTCGTTCGCTAATATTTGGTGGTGTTGTTGGTCTTTCGGGGTCCTCCGGGACTGGATCTGGTTGAGCTGGTGCCTGTTCGTCACTTCTGCGCACAGCTTCAATACCCCCAATTATTCGGGTTATGCTATCAGCATAGCCTGTATCTGTTGCGTATTTTTCAGCCAAAGCTTCTATATATTTTTGTTGATTGTCGCGATTCGCGTATGTTTCGGCGTAGACCGGGTTTTCTTCGATCTTTAGGGCGTAGTCGTTAAAGTTGTCACGAATTGTGGCATATTTTCGAAAATCGGCAACGATAGTCACGAGGTTATTGCCATTTTCTAGTTTTTCCACAAATACAGCATCTTTAAACTCAGGTGATTCAAGCTGTTCATCGGTGAGTTCTTCCGGAGTTTCTTTTGGATACACACTACCATCCCAAAAATCGTTTGGTTTGTCACCCTTGTGGGCTTTCATACCGAGGTAGTTATTGGCTTCTTTGGCAAGTTTGCTTTCGCCATAGCCGGTTTCGAGTATTGCCTGGGCCAATAACACGTCGCCTGGAATATCGTGTTCCTTCTGGATTGTCTTGGTGAGCCACTCAAATTCGTTCATGAAACCTCTGAGCTGGTCTTCTGGTGGTGTGTATGGGCTCTCTGGTGTTGTAACCGTTGGCCCTGTTTCGCTTGGCACAAGGAGAAGTGAACCTGCAGGTGGCGTGGAGTTCTGAAAGCCGGGGTTTAACCTTAGGAGGCTCCCAATCGAAAGGTTTGAGGCGTCAGCAATTTCATTAAGAGTCTCACCGTGTGTTACCAGAATTTTCGTTTTGTCATCAGTCGCTAGGGCTGATTCAACCGGCAAAAAGACAGTCGTACCAAGCTGTATATCGTCAGCAAGATCAATGCTATTTAGCTTGGCAAGCATGTCGGCCGGAAAGCCAGTCTGCGCGCTAAGTAGAGGTACGCTGTTTTTGTCTGAAACGTAGTGGATCGGCCGATTTATCACTACTTGAACTTTTTGTCCAATGTTCAGCAGGCTTGGGTCGGTGATATCGGGGTTTGCAGCAAGCAGACTTTCCACCCCAGTTTCTGGCTGGCTAAAATAGCAGTTTGCGATAGCGCCGAGACTTTCCCCTGCGGTGATTTCATGAGTTATGGTCAGTGTTTCGGCGGGCAGTTGCTGTTCGTTTGAGCCGTGCTTATGAGCGTCTGGTGAAGCTTTGGTTGTCTCTGATTGGTCATCTTCTGGTATAAAGTTCTTGCACACTGCTGGGACTGGTTGAGACTTGGGCTTGGGCGTTGAGTCGTCGTTCGAACACGAATTATAGAGCGAGGTGGCCGCTATAATGCCCACAAGTGTTGCGGCGCCTCGACGTATTCTTTTAGAGCTACGTGATTCGCGAGTACCGGGAGAACTAGATATATCAAGCCGTTTATTCATAGATTTAAACATTTTAACAATAAGTTGTGTATTTGTCAACTAAAGTACTACACTCTGTACTTCAACGTTTTTTCAAAAAGTAGTAGCTAAGCGCACCAGCTGAAAGAACGCTTACCGCTACTATCGCCCAAAATGTTAGCGGTGAAGATTCACTACCGGGTAGATTCACGTTCATGCCATAGAGCCCTGCCAGCGCTGTTGGAATTGTGAGTGCAAGCGTAATTACTGTGAGAATACGGATCGTTTCGTTCAAGCGTGTATCCATGACCGCTCGATATGAATCACGAACGTTGGTAATCGTTCGCAGAAGACTCTTACATCGTGCAATAACCTGTTCTATATCCACAGAGAGGTCTTCTACGAGATCTTTGTCGTCTTCATAGAGTCTGAGCAGTTTTCCGCTTAAAAGCTTCTCCAGGGCTGTGTTTGTGGGTATGAGAGCATCAAGGTAATCGTTTAGTTTACGTTCGTACTCCACTAGTACGGAGATGTCTTTAGGGTTCAGATTTGTAATATCACTCGTAACTGCTCGCATCTGCCTGTTTATAGAGGCCACTCGGGTTTGATACTGCTTGGCGAGGGCTTCTATCATGAGCATGAATAATTTAGTCTGCTTTGAAGTCGAAGCCTGGGTTTTTTCAATAAACGGCTGCCAGAGACGCCCGAGTGAATCACGGCTAACGGTTACAAGCTGATTTGAATTTAGTGCAAATAGTATTGGTGTCGTGAAGTCATTAAAGTCATCGTCAGTATCTGGTAGACGCGTAATAAAATATATCCATGCACCTTCTGGCTCTACTCGGGGCACCTCGTGTGGGTCAAGTGCGTCATGTAAAATGTCTTCGTCCAGACCAAGCTTTAGTAAGGTTGCCAGGTCCTCTTCTGAGGGTTTTTCGCAGCGAACCCAACTGCCTGGCCGCAGTGTCTCGCTTTTTTGTAATGTTGGTTTTTGGCTTGTTGCCCGCAAGTACGTAATCATGATTTAAGCCTAGCAAATATTAGCAATCGAATATACTTTAATATTATCATAAATATATAGTTATGTCAAATACTACTGACTCAAATCATAAAATCTCACCCCTGGTATGTTTGATTACAGGAATCGATCAATTTTTTTCTCACTTTTGCCGCCAAAATAATGCAAAAGCACACCCATGGCAGCCAAAATGGGGCGTCGACGGATGGACTTCATGATTCAGGTTTATCAGACCATGCCCACTATTTTCTACTCCTTGGTATACTGATTGCAACATATGCTGGATTCACTGACAATCTCTGGAATAGTCGCCTTTACCTTTGACTGGTTACTTCGAATAGTTTTTCTACTTTATATCCCAAGAAAACGTACACCGAGCGCAGCAATTGCTTGGCTATTAGTAGTGTTCTTGCTGCCGGGCCTCGGGATAGTACTATTTTTACTGATTGGTAGCCCAAAGCTCTCTCGTTCCCGACGAAGGACCCAGGAGCTGGTTGATATACAGATTCAAAAGTCAGTTGGCGGCCTTCCAGATAGTCTCGAGAACTTGACCGAAGTTCAAAAGGAACGCTATGAGCCATCGATAAAACTTGGTCAAGCACTCGGCAAGTTACCTCTTTTTAGCGGTAATTCAGCTACCATATTGCCAGACTACGACCAAGCAATCAGCGAAATTACCAAACAGATTAAAAAGGCACACGAATTTGTGCATTTAGAATATTTCATCATAGCTTTAGATAAAACCACCAAACCTCTTTTTGACGAGCTAGAGAAGGCCATACAACGCGGAGTAAAGGTACGAGTTCTTTTTGACGCTGCCAGATATAGATCGTACCCCGGCCACAAACATATGAGGCAAGAGCTCACCCGTATGGGTGTCCAGTGGCACAAAATGCTCCCCATCAAGCTTGGTAAGGGCTATAATCGGCCAGATCTACGCAATCACCGTAAAATCGTTGTTGTCGATGATGTCGTTGCGTTTTTGGGCTCTCAGAACTTAGTCGATAAAACATACCACCGTAAAGATAACATCTACTATGATGAGCTCGTTGTTAAGATGCAGGGGCCGATTGTGCGTCAAGCTAGTGCGGTGTTTGCTGGCGATTGGTTTGCCGAAACCGGGCAGCGACTGGGCAAACTTACCTACCCAAGCCTGCGCCCGCTTCCCAAGCCTACTGGCACTGTTCTCGCCCAACTGGTGCCAAGTGGTCCAAACTATGACGAGCCTAATAACTTACAGCTGTTTATTCAGCTTATCCATTCTGCTAGAAACAAATTGGTTATAACGAATCCTTACTTTATTCCAGATGAAGCCTTGCTCACGGCCTGCACGTCTGCCGCCAAACGAGGGGTAGAAGTTACAATTATTAACTCTGAATCCGTTGATCAGATCATGGTCGGCTATGCCCAGCGGTCGTACTACGAAGAGCTCCTTGAAGCCGGCATCAAAATATATCTGTATAAATCCCCAATTTTACTGCATTCAAAGCACATGACCATTGACGATGATATTGCGGTAATAGGCTCAAGTAACATGGATATCCGCTCGTTCGCACTCGATTTAGAATGTGGCGTAACCCTGTATGACAAGCAGGTGGTAAAAGACCTGAGAGCAATACAGCAACAAAATGTAGCCCGCTCCAACCAGATTACTCTCAGCACATGGCGTCAGCGCAAACTCAGATACAAGTTTTTGGAAAGTGTGACTCGCCTCACTTCTTCGCTGCAGTAACGCTTTAAAAATACAGTAGACGCGTATAAAATTTAATGGTCAGGAAGGATGACCGAGTGGTTGAAGGTGCTGCTCTCGAAAAGCAGTGTGTCGGGCAACCGATACCGTGGGTTCGAATCCCACTCCTTCCGCCAGCTGCTAGAATAGAACTATGCAAGACTCAATTTTTACAAAGATCATCAAAGGCGAAATCCCTTGCCACAAAATTTACGAAGACGAACGCACCTTTGCGTTCTTGGATATTCACCCGACTCAGGTAGGGCAAGTACTTGTTGTTCCTAAAAAACAGATTGAATACGTGTGGCAGCTGCCCCCAGAAGACTACGTTGCTCTTATGAACACAGTGCAAAAAATTGGCAAAAAACTGCAAGAAGTATTCCCAGAAAAAGCCAGAGTTGGCGTGCACATTGAAGGTTTAGATGTTGCTCATGCGCACGTTAAAGTCTTCCCGTTTGATACCGATCAAGAATATCGTTATCACCCTGATATGGACGCCGAGCCAGACCACGCCGCACTGGCTGTGGTTGCAAAGATGCTAACAGACTAGTGCGGTTGACTTATAAAGTATTTAGTGATATAATACATACGCTGAGTTGAGTCTAACACTCCTCATGCACCTTGACAGAGCTTATTTATAATCGCACATTTGAATGTATGGGTACTGCGCCGCGAATAGCCTAAGAGCTATTTTTGGCGCAGTACCTGTCCTATTAACAAACCCCAAACCCCGATCAAACGTTTCACGGAGGAATACAGCTATGCGTGTTCGCACGATTGCCCTGTCCACCCTGGTTGTCTTCATGGCGACCCTGATCGCCGCCTGTGGCGGCTCTGGTGGTAGCGACGCCACCACCACGACCGAGAAGCGCGAGGCAACGACCTCGAGCAGCTCGACCCCGGAAGTGACGACCACCACCACGGAGCCATCGATCCCTCGCAGTGAGCGCCATGAGCGTTCCAGCGAGCTGGCTAGTCTGCCCGATGAGGAATGCGTCAACATCGACGCATACTCCTACATGGGGTTCGACCCCAGTGAGGACCCGGAAACGCTCCCAAGCGGCGCGCAGTTCTACTACGACTGCCCAACCGACTACTGGGGCTGGTACTTCCTGGGTGGCCCCGACGACAAGTGGGAAGAGCTTCCGATCAACCTCGACACCGTCAAGCGCTCTGAGAACGAAGACGGCGAGTCCAGCTTCGATGCCTCACTCCCGCTGGAGTACTCCGGTGCTCCGACCAACCGTCGCCACCCGGCCTTCCCCGACGCGCTGACGCTCGACGAGCTGAAGCCTGGCATGAAGGTCTGTGTACGCGGCAGCGAGCGGAGCGTCGTGATGACGGTGGCAAGGACGTTCACCCACGTGAGCGTCTACACCGCCGACGGACTTCCTCCGTACTTCAGTTACCCTGCCTGGGAGTCGACCGACAGCGTCGACGATCCGTCTCGGTCGCTCGAAGAGGACGGTGTGATCCCCAATACCTTCGGGCGCTGGAGCACCATCCACGTCACGGCCGGGAACTGCTAGTCGCAAGACGGTAAATACAACTAAATAGGGGGTTCTGAATGTTTGCAATTGTCGTAAGCTCTGTCCCTCTCCAAGCTATATAGATTCTGTATGTCTTGGTGAGGCAGACTAGTTTAGGTCGTGATTGTTGATCCGCGGCTAATAAATTCCCAAAACAGTGGCCAGGTCTTAGCAACACAGCCAGGTTTTGCAAAACGTGATTTTTCTAACCCAAATCGCATCACCATTGCTTGAACCACTCGGTGGTCAGCTACGGTGATGAGTTCCCCTCGCTGCATCTGTTTGATACTTTCGGTTACGCTCGTTAGTCGGTTACTTTCATGTCCGCTCAGTTGTGGCCATCGTCGCGCTCCTTCTTCCACTGTCATAAGATCGTATGCCAGCGCAAAGCAGAAATCTTCAGCTTGGACAGGTTTGAAGCTGATCTGACCAGTCTTGAGGTAGTTAAGATATGCAACGGCTTGTGCGTAGATGGTCGCATCTTTTCGGGCTTCCCAGGGTTCATCCTTGGGTCGCTTGTCTAGCCAGTGCGTTTTGGCTTCGACAGACAACGCCAACTTGTAGGGTATGCGTGTAAGCCCTTCGGTGGTCGCTTCGGTGAAGAGTATAGCAGCGCTTGCCCACTGTGAAGTTCCGCCATCGAGCTGTAGCAGGTCTTGTAGAGGGCGTTGCAATAGCTTTGAGTCATTTGTGATGCTCCGACCTGAAAGTGTACCAGATGTAATAAAGGTTTTCTTCTCGCCTTTGCTCCATGCAAGCGCCTGTAGAAAGCGGTACAGTGTTCCCGACTCCCCCACTTCAATATCTTCCCCGTTAAACCACTGTTTAGATGACCTAAGTAGTGCCGCAAGATCATCGCTTAGTTCGCCCTGCTGTTTTGATAGAAAGTCGATGGTTGTTGCGCTCTCTGCCGCTAGATCCAGCACCCCAAGTCTCATCACCCACGATTTATCGAGTGGAATTGTTTGTTCTAGTTTATCGCTAAGATCCGACCCTGCATATGAAGAAGTGACGCTCGGCATGGCTAGAGGTGTTTTAACTGATGTCGAAGATGTTCAGCCTGGCCGTTTTTGGCGTTAAGCTCTTCTCTACTCTCTTCTACCAATGCTTCAGGTGCATTTTTGACATAACTTTCGTTAGAAAGACGCTTTTCAAGAGCTTCTATAGCGTGTTCAACTTCTTCAAGTTTTTTCTTGAGACTACTGGTGTACTTCTGAATTTGTTCGGTGTCGAGATCAAGCCAGATGTGTTCGTGTGTCGAAGTGAGTCGCAGTCCTTCACCCGTATCTGTTGTTTGTACATAACCAACTCGTGTCATGCGTCGAAGCAGATCAGCGTTTTCGAGTGCCACCTGACTATTTGGCGTGGTCATTGCGATATCGTTTGACCCAGCTGCCCCGAGTACTTCTCGAGTTGCGGTGATGATGTTTTGGAGCTGTTCAAAATGAGTAGCCTGGTCTGCGTCATAACTAGTTCGCTCTGGCCAAGAATTAGTGATGACCTGGCTATCTTCCCATTTGAGCGTTTGCCAAATTGTTTCAGTCACGAACGGTGCAAATGGATGAGCAAGCTTCAAGCAGGTTTCTAGCGCCCAGACCATCGTAGAGGGCTCTAGGGCGGTTTTTGAGGCTTCTAGGTACCAGTCAGCCATTTTGTCCCAAATGGTGTGGTAGACGGTCTCAAACGCCTCCGCGAAACGGTATTCTTCAAGCATCGTGGCAACTTCGCTGGCTGCAGCATCAAGCTCGCGGATAATCCAGTGGTCAGCAGGAGTTTGGGGCTTAGGGGTCCTGAGCTCGAAATCGTCGCCAACTACGCCTTCAATATATCGAGCTACGTTCCAGAGTTTGTTGCAGAAGTTTCTGCCCGCTATGACTTTGTCTTTACCAAAAGCCTGATTTTGGCCAGCGCTTCTTGAGGCAAGGAGACCTAGTCGTAGGGCATCAGAACCAAATTCGGCCATTATCTCTTGAGGATTAATCACGTTGCCTTTGCTTTTGCTCATTTTCTGTCCGTGTGGATCGAGGACCAGACCGTGAAGGTAAACGTTTTTAAATGGTATGGAATCTTCGCCATAAAGGCTTAGCATGATCATGCGGCTGACCCAAGGGAACAGGATGTCGTGTCCAGTTTCCATCAGACTGTTTGGGAAAAACTCCGCCAGTTCACCGCTGTCGTGATACTTTGTGGTGATAAAGGGCCACTGGCCAGATGAAAACCATGTATCGAAGGTGTCTGAGTCACGTTGGTAGGTTTTGCCATCTTTCAAGATTGTCTCTTCTTCAACTCGTTCATCAAAGATCCAATCGTCGGGATCGTCAACATTTTGAAAAGCTGGAATTGGAATCCCCCATGGAATTTGTCGCGAGATGTTCCAATCTTTCAGGTTTTTTAGATAGTTGACAAGCACTCGCCCCTTATTTTCTGGGGTAAATGTAACTTGACCTTCTTCAATTGCTACAACTGCTCGGTCTGCGAGTGGTCGAACTCGAATAAACCACTGATCTTTTAAGAGTGGCTGAATAACTGTGCCACACTTATAGCAGTGGCCAACCGAGTGACTGTGAGGTGTTTCGTTAACCAGTCGACCTTCAGCTTCAAGATCTGTTAGTGTGGCCTCTCGAGCTTCGAGTACGGTCATGTTCTGGTACTTTAACGGTGCATTCTCACCCATGGTGCCGTCAAAGTTGATCACTGATATTCGTGGGAGATTATGCCGCTCCCCTACTTCAAAGTCGTTCGGATCATGCGCCGGAGTGATCTTTACGGCACCTGTGCCAAATTCAAAATCCACCATCTCATCTGCAATAATCGGAATGGCCTTATCTATAAGTGGAATTGTTACATGCCTCCCTACTAGATCCTTGTAGCGTTCGTCTTTGGGGTTAACGGCAATTGCCACGTCGCCAAACATCGTTTCTGGTCGGGTTGTAGCAATGATAATATCCCCTTCTCCCTCTACTAACAGATAGCTAATATCCCAAATCGAAGACTTCTCGTCTTTATATTCAACTTCAATATCTGCGAAGCTCGTTTGGTGTTTTGTACAGTAGCTTACAAGTCTCTCGCCTCTGTAGATGAGCTTTTCCGTCCACATTCGCTCGAATGTTTTGTAAGCAGTTTTTACTACAGCGTCATCAAGAGTAAAAACAGACTTGCTCCAGTCAACGCTGGCGCCAAGTTCTCGTAGCTGAATTTCCATGTTGCCCCTGTTTTTGGCAACAAAATCCCACACCTGGCTATATAGTTCTTCGCGTTTGAAATCAAAACGGCTTTTACCTTCTTTTTCCAGTTGACGTTCGTATACTACCCAGGTTTCAAATCCTGCGTGATCTGCGCCAGGGATATAGATGGTTCTGTCCCCTTTCATGCGGTGATAACGGATAAGGCTGTCTTGAACCGCGTTGCCGAGTGCGTGACCAGTGTGTAAATTGCCGTTTGCGTTTGGTGGTGGCATGATAATGCTATACGGCTTACCTTTTCCTTTGGGCTCAAATGCTCCGCTGGATTCCCAGAGTGCGTATATGTCAGCTTCATACTGGTTTGGTTCGTATATTTTTGGTAGGTTCATTGTCTACTCTTCTTTCGTGTCGTCATCCTGGGTGTAACCGAAGGATCTAGATCTTTCGGTTACACCCAGGATGACAGGGAATTAAGTTAATAGTTGCATTCATGTGAAAATTCGGTTGTAATCATTAAAAAAATATTAAATCTAGGGCTATGCCACTCTACCGCGAACTGTTCCAAGATGTAATTGCTGGATGTCTATACACATATTGAATACTATTGTACCAGCTGACCACCCCTATAACAACTTGACATAATTTGTCATCCGTGCTATTATATACACTATGAAATCCCTAGCTCAAAGATACGACCCAACTAGATCACAACGAAGTGGCGAATCAGGCAGATCGCGTTCTAGCGAATCTCGAACAATAAAAACTACTAGAGTCCGAGCCGTAGTAGCTGGGTTGACCTTACTAGCTGTTGGCGCAGGAGCCAGACCCGCAATAGAAGCAGGAGTTGGTGCCTTTGATCGCTCAACTGGCAAGACGGCCTTAGATCAAGCCCGAAAAAAGAATCATACGCTAGAGATTAAGCGACGAACTGAAAGTAGAGCACTCGCTACTGAGAATCAGCGAATCGCCGACCAAGACGATGATCATAGAGCGCGAAGAGTCGAGGCGGTAGGGCTCGACAACAAGCAGTTCACCGCCTTGATCGAAAAAGCTCAGAGGCTTTCGCCTGAAAAACGTTCAGAGTACGGCATTACACTTACTCAAGAAGGTTCAGCGCAGCAGGTTGGTACATTGTCCGAGACATTGACGGTGTACGTTCCCGGCTCCGAGGCAGTGAGTGTTACTCGCGACACAGTTACGGAAAAAAGCAGCATAGATAACGTTTTTTACGAAGGTGACGAGCCAGCTCTTGACTCAGAAGTGTATGGTTTTAGGGTTCAAGTAGGAGACGACTCAGCATTTGTGAACCACACAGATTCTGGTGTAGCAAACGCAATGCTGGGTACTTACGATGTTACTCAAGCGCCTTATGAGACATATGTTTCTGGAGAAGGCGGATACATGATAGGTGGAGGTGAGTTGACTCCGGCGGAGCAGGCTGACCTGAACGATCAGATTTTGAACGACGCTAGTACGGCTGTATGGAGAGCGCTAGGCCACCTCGAACAATCTATGCAGTAGCCACCCAGCTTACTGGGCGGATATGGGCTTATAGTGGCCAGGAAGGTTTTGTTTCGAGCTGACGAGGATCTGTTGGCTCTTTTGACTGTGCCTGGTAATAGGCGATTGCACCAATCATGGCAGCGTTATCTGTACAGAGAATCTGTGGAGCGTAGTTAATTTCTACCGGGAGTTTTGCTGAAAGCGCTTCGCGAAGGGGTAGCGAAGCGGCAACTCCACCGCCAATGATTACTGATTTCGGCTGAAACTCGTCATAAGCAACTTTTGCTTTAGCAACAAGGTAGTCGATTGCCTTGGCCTGAAAGCTGGCTGCAAAGTCATTGCGTTGTGTCTCGCTCAGAAGCGCTGCGAGCTCAAAACTTGGAAAGTCGTGTGTTTTACCGCATTCTTGTTGAACTGCCCGCAGAACGGCCGTTTTAAGACCTGAAAAGCTAAAATCGTATGGCGTGTCAACGTGTGGCGTTGGTAAGACGTACTTTTTTGGATCACCAAGTTCTGCGGCTTTGGCAACGCTTGGACCACCAGGGTAGGGGAGTCCGAGCACTTTGGCTACTTTGTCAAAAGCTTCGCCAACGGCGTCGTCTCTTGTTCGGCCGATTACTTTCCAGTCAGTATGATCTGTTGCAAGCATCAACTGAGTGTGGCCACCGCTTACAATAAGGGCTAGTATAGGAAACTCTGGTTGCTTGCTAGGGTAGGGGGTTGAATAAGCCGGGCCATCTGTAATCCAGTTGGCGTAGATGTGGCCGAGAATGTGGTGCACGGGGTAGAGCGGCTTATTGAGGCTCCAGGCAAGAGTGCGCGCGGTGAGAGTCCCGATAAGTAGTGATCCAAGAAGCCCTGGCCCTTGTGTGACTGCAATTGCGTCGATATCATCCCAACTGCACGAAGCTTCGTCGAGTCCTTGTTGAATAACGGGTAGAACAACTTCTATATGACTTCTAGCAGCGATTTCAGGCACAACCCCGCCGAATGCTTTATGAATATCAATTTGGCTGTTTACGACAAGGGAGTGCACGATGCTGCCGTTTTCAACAACAGCAACTGAGGTTTCATCACAACTTGTCTCTAAAGCGAGAATTTTCATATTCAGTAGTATACAGGAGTGGTACACCTTGGTACCATATGAATTATGTCTGAGGTAATAGAATCGGTTGTTGATCACCCAAGCTACGAATATTTCGTGAACCTTGCGCAGGCTGTAGAGGTCAGACTCAAAGAAGAATCAGTGACTCTGATGGGGCTAGAGGACGAAAGGGTGTGGTTTATTGGCGAAGCTCAGTGGGTAGAACTGATATTCACAGACAGTATTTTTTCGGGTGCAATCATACATGACACACAACCTACAAAAGCCGGACTTATCCATACGACAAGTGTTAATCAGACCGCAGAAGGTATTGAATGGCTGCACTCTCTCCGCAGGTATGAGGCTGAGGATATGTCATACGCATCCTCTACGTTCTTGGGTGAGCGGGAAGTGGCAACGATAACTGGATTATTGGTTGGCAGCGAGTGTATTCATACAACAGCCAACGACCTGATGGCAGAAAGAGAAGTCGCAACCTTGCTTCGAAAAGCACAGCGCTATGAACGAGCCTTGGGCGAACGTGGTCTCGCGGGATTTTATACAAATAATGTTAATCGCATAATGTAGTCTGCTAAGATTTACATATGAGATCACTCGTTAAAAAACTTATTCCGCATTCCATATTTCAAAAGATTGAACCGGCAGGTCACCTGGCAGAGGCTATGCTCGAACAGACGCTAGCGGGTTTTCCGCTCAAGGGAGTGAATGTGATTGGCGTAACAGGTACAGATGGTAAAACTACCACAAGTACGCTTATTACACAGATGCTCCGTAACAGCGGAAAGAAAGTCGCTATGATGACTACGATTTCACTTGATCTTGGCGATGGTAGCGGCGTTCAGGCAAATACTTCACGCCTTACGACGATGGGTTCTAAAAAGTTAATTCAGAACCTCAAGAAAGTGAAAGCCGCCAATGTAGACTGGTTGGTTCTAGAGGTGACAAGTCATGCGCTAGCTCAAAATCGCGTCTGGGGAATTCCGTTTTCTGTCGCGGTCATGACCAACATTAACCATGAACACCTGGATTATCATGGAACGTTCGAACATTACAGAGATAGTAAGAAGAAACTCTTTACACTTGCCGGTAAAAACAAAAGTGGCTTGCAGACAGGCATTCTCAATGGCGAGGACCCAAGTGCCGACTTGTTTGCTGCAGAAGTCAGCACCCCAATTCGATACGGTCTTACCTCTGGAGATCTTCGGGCGAGTAAGGTCGCACTGAGCGCCTCGGGCAGTACATATCAGATTAAAACAAGTGGCGAAACCTACAATATTACCTGTAATTTGCCAGGGAGTTTTAACGTGATGAACAGCCTAGCTGCTGTTGGTGTTGGTTGCGCTGTCGGCCTTAGTAAAAGCCAGATAGAAAAGGGAATTGCGAGTCTGCAAAGTGTTGAGGGTCGTATGGCGCGTGTTGACGAGGGCCAGGATTTTGAAGTGATTATTGACTACGCACATACACCAGAGAGTTTTGAAAAAGTGCTTTCTGAAATCAAGCCAACAGTTAAGGGTAGGCTTTTTGTTGTATTTGGTAGCGCTGGTCGCCGAGACAGCACAAAGCGATCAGAGCAAGGAAGGCTCGCTGCGGAATATGGAGATATTGTGGTTGTGACTGAAGAAGACGACAGAGATATAGACGGTACCCTTATCTTAAAACAGATTGCAGGTGGTGCTGAAGCTGTCGGAAAAGTTGAAGGCAAAGATCTGTTTTTGATCCATGAACGTGAAGCAGCGGTTGCTTACGCCATTGGCCAAGCGAAAAAAGGTGACGTTGTTATGTTGCTTGGAAAAGGCCATGAAAAGTCGATTCTGACCAATAAGCCAGGCATTATTCATACTGAAAGCGATAATTTTGATGAAGCTACGATGACGATTTCTCGAGAATATAGTGAAGAAATGACTGCACGCCACGCCCTTAAACGAAAGAAAGCTGCCTAAGTTACTCGGCTACTATTGTCTTAGTAAGACTTACCGTGCCATAGCTGCCGTCTGCTGAAAACGGATCAACATCAATAACCACATCAAAGTCTGGTGGCACAGTTACTCCTCTTACAGAAAATTGGCCAAGTCGCGCGCCTCTAGAAAATGCGTTGGGGTTTATCATTAGTGCGCCGATTTCTTGAGTTTCGCCGCGGTCAAAGGTAATAGGCAATACATCGCCCCCGTCAGCACGGACTGCATCAGACACCGTATCGGCAGAAAGTTCGCTCAAAAGCGGCCACTTTGTGGTTTTATTCACACTCATAGGTAGTAACAGTTTATTCTAAAGTTGACAAAAAGTCAATAGCATGATAATGTAGAACAGTAGTAAACAAATAAAAACACAAACAAACATGGAACATCTCACTCGCAGTAACACAGATGGCACTGGGCTAGCCAACAGCTCGAACACCTCTCACGAGAACTATTGGGAGACGCTGCCTGATGCCGCAGGGCCTGAGTATGCAGAGATCTCTCGTCAGAACCAGCATGAACTTGCAGCACTACAGGCAGCGCTTAGGGTAGGGGAGGCGTACGCTGGGCCAGGTCGGCTACTCCCACCTTCACAAGTAGCCGCTGAGTGGTATAAAAAACTTGGAACTCACAATTCGCTGTACGGTGCCAGGGAAGACTTGTTATTGGCAACTCGGACAGTTTGTAGTCCAGATTCAGGGCGTGATCCGCGCAGCTTGGCGGAGACTACTGCGATGATACGTGAAGATGATCTGTCAGTAGTTGATGCCAATAAACTGCTTGCCATGCAGATGCTACTAGACGCCAACAGAGATCCATCCCCGAGCAACGATCCTATGATGAGTGTCGAGGCTTTGAATCTGACCAACACCAGCGCGGTGGGAAAGGGTTCTGAGCTGATGGTAACCCGGTTGATGTCCAAGGCCGAAGGTACTGGTCTGCGCAAAGAAGAGCAGGCTGCGCTGCATGACGCCCTAAAGTTACTTTTTGAGGCACGGTTCTTGGTCAGGGAATCGGCTACAGATACAAAACTCAATCAGGGTTTTCAGGACATATCTTTACAAAAAATGGAGGCACTTGATGCTCGAAAGCGGATTGGGGTGGAGGAGCTTTCAGAGGTTGAGCGACGATATCAGTACGTTGATAGCGCCGAGGAATTTAAAGAGCACATCTTGCTTGAAGAAACGCGGGCCCAGATTCACCAGCTGAAGTTGGTTGGGAGGTTTCTGACCAACGGACAGTTTACTGAACACTACTGTAATTTGTTGCTCCGACACTCGATTCTCACAGACAGTAACCGAGATGTCAGAATTGCTTCAACCACCGCCCGTCAGGATGCTCCGCACGACGGTATCTTTAAGGATGATGAGCTCGGTCGTCTATCGCACGATACGACTATTTCGGGTTATCGGCCTAACGAAACTATGTATGTCCAGCTCAAAGCCGGTAATAGTGATGCAAACTACCACAGGGATATTGTAAGGATTGATCCATTCGCGCGTGAAGACGGTCAAGTTATGACAAATACTCAGATACGACAAGAGGCTGAGCTTGGGTTAGATCAGCTTGGGGGGGCGCTTGCGGAGTACCTAGGAGGTACCTACAAGGGCGATTTTAATGTTATTGAAGCGCATATTGGTCGAATAAAGAAGAAACTGGACGCATCGGCTAGCGAGTTAGTCGTTACTTAGGGTGAGTGTCGTGCACCTGATATAACCGCCGCCTTTGGCAAGCTCGGTAATTTCAGGGGTTATCGTTTTGAGGCCATATGATTCGATAGCTTCTTTGAGTTCTGGGGCGTGGTTGCTCATAACGACTGTCTCCCCTGTTGAAACGAGGTTGCATGCAAAGCCCTTTATGGCTTCTTCAAGACTTACTTCAATCTTCTCGATGCCTTTGAGAGCCTCTATTTTGCGCTGACTTTCTGGAGTGAACGCATCCGGGCACCAGGCAATTAGCTCCGGCGAGATAACCGAAATCGCTAGGTCGATATCGTAAAAGAAGCTATCGGGCCATCCAGTAACTTTGTTTATTGTTGGTCTATCACCGTTATCAAGCACTGGAACCGTTTCGAGGCTGACTACTTCGTAGCCAAGTTCTTCGGCAATAAAACTGTGCATCCTGACGTCGGTTCGGTAGGTTTGGCCTGCAAATAGCAGATTTCCGCACGGTAGACTATCGCCCTGGCCACTGTAACGGTAAGGGGCTGGTACAACTTCGAAACCCTCGGCTTCTAATGCCTCGCGTGCGTATGTTTCTTCGGAGGCGCGCATGTTTGGTAAAGAGGCGAGTATAGCCTTGCCGTTTCTGCATAGCCCCCAATTGGCAGTATAAATACCGTCTTGGCAGCCTTCGGGCGAACCAAAGTTAATAATGTTCACGCCACTTTTGATGAGAGCTTCTTGAATGGCTAGGAACTCTTGCTTGGCAGCCTCTTTATCTGGCTGGTCTGATCGGTGCGAATATGGATTGAGTTCTTCTACTGAGAAGTAGTCTACCCCTGACATAAGTACGGTTTGATTGATTCTGCTCACAGACTACATTGTACCAAACCCGAAGCCGTTCAATAAAAATACCACCAATGGTGGCTGAAGTTATAAACATGGTGAGATGGGCAGCAAAGCGCGGTAGAGATGAGCGGGTATTTCCCGTCTTATATATTCATCTGTCGCTCTTCGCTGCCCCACCGGGTTCTGACGACGCTGTCAGCACCTCAGCGGTCTCATCGGGTTGTTCAGGGTTTCATCCCCGTAGCCCAGGTCACCGTCCCTTCGAACTTGCTGGCCGACGCTTCGCGCATCTTGACCTGCTGTTCGGCGGCGTACGCGTCCAGATCTCCCTGGGACACGCAGCTGTACTGAGCGGCGAGGTGGGCCATATCGGCCTTGAACTGGGTCTTCGGGATGTCGGCTTCACCGATCACGATGACGCAGTCCGGCTTGTTGGAGGTCACGACGATCTGGTACTTGCCCAGGTCAGTGTCGTGGATCCTTCGGGCCAAGAACGACGCCAGGCTGGTTGTGGCGCCCGGAACCTTGAAGATGGCCTGGCTACCCATGTCATCCGTGAAGGTTGACGTCGGGCGGCCCGGAAACTGAAAGTCTTGCAAAGAACTGATCCCTCTGTGAATGTCCGATGTGACTATTGCATTATAACAACTTGACTCATAATGTCAAATGTTGTACAATCGTAGCAATGCTTAGAAGAAGACACGAAGATAGTGGCGAGCTTGACGACGGTTTACGAGACGATCTTTTTTGTCATCTTCACGGAAGACAATTTGAGGCTGAGGCCCGCGGAATGGTTGCTGGCGTTGAGTTTCTTGGTCAACCTGTCACTAAGTTTGCCATAGCGGATGATCGCAATCGTATCCTGAAAGTATATTTGCCCCAGCCAAACGCGAGGCTCGCTGGCTATGTGCCAGAGCTATGGCTTGAGTTCATGTTGCAAGGCGCAGAGGACGGTACAGTGCTAGAGGTTCGATCGGATCAAGTAGGGCTTGTGCGTCTTGAAGACGCAGGAGAGGGCTTTAGGCCTGCAAAGCTCCCGATCAGTAATACAAGAGTTGTGCTTACTCGAGCAACTGATATTTTAAGAGATGGCGGGCTGATTGATCCTGTCACATTTGAAGATGTGGCCTAATTAGCACTTAGGCCTTGCGAGTGCTAATTTCTTAAGGTACTATAAAAGTACCTATTTTTGTTTTAAACATTTTGTAAGAGGAGGAACTACATGAGCGTACCGCTTAAACCACTAGCTGACCGGGTTGTTGCCCAGATCGAAGAGGCACAGAGTAAAACTACTTCTGGTTTTTATCTCCCAGAAGGTGCAAAAGAAAAATCTAAGGTAGCTAAAGTTGTTGCTATCGGTGCTGATGTTAAGACTGTAAAAACTGGCGACAAGATCGTTTATAAAGAATATTCAACAACAGAAGTTAAAGTTGCTGGTGCTGACTACATTATTGTCAAAGAAGAAGACATACTCGCGACCATCGCGTAGATAGTAGGTGCGTCATCCTGAACCCGATTCAGGATCCAATCAATTAAAGATTCCTGCCTTCGCAGGAGTGACAACTCAAGGAGAATGAACCACTATGGCTAAGAAAGTATTTTACGACGAAGAAGCACGACGACGGCTACTGGCTGGTGCGGAAATTTTGTTTAACGCAGTTAAGACTACTATGGGTCCAAAAGGTCGAAACGTAGTTATTGCTAAAAGTTTTGGCAGTCCAACGGTCACTCACGATGGTGTAACCGTGGCCAAGGGTATTGATCTTGCTGAAGACGAAGAAACGCTAGGATACAAAGCTGGTGCGGAACTGATTAAGCAGGCCGCAAGCAAGATGAATGATGTTGCCGGTGACGGAACTACTACTGTCACTGTATTGACTTACCATATTCTTAATGAAGCCAATAAGCTTATTGCTGCTGGTCATAATCCAATGCAGCTTCGCAAGGGTCTTGAGCACGCAGCGGCAGATGTAATCAAGCAGCTTAACGGTATGCGTGAAGATATCGCTGGTGACAAAAAGCGTGTTGCGGAAGTAGCCACAATTTCAGCTGGTGATGGTGACATCGGTGCGTTGATTGCAGACGTTATCGATAGCGTCGGTAAAGACGGCGTTGTTACGGTAGAAGAAGGCCAAGGCCTTGCGATGGAATCAGAAGTTGTGGAAGGGTTCACATTTGATCGTGGTTTTGTGAGTGCCTATATGGTGACTGATACTGCTCGAATGGAAGCTGTTTACGACAAGCCGTTGGTTCTTATTACAGATAAGAAGATTAGTTCAGTACAAGAATTTCTACCAATCCTTGAGAAAATTGCTCAAACTGGTAAAAAAGATCTCGTTATTATTGCTGAAGATGTTGAAGGCGAAGCCCTGGGCACGCTTATTCTTAACAGACTAAAGGGCGTATTTAATACACTCGCTATTAAGGCACCAGCTTTCGGCGATCGACGTAAAGAAATCCTGGAAGATATTGCAATACTAACGGGTGCAACCGTTATTAGTGAGGATCAAGGCCATACTTTTGAAAATGCCGATATCAGTATGCTTGGTGCTGCGCGCCGCATTATTGTAAATAAAGACAGTTCCACAATTATTGAAGGCGCTGGGCCTGCTGCAGTGGTTGCTGATCGAGTGAAGCAGATCTCTGTTCAGGCATCTAATGCTTCAAGCGAATACGAGAAAGAAAATCTTGAAAAACGCCGAGCTGCACTTGAGGGCAAAGTTGCAGTGATCAAGGTTGGTGGTGCTACTGAAACCGAGATTGAAGAAAAGAAGTTCCGTGTTGACGACGCTGTTGCAGCCGTAAAAGCCGCCCTTGATGAAGGAATCGTCTCTGGTGGTGGTGTAACTCTCGTTAATCTTGCTTCATTAATTTCTGACGATACAACCGACGAATTTGCTGCTGGTAAACTACTCCTGAGAAACGCATTACTACAGCCATTTGTACAACTTATGACCAATGCTGGTCTTAATGCTCAGGCACTTCTTGCTCAAGTACAAGCAGGCAAAGCCGGTCTCGGCATCAATGTTAATGATGACGCAGCTGGTTTGCAAGACATGAAGAAAATTGGCGTCATTGATCCTGCCCGTGTTACGAAAGAGGCGATTCAGAATGCTGCCTCAATTGCTGGAACAGCCATGACTATGGGCGCCCTAGTGGTAGATATCCCCGAAAAAGAAGCTCCAGCTGCCGCTCCAGATATGTCTGGCATGATGGGAATGTAGAGGTCGGTTCTCATTTTCAACGCTTCAAGTATGGGAAGAGGCTAAAAGACTCCGCGTACGCGGAGTCTTTTAGTGGAGGTTAATACACTAAGTCTTCGAGAGTTGCTTCAAAAGCAGCGTGGTTCCATTCATCAATACCACTTGACGCGTTTGATTCAGCACCCAGTAATCCATATGCTGCACCGATCTGCAAATCTGGGTTATCGTGATCATGACGAGCTACTGCGCCGTACAGTTCGCCTACAAACGAACTAGCTGGTTCGCCGTATTCGTCGTCTTCATCATATGCTGCGCAACCTTCCGTAATTCGTCGTTCGATTTCAGTCGCTAGCTCATCTGACGCGTAAGCCTTATACGTGACCATAAGCTCAAGCACCTCTTGCACATTTCTGTTCTTTTGGGCTTCAAGCTCGTCATAATATGCTTGTTGAGCATCAAAGGCAGCAGTGCGTTCTTCAAAGGTTGGAAGTCGTCTTATCTCATCAAATGTTTTTGGGTTAAATTCCATAGTCTTGTCCTTTCAGCAGAAATATGTTCTGCTGATACTACTTTATAATATTTATGAAAATATGTCTAAAGTTATTATACAAATTTAGATTTACAGATAAAAAAGCGTAATTATTTATTTACAAAAGTGTTATAATGCAGATCATGGAATGGTTTCATACAATTGGTCTTAATACAAAACAACAAAAAATATATGTATACCTACTTGAGTATGGTGCATCAACAGCTTCTGAGCTTGCGGCTGGTCTTGAAGAACAGAGAACAAATATCTATTTGCTTATGAATGATCTTATAGAAAAAGAATTAATAGTGCGTAGCGAATCGCAGCCTGTAGTTCACTTCAAGATTGCCAACCCAGTTCGTCTTCAAGAACTTATGACTGAGAATCAGACGCAGGTAGCTCGCAGCGCTGCACGGCTAAGAAAAGAACTGCCAGAGTTGCTTGGGCAATATCACTTACATACTGCTGGCGAAGGGTTTGCGTACTTCACGGGGGTGAAGGGATATAAGGCGACACTTGACGAACCGCTTCGTACGCGCCAAGAAGTGTGTGTTTTTAGTACCGCGAGAGTTAACGATCGACCCGACCTGTGGGATATGCTACAGAATTCACTGCAAAAACGAGCAGCGCAAAAGGTTTCTACTCGTATGTTGCTGGATCCTTCGTTGCGTACAAAAGTGTCAATTACTGATATGGCAAGAAAGCGCATTGAGTTGCAGTTTTGGGGAGTTGCTGCATTTCAGTCTGAAATTGCTCTATGTGGTGATACCACGGTTCTCACTACCTATGACGACCAGTTAACGAGTATCGTCATCAAAAATAAGTTGATCACCGCTACTTTTCAAGCGATTTTTGATACAGCTTGGGGTGACGCAAAGAAAATTGAAGTTAAGGCTGATCGCTAGCCTCCTGGACCAGAGTCTGCCCTTATGTATACTGCTATACTGATTCAATGAACATAAAATACAAAATACCATTACAGATACAGAGTACATCTTCAAATTGTGTACAGACCTCTACTTCTCAGTTTCTGGGTTTTTACGGTATAAATGAAGATCCAGGCAGTATTGAATTAGCCGTACCTGTCAGAGTGAGTGCCGAAAATAAGCCGATGGGAACACTTTTTGCTGACATAGGAACTTGGCTTAGGGGAGCGCATGATGTTCCTGTAACAATGCACGTTTTTGACACCCAGGTTATTGATCGCAGCTGGGGTTCATTATCACAAGAAGAACTGCTTGCACAGATGATTAATATGCAGCAACATGGTGTTAAAACTGCCCGCACACCTTATGCGCCGCTACTAATAGATTCTTATGTATCGTTTTTAAAGTCCGGTGGAATTATCAGCATTACTAAATGTACAAACGAGCTTTTGCAGGGTCTCCTTGCAAAAGGTCCAGTAATGGCAATTATTAGCTTTAACTACATGTACGACTATCCGCGCGCTAGCTACAATCAAGAAACTAAAAATTATGAGGCTGATTCAATTGATGGCAAGGCTATCGAGCATGCGGTGGTGATTACGGGTTATTCGGATGGAAATTACTACTATAATGATCCAGACGCTGAAATGGGCGGACAGCATGTGGTTAAGGATGATATTTTGATCGGCGCAATTTGTACGGCTCAGCTTAATTCAGATAATTATCTCCTGACTATCGAAAAATAATATTTTTAGTGCCATTTTGTAATTGATTCTGAGGAGGATGCACGAAGAAAGCTTGGTCCATAATCTAAAACGTAAACCGCAAGGCCTGGCCTTACTAGCAAGTCCAAGTCCAGCTCTCACTTCCGGGGGTAAAAAGGATCCAAGTACGAGAGGCATGTAGTAAAAGAGTGGTGGCTTTGAGAGCTTAAAAACTCAGAATCTTCCTTCGATGACATTAATTTTCAGTTGTGATTAAATTTAAAAGGATGTCCTGGATGTCTGTTATCATGGGACTGTAATTGAAGGAGTGGATATGACAAAACGGAAGAAGTGGGGAATGGTGTTACTTTTATTGCCGGGCGCATTACTCATCTTGTGTTTTTTCATGCAGGTGATAGTAAGATTTACTCTCCCTGGTGCCACAAATACTGATCCGAGTTTTTCTGATAATAGTCTCTGCGAAACATCATCCGGTAGTACCACATGTGAATCAACTAGCGGGATAGGAAACGCAGCGGTTGCAGCAAGAATTCTCAACGTTCTCACACTTCTAACTGGTATGGTTGCGGTGGTTGGGTTACTACCTTCAGTAGTTGTTGGAATAATACTTTTGACGACACCGGGCAAACAGGGGGCTGCAGCTTTGCGGCAGCCATTAGGGGATGTATCAGTAAGTCAAGATCCGCCATCTACTGATGTGACGTCGTAGCGCGATAATTAAAAGCGGCAGACACCGTAGAGCATCTCCTTTCGGTTACCGGGTGGAATTGGTGATAGTTTTTATTGCTGCTGGTTGGCAGTAATGTAGTTAATTTCGTTAATGATGTCCAGGAGTGCCTGGGCTTTTTCTTTTTCACCACCTATACCTTGGGCAGCATCAAATGCGGGTTTGATTAAGGCTGGATCGTCTGAGGCACGGAGCATCATAAGATATTTATCAAACTTGTCGGCTGGTTCAAGGTCTATCTTCTCAATAAGTGGACGGAGTTGTTCTAGGGCTGACTTTTTAACACCTTCAAGATCTCCTGAGCCGCCAAGATCAGCGGTAGGGAGGTGTGCATCCGCATCTGAGCTGAGCCCTGCCGGAAGGTCGTTGCCGCCAAAACTAATACTTGCCGCTGCATCTGTTGTAGCGGTAGTATCTTCGGTCACAAGCGTATCATCAGGAATCTGTGTATCAACAATTGCTGTCACATCATCAGTAGCTATGGTTGTATCAGCTGCATCTTGAACTGCTGGTGCGTCGGTAGTGCCAACGTTATTGGCATCTTGAAGTGCTTGCACGAGAGCGTCAGTGTTGTCGTCTTTTTTTAACGGATTTAAGTTCATTTTTCCCACCCATGATCTTATATAATTTTAAAGTTGTTCAGGTATAATAGTACTAGATGTCATAAGCATTTTGCAAGTCGAAGATCTTTCTTCTTTGCAGGCTACGTCGTCAGTGCCCCTAATTCACATTTGCCGTAGGCTTCTCGTGGCTCGTCTCAGGTTTTCGATGCTCCTTGTATCTTATAAAAGTTGAAGAACCTCAAAGGAATATGAATGTTAGATGATTTAAGGTATATACACCAAGTTGATAAAAGCGATGCTCTTGGTGTTGCTGCTAAACAAGCCCTGCAGTTAACGCATGATTATGGTGTTACGACACAAGCAAAAGATGTCATTCAAAATGTTGTGCTCGGTGGTATGGGCGGTTCTGCATGGCCAGCCTTAATGCTGCGTTCATGGCCGGGGCTTTCAGTTCCACTTGAGGTTTCAAGTAATTACACTACACCTAAGTATGTAAACAAAAATACACTCTACATCGCGTCAAGCTACTCCGGAAACACGGAAGAGACTATAGCGGAACTAGACGAAGCGACACAGAAGGGTGCCCAGATTGTAGTGATGTCTGCTGGCGGTAGACTTGTGGAGACCGCAAAGCAAAGAGACCTTCCGCTGTTTCAGATACCAAGTGGTATACAACCTCGAATGTCTTCTTTCTATTTTCTTGCAGCACTCGTTCAGATATTGGAGCCGCTTGGCCTTGTACCCGCTGGTTCGAGAGCCGACCTGAACGAAGCCGCCTCGTGGCTGACCGGTAAAAACGACAGCTGGCTTGCAGATGTTGGCACTTCCGACAATCCCGCCAAGCAGTTGGCTGAGAAGATCGTTGGTAAAACCGCGATAATATATAGTGGACCACTTCTGTTTCCGGCGGCTAATATGTGGAAGATCTGTATCAACGAAAGTGCAAAAAACCTTGCTTGGGCAAACCAATTTCCTGAATTTAGTCACAATGAATTTCTCGGATGGAGCTCGCATCCAGTTGAAAAGCCTTTCGCCGTTATTGATATTCGTTCAAACCTTGAACACCCGCGAATTCAAAAGCGTTTTGATTTAACAGACAGATTACTCTCTGGCAAGCGTCCTCGCGCAATCTCTATAGAAGCTAGAGGTGAAACGGTGCTTCAGCAGCTTCTTTGGAGCTTTAGTTTTGGCGATTATGTCAGTATTTATCTGGCCATACTAAACAATGTGGATCCAACACCAGTTGATCTTGTCGAAAAGTTTAAAGCAGAGCTGGGCTAGGCGACTGTATAATACAATAATCTAATCGTGACGCAATGCTTCGATAGGGTTTTTGCGAGCAGCTCGAATTGCTGGCCAAGTTCCAAATATGATTCCCACGCCAAGTGATACGCCGGCAGCAAGGAGAATGATCCATGGATCCATCGCTGGCTTTATTGCCGTCTGGGTCTGAATGGCATAACCAACTATCAAGCTAAGAATGATCCCAATAAAACCACCCGCAAGCGTAATAGCCAGTGCCTCAACTAAGAACTGCAACAGAATTTGTAGACGTGTTGCTCCAACTGCTTTTCTGACACCAATCTCACGAGTTCTTTCAGTTACGGTTACGAGCATAATATTCATAACACCAATCCCACCCACGAGAAGTGAGATTGAGGCAACTGCGGCGGTAAAACCAGTAAGAACCTTGAACACAGAATCTGTGGTCTGTACTAACTGTTCTTGGGTTGTAATCGTGAAGTCCTCTTCTCCCAAGTGGTTCTTAAGCAAAGTTTGTTTAATAGTCTCGGAGGTATTTTGACTGAGGGTTGGGTCTTCTAGCTTTACGGTTATCTGTTGGAGCTGTATGAGATCCTGATTAAGTCGTTTGCCGGTTGGAAGTGGAATTAACACCATGTTATTGATAGGTTGACCAAGGTTGAATCCTTTATTAGCATCAAGTACACCAATTACAACAAATGGGTTGCCGCGGATAGTAACTGTGCTGCCGATTGGATCTTCAGTACCGAAGAGGTCTTTGGCGACATTGCTAGCCAGAACGACAGTGTCGTTATTCTGCAGATCACCGCCAAAAAACTGACCACTTGTTAGTTTCTGTTTGGTCAGATCAAGATAATTTTCACCAACTGCCATAACCCGAGTGTTAATTCGCTTGCCATCTCTCCTGACTGAACCATCAAGTTGCATGACGCCACCAGCTTTTGAGACATTAGGAACCTGAGAAACAGATTGGAGATCGGATTCACTCAATCGTGACGTTGATGCCGATGTGCCGAGGGCACCACTGATTGAATCGAACCCACTAATAGTACTGTTACGTCCTGGTACTATCGTTACAAGATCACTACCAAGATCACTAATCTGTTGATTGACTTGACGTTTTACGCCCTCACCCAGACCAATAATAGTAGTCACTGAGGTAACGCCAATAATAATGCCCAGAAGTGTTAGAAAGGTTCGAACCTTGTTACTTCTCAGAGATTTTATTGCCATTTTGGCGTGTTGAATTATCATTTTTTACCACCTTTTTTTGGTGACTTCTTTCCAGTCTTCTTCTTTGATTTTGGCTTCTGGTTTGTTCTTCTTTTTTGTGGTTCGATTGCTGGATTGGTGGCAGCCTCGACAATCTCTTCGGCTTCCTTCTTCTGTTCTTTGAGTTCTTTGGTTATTGAAGTACCAGTGAATTCTTCAGTAATAACCCCGTCTGTCATTTTAATCACTCGATCCGCATAGGCTGCCAGGTCGGGGTTATGCGTTACCATGACAATCGTATTACCAGCGTCGTGAATTTCTTTAAGTGCCGCCATAATAATCTTAGTTGCTTTGGTATCGAGATTTCCAGTTGGTTCGTCCGCAAGAACTATGCTTGGTCGGTTCACCATAGCCCTAGCTATGGCGGCTCGTTGAAGCTGACCACCGGAGAGCTGGTTGGGTAGATAATATTCTTTTTCCTGAATGCCAAGGTATTTAAGAATCTCACTCGCGCGTTCGAACCGTTTGACAGTAGAGACTCCCTTGTAGAGTAGGGGAAGGCTGACGTTTTCTAGAATGTTCATTCTGCCGATCAGGTTGAAGTTCTGAAAGATAAAGCCAATGTGGTTACGACGGATCTTGGCACGACGACGTTGACTTAAAAAAGCAACATCACGACCATCGAGTTTGTATTCACCCTCATCTGGCTGATCTAGAAGTCCGACAATATTTAACAGCGTACTTTTGCCCGAACCGCTTGGTCCCATGATTACTAAAAATTCACCTTTTGGCACCGAAAGCGAAACGTCTTTAAGTGCCGCGGTTGCACCGTTTCCGAGTCCAAAAGTTCGGCTTATTTGGTTCAATTCAATAACGTTCATTGCGTCTATTGTAACGCACCCAGGTATGCTTAACCAACCATAAGCGAGCACTTTTTTAATCTGTAAATACAACGGGCGCTCGTATATTAAGGCAATAGCATATTATTGACTTTTGTCAAAAAGTATGCTAGTATTTTTGTATCACTATTTAACACAAAAAATAACATAAAATGTCGACGCTTGCCCCAGAATATGTACAATTACAACCGGATTTACTTGCATCTATGCGCGCTGAAATGGAGGTTTGTTCTAGTGCTCAGAAAGAAGCAACAGCCCGTTTCCATGAATCTATTGATAGAGAGGTTACTGACGACTCAGAAGGTTGGGGCAGAACCCTCCTGCAGATAGAGGGCTTTGATTTTCGTATAACGTTTAGGGGTAAAAATGAACTTCCTGACTTAAGCGGACGTGGCGACATAGAAATATGTAGCCTTACGCCAGTCTATCGACAGCCTGACACTGAGCTACTGACAGCAGACGCACTGAAAGGCTGGAGCGCGAAGTATGGCAACGCGTTGCTACCTGAAACCAACAGTGAACCCTCGCTTCTTATTGAACGAGTAATGCAAACAGCCACAGATGAGGGTAGGGAAGTGGTCGTTTCGGTAGATGCTACTCCACTTGGTATCTGTCAGCTACTTCGGGCTGTCAAAGAAGAATATGCACCAGATTTTTTCTCAGATGATGTTCTAGAGTTACTTTCCTACGCTAAAGAAGATGAAATAGTAAATAATGCTGCGGCTCAGCAACTTTTGTTGGATATGGTGGCAAGTGGTTACAACCCCGCAGGTGGTGAAGGTCCGCACAAAGATGCGCTGGCAGTATTGCTTTGTACTCGAATAGGTAGGCCTGAAGATCGCGAGACTGCTCAGGCCGTACTTGATGAAAGAAAAAAATTATTTGAGCTACATCACCGTTACTCATACATGGTTGATAGGGGGTTAACTACAGCCGAAGAACTAGAATCAGGCGCAGACTACGACAAAGAGGCTATGGCGGAACATTCCCAGGGGCTTGTTTGGGTCCACAATAATAGAAGTCGTATTGGTAGAGGTCAAAAAATAATGCCTGGGGGCGTGTTTAATACTGAGAGTTCTCGGAGCTCTGTGCATGGCACACTTAACCACCTTGTTACTAATGAACTCGCTCAGCATGGCCGTGCCATAGATTCTCGTGGGCATACTGTCGTAGTTGCGCCATTGCCAAGTATGATCTTAGCAAATGAAAAACCAACCTCGCTGTACGGAGTTGATACATATTGGGAAGATGAGGCTGGCGTTACGGTACCACCTGAGGCAATTCTTATTAGCCGAGGAAATGAGCGGATCGAAGCTTCGGATAGCCGTGACATAGTAGTCCCGACCAAGCTCGCTAGAGAACAGGCGGTTGCCTATGTTGAAAACTTGCTTGAACAGAAAAAGTGGCTCATTGAAGGTGCAAAACAAACGTATAGAAGATCATTAGAGAGCACTAGTCTTGATGAGAACTCCAAGGCGCTTAGGCTGTATTCGTACGATGAGACTCGAAAGAACGCCATATTACGACGAATTGAAACTGCAGATGAAGATAGTGACTATGCGGGTATTGTGTACGACGAAGTAGCCGCTCTTGCTATACAAGCAAGTGGGGGTGATGTTGTGCAATCTGACGGCATGTCTGAGCACGTTGAAACTCCTGGGTTCGATAAAGCAGTTATTGGGATCGCCAAACGTTCGGGTATACTTACGGGACTTCACGCTGACCACCCCTCCTCTTCTCATACCGGAACTGAAGCTGCTATGACAGCGCTTCGTTCTAAGGTTTTTGATTTTGAAGTTCTAGAGGGTGACAGGGTGGCTAAGACACAGGCTCATCCTGAAAAACTTGACTCGGCCCAGCTGTGGGGTGTGGTGGATCGATCGCCCCAAAAATCATTGGAATGGATAATGACAGGGTGGTTATCTTTTGAGCAAAATGCCCCCAATAGTTCAGCCTATAGAAGAGCTCGAAGAGAAGATGAAGAAGACGCTGATTAGAGAAGTTCTATAGTTATCATTTCCGTAGCGCCGAGAATCCAGTAGAATAGGTACGTTCGTTGTTCGAGCAGTCTAGGAAACAAAGCGAAGCACTTTCTTAAACTGTTCTGAGGAGGAGAGGTGTCCGAGTGGTTGAAGGAGCACGCTTGGAAAGCGTGTATGCGGGCAACCGTATCGAGGGTTCGAATCCCTTCCTCTCCGCCATTTCATATATTTTAAATCCACACGCGGTAATTATATGTATAAGAATATGCGATGAAGCGGGGTACTGATGAGTAGAAAATACCAAATAGGAATAGTTGGTTATGGTGATTTCACCAAGGTGATGATTGAATTTTTATCGCCATATGCAGATATCATTGTAAGTTCACGCTCCAAAGAATCTGGTGATGCTGGTCACGGTGCTCGGTTTGCACCGCTTGGTGAAGTACTTGCATCACCGATTATTATCCCTTCGATTCCAGCTCAATTTTTTGAAGATTTCTTTAGTACTAATAAAGACCTTATCAATCCCACTACTCTTATCGTTGAGGTTTGTTCGGTAAAACAAAAGCCTCTTGAGGCGCTGAGTCGTCTGTTGCCAGAAACCTGCCAAATTATTGGTACACACCCGATGTTCGGTCCGGCGAGTGTCGCCAAGAACGGGGGCATCCAGAGTTTGCGATGTGTTATTTGTCCAACCCGAGTAGATTCCGAAACGTTCCAGGATATTCGGTCCTTCCTTGAGTCTAAACTTGGGCTAGAAGTTTTAGAACGCACACCCGAACAGCACGATAAAGAAATGGCGTATGTTCAAGGGCTAAGTCACTATATTGGCAGAGTCATGGATATTATGAATATCCCCGAGAGCCAGTTGAGTACACTTGCATACGATGATCTTCTTGATATGAAACGAATTCAGGGTGGAGACAGCTGGGATTTATTTAAGTCAATCATGGAAGAAAACCACTTTGCTGCGGCTATCAATGAGGAATTTAAGGCGGCTTGCTTAGAACTTGATTCTCAGCTTGCTGAATAAAAGCACCGGAGACCCGGTGCTTTTTAGGACTACTCAGTTGTGTCAGGTTTTTGACCACCTGGCCCGCCAGGGCCTCTGTGGCCTTGGCCCATCATGACACCACCAATTTTGGTAAGATCAATCCCATTCTGTTTCGCCCAAGCTTCAAGTGTTGTGCGTTCACTTTCCCTCTTGGTCTTACGTTCGTTATCGGTTAGATCCTTTGTCGAATCTTTATTTGGCTCACGAGATGCCTTGAGCTCTTTAAGTTTTGCTTCGATCTTCGTTTTTTGCTCTGCAGTGATAGTGCCTGCATCCGCAAGCTTTTGAAGTCGTGCGGATTGCTCTTCTTCTCGTTTGGCTTCCATCTCGGTTCTACTTTCATCAAATATTTTTTGAACATCGGTTTTGTTCAAGTTGAACTTACTCACGAGTTTATCTACTAAGCTAGACATAGGGTCGGTTGAGGTAGTGGCTCCACTTTCGGCACTCACTGCCTGGGCTCCTATTAAGCCGCCGGTACCAATTGTTGCAATGGCTGCAGCGGCAGCTAAACCTGTTTTCATTTTCTTCAAATAAATCTCCTTTTAGTTACTGAGGGGTTTGGTTAAGTTACTGAAGTCTCTTGTCGTGTACCTCGATTCGTTTAGGAGTTTATGGTTGCTTCTCACAAATCAGGATTCATTCACCGTTAGATTATTTGTAATGATCTGTTTGCTCTTGAAGCTAGTGCCAGAATAAACTTGGTGCCTAAGTTTTAGCTGAATGTACAGTCCAGCCACCCGCACTTCACAGACCCCGGTGGCGGGTTAGACTCCCGTAGGTCCAGGTGCAGCATCTAGGGCTTGCGCGGGGAATGACGGAATGGGGGGTGACCGCGGTTTACAAAAGTATAGAAAAAGCGTATAACTAAATCAGAAGTGAGTTAATGAGAAGGAGTTTGAATGATAGTAGCTGCACTAGTACTACTAATGACGGGTATATTATTAAGTCTATTTGGGCACAAGTTGTTCAGAATATTCTTGCCGTTGCTCGGACTTGTTGGTGGTTCAATGGTTGGGTTTGTTGGATTTCAGGGAGTATTCGGCAAAAGTACGGTTAGTACAACGGTAGCGATCTTCGTAGCCCTTGTTGTTGGGCTAATGCTTTCGGTGCTTTCGTTTCTATTTTTTGAACTCGCAGTTACGGTGTATACCGCACTGCTTGGTGCATCTGCACTTTCATACCTAGGTATTGCGCTCGGGCTTGGTTCGAATGGATTCGTGCTGTTCCTGCTTTCGGTAGCAGGGTTTGTGATTGGCTTAAACATAGCCAGCAGTGTTACGTTTAGCACAAGTCTTGTGATTGGGGTTACTTCGTTTGCTGGCGTCGCGCTAATTCTGGCAAGCATCTTCTTGGTTGCAGGAAATGTCAGTGCTGATCAGTTAAACGAAGAGGGTGTGATTCGCTACGTACTGAGCGTGGTTGATCAGTCACTCTTATGGCTGTTTGTCTGGTTGAGTGGATCAATAGTCGCAGTACAGGCTCAAAAGAGCATGTTAAAGCTAGAAGTACTCAGTGATCAGTATCAATTTAAGGGTAGTGCTTCAAAGTAATAGTAATAGGCGAGAGCAAATAAGAAAGGAACTACTACAATGGCTAAAACTAAAGGCTTAAAAATTACAGGGATCAAGGCGAGTACACTCGCACTATTTGAAGGAACGCTTGCGAGCATCATCGGTCTATGGGTGGCAGTACTATACAGCCTCAACACCACAATCAAACTAGCGGAGAGTACCAACAGCTACCTGGCTGGTCTTGCTTTTGGTATTACTGCGGGTATCGTGAGTATCATCGTACTACCATTCATCTACTTTGGTATCGGTTGGGTTATTGGCTACCTTCATGGATTCATATTCAATGTTATTGTTGCGAGTTCGGGTGGTATAGAACTAACAGTTGAAGATTAGTTTAAGCACCAATAAGTAGATTTATTTTAGCCGGGCCCTGAGCTCGGCTAAAACTTTTTCTGGCTGTTCGATATATCGAAGAACATGTTCGGATTTTTGTGAATAAGAGTCAACTTCTATGGTGATTGTGCCATAACCAAATTGTTTACCAAAAAACGGCAGTGCAAGCTTAAGGTTCGGGGAATGTTTTAGCCGTATGACCTCTTGTTGAGAGTGTCCGGTCAATCCGTTTCGCTGTATTACAAGTGAGCCGTCTTCGATATAGTAACGTTTGTATTTGTCTCGATACCAAGTAACAACCACACAAAGCACGGCAACAACAAGGGCGGCTATTCTTACAATTGCTCCAAGTGTACGAGTATCGGCTGGAATAAAGCCATCAAGTATTCTGACAATTCTACTCGTCACAACGAAGAGTATAAGCGCCGCTATTCCAATAAGTACGGTTTGTATTGCGGCGGGAGTTCGACTTTTAACTATTTCGTATCGTGTATTCATGAGCTTCATTCTATCACATGTACTACTGGGGTTTGTCGGTTATGGGCTTTTTATCATACAGCCGGATGAGAATGAACAAGCCCCATCCAGCGAGCACTATACCAAGTACGGCATTTATAACGTTACCTCGGAGTATGTTGTATCGGACAAGTAGAGTGATGAGCCCGATAGCCATAAGACCAAATCCAGTATTTCTTCGTTGCTTCACTTTGGTCTCATCGAGCATGGCATATCCACTGGTGATAAGCACCAAAGGCATAACAAAACTGTACACTGAAGTGCTCTGGAGTATGTCAATCAGCGTGCCGAGCAGTGCTAGGCCAAGTAGCAAGAATGCGCTTCCCGTTATAATTTGAGAAACAGTGCTTTTTTTCATGATAATCCCTTCGGTTAAGGCGTCGTGTATTATCTTTACGATACCAAAGATCTGTAGTGATTGGTAGCCTATAGGGTTAGGCTGGTTTTTTCGGAGAGACTGTAGCTGGCTGCTGTTTTAAGAATTCCAAGTAAGCTTTAATGGTTGTTACTACTAAGATGATGAGCGTTGGTCCAATAATAATCCCAAGGAAACCAAACAGTCGGATTCCAGCGAATACCGAAACTAGCATAAGTGCTGCATCGAGCCGTGCTTCTTTCGGGACAAGAATTGGCCTAAGCACGTTGTCGACATTGGTGTTTATAAGAATATGTTCACCAATAACAATAAGACCACCCCACACATTGCCAAACGCCATCATAAGCAGACCAAGTGGAATTGCGATTATGCCTGCGCCAAGTGGGATGATAGAGAGTAATGTGAAGGCGACAAAAACAACAAAGAACAATCCTGGGTATCCAGCTAGAGCGAATGCTATTGCTCCTAGGATTCCCTGGGTTAGTGCAATAACAAACTGGCCTTGAACAGTGCCACGTACCATGGCGCCAGTGCGGCGAATATAGAGTTTAGATATCTCTTCTCCAAGTGGATTTATTTTACGGAACATTTCAAGAAGCCGAGCGCCATTCTTCAGTAGTGACATAAACATAAATAGGTAAATGATGAATCCGGTAAACGCACCAAAGAACGAACCAAGACTACGCGTGACACCGCCAAGAAGTAGGCCGCCAAGATTAACGACTGCTTTCTGAGCAACCTCGACTATGCGTGCTTTATCAATGGGGGCAACATTAAAGGGTAGGTGTGTTAGGGTCTGGTTAACATTCTCAATTAGTTTAATACTTACCTCTGAGGTATCAAGTGTTGAAAAGAACGATCCAACTTCAGTCGAAATATTTTTTATTTGCCCGCCAGCTAGAAAGCCGACAATTCCGAGAGGTATCAACACGACAAGAAAACTGGCCAGTAACGTCAGTCCTGCAGCAGAACTTTGGCTGAACCGTTTTTGAAGGCGGGCATAGAGTGGATAAAAAAGGTATGCAAGTGTGCCAGCTATCACAAACATTGAAAAGTAGTCACGCAGGAACCATCCCGCAAATACAACAACAAACAGGGTCGTATATGTCAGCGCCTTCTTTTGCGCTGGGCTGTACGTTTGGGGGATGACTACTTTTTGGGAGCGCTGTTGGGTCATGTGCTTAAAGCCCTAGAATTTGCTTCTTCTTAGCGTCGAACTCATCTTGGGTGAGGATGCCTTTGTCTTTGAGTGCGGCCAGCTTCTCTAACTGTTCGAACATGTCTGATTGATCGGCTGATTCGTTACTGGTGGGCACCGATTGAGCTGCCGCACGCTTTTTTGATCGTGACGAGCTGATTGCTGCACCGAGTAACATATTTCTTCGGGCACTTCTTCTTGTTGGCATGGTAACTTCCTCTCGTTATTTCTGTAGGTATGATAGTTCATCTGATGTATAAGGGTCAAATCTTACCGACCCGAACCTTACTTCTGAATAGTTTTAACAAGACGTGCGAGCATGTTTCTTGGTATAAACTTTGTAAGCCAGACAGAGATTTGGTTGCCTTTACCGTGTATTGCAACGGGTGAGCCGCGCTGCATTTGATACCACCCGTAGTTGGCTACTTCTGCTGCAGTAGTCTTAGGGTGAGCGGTTGAATGAGTGTCGCTAACGGCTGCTGTCTTGCCGAATCCAGTATTTGTAGCACCCGGACAAAGGCACGTTACAGTTACGCCGCTTCCGCGCAACTCTTCGCTTAGTGCTCTTGAAAAGCTGAGTACGTAATTTTTGCTTGCAAAGTATACACTCATAAGTGGACCTGGCAAAAATGAAGCGACTGAACCAAGATTAAGAATTTTTCCGTCTTTTTCCGTTATCATCTCTGGCAGAAACAGGTGGGTGAGTTCGGTTAAGTTTCGAATATTTAAATCAATCATAGAAAGTTGCTTTTTGATATTGGAGTTGCTGAAACTACCATAATCACCAAACCCCGCGTTGTTGATAAGTTCGTTTATGAAGATGTTCTTCTTGTGACAAAATTCATATACTTTTGTGGCAGCGATTGGTATTGAGAGATCAATCGCCAAGATTTCAACAGCGATTTTTTCTGTCCCAGCCTGCTCCAAAATCTGATTTCGTGCTGTTTCAAGATCTTTTTTGTTACGTGATACTAAAATGAGGTTTCTTTGTTCTTTCGCGGCGATTTTGGCTAGCTCTAGGCCTATCCCGCTACTAGCTCCAGTGATGAGTGTAAACTTCTTCATTACCTACTAAGTATCACATACTTTGTCGTTCTAGGCTTGTCGGAGGATCTAGCTGTCAAGCAGTCGCCACCTTCCCTGGGTTATCACGGATGCTGTACGCTGTAGCGCATTTGGGGGCTGCACAGGGACGATAATACAAATTTGATACACTAGAGGCATGAGCCCCAAAACGGTAAAAATAGTCGTGCACGTACCAGTTGATAGCGTCGATATAGTCGTTGGCGCAATGGGGGATGCTGGTGCGGGCAGAATCGGTAATTATACTCACTGTAGTTTTAGTTCTCGTGGCATCGGCAGGTTCTTGCCTCAGGTGGGGGCTAATCCAACAATCGGACAGGTGGGAGCACTGGAACTGGTTGAAGAAGAGCGCGTTGAAATGACTTGTGACCTTGGTGTTCTCCCGGCGGTGATTCAAGCGATTAAAAATGTACACCCGTACGAAGAGCCAACTTACGATGCGTACGAAAGACTCGATGTATGAGTGGAGCTACCGTAGCCGTTGACGAGTACCTATCAAACTTATCAGATGATCGACGAGCAACATTAAGCCAACTAAGACAGCTAGTTCTTGCGAATTTGCCTTCCGGGTATCAAGAGTCTATGACCTGGGGTATGCCAACGTACGAAATCCCACTGACCACATATGGGGATACCTACAACAAAAAACCGCTCATGTATGTTGCCTTTGCCTCTCAGAAAAATTACATGTCGTTGTACCTTACTAATGTATACATGGAAGGTTTGGAGCAAGATTTTAGGCGGGCATACGAAGCAACTGGTAAAAAGCTTGATATGGGTAAAAGTTGTATTCGTTTTAAGTCACTTGATGATCTGCCCCTTGAACTTATCGCCACGCAAATCGCCTCTACTCCAGTTCGGCAGTGCATTCAATATTATCAGAGTGTCCGTCGCCAGTAGGACTGCTGGTTAGTTGTGGTGGTACTTCTCGCCAGCAAGAATGGTATGAGCTCTATAAATTTGTTCAGCAAGTACAAGGCGGACAAGCTGATGGGGGAGTACCAGCTTAGAGAGTGACCAGATAAAGTCGGCACGCTCCATCACACTTTCGTTAACTCCATACGCGCCACCTATCACCAGTACTATGCTTTTGATTCCTTGGTTCATGTGGCTCTGAAATTTTTCAGCAAGCGCGGGAGAGGTCAGCTGGCTACCTCTTTCATCGAGTAGAATGACGATATCTTTTTCAGAGACAGCAGAAAGTAAGGCATCTGATTCGACGTTCTTGATCTGATCTTCTGACATCGAATTTTTGATTTTTGCCTCAACAAGTTTCCAGCCAAATTGGGTATAGTGATTCAGCCGCCTGGTGTAATCTTCAATTGATGAAACCAGCTTTACGTCATGTTTTTTGCCAATAGCCAGAATGGTAATGTTCATATCCGTTAGTGTACACTTAAATTAATGCTGGGTGAACTCAAAAAAGAACTTCGTGCTTACGCTATTGCTGAAAAGGCAGCGTTTTTCCCAAGATTTTTTAAGACTGGGCCAGGTGAATATGGTGAAGGCGATCAGTTTTTGGGTATAACCGTGCCCAATACCCGCAACGTTGCTAAAAAATTTAAAGATCTTAAACTTTCTGATATTGAAACCTTGCTGCTGAGCCCTTGGCACGAAGAACGACTCACAGCACTTCACATTATGGTGTATAGATTTAATAAAGCAGATCAGAACGTTCGACAAGAACTGTTCGAGTTCTACCTTAATCATACTGACCGAATTAATAACTGGGATTTGGTAGATACCAGTGCGAGAGACATTGTTGGCGGCTATATATACGACCACCAAGAACTTTTACCAAGACTGGACGAACTGGCTGAGTCTGATTTACTTTGGGATCGACGTATCGCAATGATAGCGACGTTTTATTTTCTAACTAAAGCCGAGCCAGATATAACCATTCGTATTGCCACCAAACTACTCCACGATAAAGAAGATCTCATGCATAAAGCAGTTGGATGGATGCTTCGTGAAATGGGTAAACGCTGCGATAGATTGGTGTTGACTGATTTTTTAAATCATCACTATAAAGTTATGCCACGTACCACGCTTCGTTATGCTATCGAACATTTTGACGAGCCAACGCGGAAAGCTTATCTAGCAGGCAATATTTAGGAACTGCTATCTGAGGCGAGTGCCTGATTAACTTGTTGTACATTTTGTGCTTCGCAGTGAACTGAATAGCTATTGATTCCAATTGCTCCCAGTGGCCCTACTACTGGCACAAAGTGGGCTGCTAGGTTAAACCCGCTTGCTGCTAGTGAGGTCTTGGTGTGCCATTAGTGCTACTTATTACACCATACAAATAAGATATAACCAAAAGCGTAAACAGGTGGATTACTGTAATTCTTGTAGAATTTCTGCGTAGCACGGCTTACAGATATGAAATTTCTTAACGGTGCTTTCGTCGTCAGGAGGACTAAAGAGTATCGCGCCAAAGTCGGTGAGTTCTTGTTTGCATTTGTCGCATTTGGGTGTAATTGCCATATAGGCTTAGTATATCACTAATAATCTGCCCGGAAATCGTAGTCTTCAGGGCGAGTAAAGGTTGGTTTGTCTGGAGTGGAAAGCTCCTCGCTATACGTGTATCCACTATGGTCGAAATCTTTGAGAAGGGCGGGGTTGTTAACCTTATTCTTACTAATCCATCTAGCCATTGCGCCGCGTGCCATTTTAGCGTGTACTGCTTGAAAGTCTGGTTTTCCATTTTTGAGCTGCATAAACCAAGGTGTAACAATTTGGTTTTCAGGTAGGTGGGGTCGAAGAACTTTAATGTATTCTTCTGAAGAAAGATTGATCACAACTTCATCTTTTGGGATGGTCAGTGCAATCTTATTCCCCCAGAACTCGTACAGATTTTTAAAGGTTCTTCTGTTTACACTGCCTTTTAGTTTGTAGCCTAACTCGAGTCGGTAAGGGTGAATAAGGTCGAGTGGTTTGAGGATGCCGTATAAACCAGAGAGTGTACCAAGATGCTGCTGGGCAAACTCTAGGTCTTCTTTGGAAAATTCTCGGATCTTAAGTCCGGTGTAGACATCTCCTGTAAATGTATACCAAGCAGGAGTTCTCTCTATCGCACCCCAAGTTTTAATTCGTTGCTGCGTGGCCTCGGCTAATTTGGCCGAGATATGCATAAGACGCTTGAGTTGAAGAGGTGAATATTGCTTTAAAATCTCATCAAGCTTTTGAGCCTCCTCAAGAAAGACCGGCGTAGTTCCTTCAAAGTTAAGCGGACACTTGCGTGATTCCATGGTTTTTGACGAAACAAGTAGGGATATCATGGAATTAGTGTAGCAAACACTGAGTCGATTATATGCTTGGTGGCGGAGAAGAGATAGCATCCCTGGTTTCTTACCCAACTAGCTTCGAGCCTCTTGTTGCCTTTAAGAAAGAGAAGAAGCCCACACAGATGTGTGAGCTTCCTTTCTTGGCGGAGGAGGAGGGATTCGAACCCTCGCACCGGATTTCTCCAATCTAACGATTTAGCAAACCGTCCCCTTAAGCCACTTGGGTACCCCTCCGCGTCAGCATTTACTACAAGTTTCAGTTTCAAGCTAAAGCTTAAAAGCTTACACTCTTCGTTATGCTTCCTTTCAATTCAAGAAAGTCGCTATGCTTTGTTTCTCGAATTGGGCTTGGCTGCAAATGCAACAGCAATGATTATACCATATATCTCCCCTGTTATTTAGTATAATATGGTCAAATGATATCTTTGCTAGTTTCTTCCAAAACTATGTCAGCGCATGATGCGCCTTTTGATATAGCGTTGAGTGAACCGCAGTTTATGGCCGAGGCAACAAAACTTAATGAAGTTTTAATTAAAAAATCTGCTAAGCAGCTACAAAAGCTCATGCACATTTCTCCTACTCTCGCTACTTCAGTACATAAAAATGTCGAAGCATGGCAACCCAAAGGTGGCACACCAGCCTGGTATAC
>CAYNKQ010000010.1:25492-42273 GCA_964397855.1 uncultured Candidatus Saccharibacteria bacterium | reverse complement strand
ATACTTGATGATTGGATCCCGTATATAGCTTCGCTACGCTCGTCATATAATTCAAATAGTCTTCTTCTTTTGAGAATTAGCAAGTTTGAGATGACGGAGCGGGGGGATTGATTGCTATGGATTGGATTCGCCGCGGCGGATAACGCTGCTTGGCTAGGGCTATGGGGTGTGGACAAGGCAGGGGGCTGATTGGTTGGATTGGACCCGGGGCGAGAGACGGTAGAGCAGGAGAATTTGATTACTTCTTGTTAAGACGTTTGCGCTTATTTGGATCAAGTTCGCGCTTGCGAATACGCAGATTCTTTGGAGTTACCTCAAGAAGCTCATCGTTCTCAATAAAGTCTAGGCACTGTTCAAGACTAAGTTCAATATGAGGCACAAGATGTACGATACCATCCGAACTTGAGCTTCGGATATTTGTAAGGTGCTTTTCCTTAACAATATTGATCTCTAGATCATCACCACGGTTGTTGAGGCCAATAACCTGCCCAGCGTACACTTTTTCACCAGGACCAACGTAACAAAGTCCGCGTTCTTGGGCGTTTTCGAGTGAATATGGAGTTGCTGTCCCTTGTTCAAACGAGATTAAGACGCCGTTTCGAAGTTGTTGAAGCGCTGGACCAAGCGGCTGATAGCCAATAGTAAGGCTGTTCATAATCACTGTGCCCTTAGTATTGGTGATAAGAACGTTTCGAAGACCAAGTAGCGCCCTTGTTGGAAGTTCGTACACAAGCTTTGTAGCACCTTGTGGAGTTGTGAACTGCTCTTTAAGTGTTGCCCGACGAGCGCCAAGCTCCATTTGCACGGCACCGGCATGTTCAGCGGGAACTTCAATAATGAGTTCTTCGAGTGGCTCCATTGTTTGGCCGTCTTCTTCTTTAGTAACCACCTGCGGGCGACCAACTTCAAATTCAAAACCTTCGCGACGCATGGTTTCAATAAGTACCGAAAGGTGGAGTTCACCACGACCAGAAACAAGAAATCCAATTCCGTGTTCTGCAACACGAAGCCCAATGTTCATTTCTAGTTCACGAGTTAGACGATCACCAATTTGACGGCTCGTGTTAAATTCACCTTCTGTACCCTTGAAAGGACTAGTGTTTGGACCCATGTAGATCTGCAAAGTTGGAGCCTCTACTTCTAGTATAGGTAACGCGTCTGGGGTGTTTACATCTGTGACGGTTTCGCCAATTTGAACATCTTTTAGCCCTGTAATTTGAACAATATCACCAGCAATACCACCCGGTACTTCAAACTTACTCACGCCACGACTCATGAATACAAGCTCGGCCTTGGCTTTAACGATTGTGCCGTCTTTTTTGCAGACTGCGATTGGATCACCAGGCTTAACGGTGCCACGTGAGATTCTTCCGATTGCATACTTACCCTTAAAGCTGTCGTAGGCAAGTGCGGTTACAAGCATCTGGAATGGTTTGTCTTGTTCAACCGTCGGCGCAGGCACCTCGTTAATAATTGCATCAAAGATGACTTCAAGATCACCCTCGGCAGTTGGATCGGCTGGGACTTCTTTCCAAGCTTTGCCTTCTCGGCCAATTGCGTAGTAAACGGGATAGTGTAGCTGGTCTTCATGCACAGCGAGCTCTAGGAATAGATCAGCTAGCTCGTCTTCAACCTCACCAAGTCGATTACCGGGCTTATCAATCTTGTTAATAACAACGATTGGCTTCAGGCCATTAGCCAAGGCCTTGGTAAGTACAAACTTGGTTTGTGGCATTGGGCCTTCTTGGGCGTCAACAATCAGCACACAACCATCAGCCATGTTGAGGGTTCGTTCAACCTCACCAGAGAAGTCGGCGTGACCTGGTGTGTCAATAATATTAATGCGATATTCATTGTGTTGAACAGCTGTAATTTTTGCCGTGATAGTAATGCCACGTTCTTTTTCTTGATCGCCAGAATCCATGATTAGTTCTTGTGTCATTTCAGCCTGGTTGTCACGGAACGTTTGTGACTGCTTGAGCAAGCCGTCTACGAGTGTTGTTTTACCGTGGTCAACGTGCGCAATAATAGCGATGTTTCGAATATTTTTTGGATCTTGTTGCATTACTTTTTTAGCCTTTTATAACTTACTTTGAAATTAAAAACGCGCTATTTTATATGCTTACTTGCACACATAGCGCATTACTACTCTATGCTTTAATTATATCATATCTGTCAATTATTTACCAGGGGTTTATTGGCTTAATTCGGTCGCGTCTGTACCTACCCTACTTTTAAGAAATCGGACGATAGTGCGAGATTTAAACAGCAGTATATATGCACAGCTTGGATTATGGCCGAGTCCTTTGATTTCATAATGCCTGGCGCCCTTCATAACCGCCTGGTCAGCCGGTACTACCAGATCGAGTGGCGAATACATGTTCATAATCTGTTTCTTACGTACTGAAGGGAGTTTTTTTACCGATTTCGCAAGCATCCCTAATGATTCACCAAACGACGGGTTTAGATCTTTAACAAGCTGCGGTATCCCGCCTTGGAGCTTGCCGCAAATAGTAACCACACCCTGAATTTTATCTGGCCGTAGTGCAAATGCCGAAACAACAGCGCTCGCACCAGCACTGGTCCCGACAAGTGACACCTCTTTGCCTTCTGCATGCAATTCATCTATTTTGGTAAGCAACTTTTCAAACCGTGGACAAAACGGCACTGGATCGGCCCATACCATTGGTAAAACTGTAGTTTTCACTCGGTTAATCCGCCAAAAACCAAGTGCCCATTCTTGAAGCCGAACCAGCCATTGCTTATCATCACCAAGCCCCGGCACATAAATAATCACGTGCTTCATTTTAACTTTTCGCCAGTTCTGCGAGTTTTGTGACGGTGTTCCAATTTCGGATTGTCATTGACTTGTAAACTGGCTTGCCAATTATTTTTGAGAGTCTGCTTTTGGTACGTTTTTCACTCAGTCGGGTATGATATATGACTTCTTCGCCTGGCCAAACTGCGTCAACTTCTGGGTTTGGCTGAAATTCTTTTACTACTTCTTGCGGATTACCTAATAATAAAAATACAACATCGCTATGATACTTAGCCGGCTCTTCGCCAAAGCCTTCTGGTTTATTTTTAATCACCGTATTTAAGATGTCTGCGCCTATGATCAATACCCCAACATGGAATCCAAAAATGTTTTCAATGACTTGCTCAACTTCTTTCTGGAGCGCCGAAATACTAGTCTGAGTGCTCGCAAAGATCACATTGCCACTATTTATATAGGTTTTTACCTTGGTGTGTCCAATCGATTCAAAGCAGGCTTTTAGCTCACCCATTGGAACTTTTTTATTGCCCCCAACGTTTATACCCCTGAGTAGGGCAATATAGGTTTTACTCATGCGCGCCGTACTTATTTAAGGCCAGCAGTCTTGCGCTGCATCTCATTTGCTTTAATAAGCGTGCTTTTAAATACCGTCTTTTTCTCTGAATTAGTTGCGTTCTTAGAGAATTCAGTATAACTTTTATACTTACTAATAATCTTCGCTGCTTTGCTGGTTGTCAATTTATCTCGCATTAATTGCATCCTTTAAATCATTACTAGTATACGTTTTTGGTAGTAATTTTTCAATATTTGCAACATCCACCTTGATTGACTCCACCCTTTTAGTGTAATCATTTTTTGCAAAATACAAGGTGATTTTGTCGCCGAAGATATCTTTTGCACTTTGAACGTTCTTAACTGACTGCTGGTATGACTGAACAAACACATCTTCTGGCACCACCCTTCCGCCTTCTTTTTCTTTCCTTCGGAGTACATATTCCCAAGCTATTAACGGATCTTGGTATAGGTAATATATTTCAACTTTCCGATGTTTGTCGAGAGAACGTTGAACATTCAGTTTCCAATCGCCGTATGCAAAAGTTCCGTCGAGCAGAACATTCTGACCACTTTTATTTGCATGATCGAACAAGATATTCACGGCCTTAGCGGCTGCTTTTTGAAAAAGTTGGGAGTTTGCACCGGTGTAACCGATCGTTCTCATCATTTCACGAATCTCGTCAGCATCAATTCGAACAAAGTTTCCGCCGAAGCTCTGTATGAGATTAACTGAAAACTCTGTTTTACCAGCTCCGGGCGTTCCAGCCATAAAAATTGTCACCGGATTATCTACCGGTACTATGTTTTTAGGATTGCAGATATCATGAATCAGCTTCTTTCTATTTGCTCTAACCCACTGATCAGCCTTCGCGCGCAGCTTTTCTTCTGGTTTCATGATATTTAGTTTATCACCGCACAGTACAAGTGGCTTATAATAAGAATATGGATCAGCCACTTGCCGAGAGAATGAGGCCAAAAACACTCGATGAATATATTGGGCAAAATCACCTTACAAAAGAAGGTGAAATTATTCGCGAAATTATTGCTAAAAAACAACCAACTAGCTTAATATTTTGGGGACCACCCGGTAGCGGCAAGACAACACTCGCTCGAATAATAGCCAGTGAACTTGAAACTGACTTTGCAGAACTCTCAGCCGTAACCGCCAGTAAGAAAGATGTGCTTGATGTTATAGAAACAGCCAGGAGAAGTTGGAACTCCGAAGGTCAGCTTGCTCTTACAGATACAACAAAGTCAAAACGAATGATTTTATTTGTAGACGAAATCCACCGTTTTAACAAGGCGCAGCAAGATGCTTTTTTGCCGCATGTTGAATCAGGCCTTATCACACTAATCGGTGCTACCACAGAAAATCCAAGTTTTGAGGTTATAAACCCACTTCTTTCTCGTTCTCGAGTGATTGTTCTTGAGCCTCATACAAAAGCTGACATGCTCAGTATTATTAGACGTGCGGTAAAACTTGAAAAAGCAACCAAACGCATTAGTTCCAAAGCAATCGACCTCTTGGCTGAGATGAGCGCAGGCGATGCAAGGGTGGCGCTTTCAAATCTAGAACTTGCCTTGCAGCTTTCAGACAAAGTAACTCCCGAAACTATAAAAACAGCCGCTCAGAAACGTTTACCCAGCTACGACAAAGGTGGCGAATACCATTACAACCTTATCAGCGCCTTTATAAAATCGATGCGCGGTTCTAATGCTACAGCCACGCTCTACTATCTAGCCAGAATGCTTGAAGCTGGCGAAGACCCAAAGTTCATTGCTCGCCGAATGCTTGTGTTTGCGTCTGAAGATATTGGGCTTGCAGGAAACGGCGCCATGAGTTTAGCTGTTTCAACCTTTCTGGCCGTTGAACGTATCGGCATGCCGGAATGTCAGTACACATTATTCCACTGCGCAGCCGCACTCGCAAAGACTGAAAAATCACGTACGGTCGCAGATGCCATGACAAGCGCCTTGCAAGCAGCGAAAGAACACCCGGACGCCCAGGTTCCAATTCACCTAAGAAACGCCCCTACCAAACTCATGAAAGATCTCGGCTATTCAAAAGGCACCAAATGGGAAGCTGGCTTTGAGCATCCAGACGGTTTCTTGCCCAAAGAACTCAAAAATCTCAAGTTTTTATAGTATAATCAATCCGTTACATATAGTGGGATGTCGCCAAGTGGTAAGGCACTGGTTTCTGGTACCAGCATTCGGGGGTTCGAATCCCTCCATCCCAGCCAAGAAGAATAATTTATATAAGAAGCCATCAAATTGAATGGCTTTTTATATTTCCACCCCAGTTGATCATTTTTTAGTTCAAGGTTCTGAAGTACTAAGTTTAACAATTCCCGTTTTTGTTCGATACTAGAACTTTCTAGTAGTCGCGGTGCATTTCTAGCAACGTTTATTATTTTCTCAATCGTGGCGTAAAACTCTTCATTCGACTTATCCAAACCAGCTAACATATTATTTAATTCTTCTCTCTGGGCTTTGTATTCACTGGCTTTTTTGTGGTAGTAGTGTTTGTCGACATCACCATCTAAATAGGAGTCGTGATTACGGTCTAATCTGGTTTCTATTTTGGCAATTTCTGCCTGTAGCTGTGAAAGTTGGTGGGCTTTGTATTTGTTCTTGTCTGCCCTTGCGTTTTTAATACCTTCCGTCACCTGGTCGAACTGCTGTTGGTTCGGTTGAATAGTAGCAAAGGCCTGCATGAGCTGTTCTGTTAAAGTTTCTTCTCGTACATAGCGAGCACCGTGTTTCCCTCTTGACTGTGTACAGTGATAGTAAACAATCCCTTTGCTCTTTTCTGGCGTAATCCTGCACCCACAGTCGGCGCACGTTATCAGTCCTCTGTAGACATACGGCAACCCTGCGTATTTAAACGGCTGTTTACTGGCTAAGGTTGCTCTTTTTTGCGCTGAGTCAAACAGATCCTTTGTAATGAGCGGTTTGTAAGAATGTGAGTACATTTCACCTTTTGCACGCATACGTCCGTAGTAAAACGGATTCTTGAGAATCTTATCTATATTGCTCGTTGATTTGCGAACGCCGTGTTCGTCCGCAAGTCGATTGGCGATTCCTTGCATAGAAATGGATCCTCCAGCATACCACTCAAAGATCTGAACGATCTTCTGAGCGGTTGCAGGGTTGGGCTCAACCCATTTCTTACCATCGTCTAAATCAATGTTGAGGTAGCCGTACGGAGCTTTTCCGCACCACTCACCATTACGGCGTTTCTGATCCATGCTACGTTTTACATTGTCGCTGAGCTGTGTCACGTAGCTCTTGGCGAACATAACACCCATATCCCAGCGAAGAATTTCAGAACTGTTTGAGTTTTCGTTAATAACTAAGCCTTCACGAACAAAGTGAAGCTCTATTTTATTCTGATTTCTAAGTTCATCGAGCATAACGGATTCACGGAAGCCGCGCTGTAAACGATCGATTGTATCAGTAACGAGCGCTGTTTTGGTTTTTGACCTTTTAATCTTGGTAATGACTTGGTCAAACTTTTTTCGGTTAGTTTTTGTAGAAGATTCCACTAGCTGTACTGTCTCAATGACATCAAGCTCGAAACGACTTGTGTATTCCTGTAGCCTTCGCACTTGTGCAGGGATTGAATTATTATCCTCCTGCTCTTTGCTCGAAACTCTGGCTAATATTATTGCTTTCACTTTTTACTCCCTACTAAAAATGGACGGTTGTGGCATCCCAAAAAACACATGATTTTCTGGCACAACCGCCCATTAAGAGCAGAAATAAAAGTATCACGTGTTGTATTGGGATGCCTTTTCATTATACGCTTTCTTCCTCACTCGAAGCAATTTCAAGTAAGATTTCTACGTAGCGAATATAAAGTTTTAACTCTTGCTCGTTTAACATAATTATACTTGCTCCACGTACATATCGACCAACGGATGTTTACCCGTTTCAAATTCAATAAACCTACCATTTTCTAATATGTATTCACGATCCGGCGAGATAACTTTATACCAATGCTCTGGATTGTCTTGTGTCTTAGGTTTTTTTAGGCCTCGTGATGCCCAGTATCTATTCTTGTTTAAGAACAGCGGCATCTCTTTGGTAATGTATTTTTGAAGATAAAAGCCCACCTTTACGTATCCATCCGGCTCTATCTTCTTAGCGTTAGTAAAACCTAGTGTATAACTTGGTACTTCAAACACATCATGACCAGCTTGCTTGAGATACTTTCCTGTTCTGCTGCTTATAGCTCGAATGACGTCGCCGGCGTATCCATCAATTAAAGCGTGAAAATGAATCGATAATTTATCTTTGTGAAACTCTGGAACGATTAGGTATTGAAACACCCCCTTACGTTTACGCTGGTTCTTGAGCCAGTTAGACATTTTAGTCTTACACCTATCAATATCCTGACGGTCGTCCCTGAAGGTAAAAGTAACGAATAGACTGAAGTTATTGCACAGCACATAGTCGGTAATTGCCTTACGAGTACGGCGTATTGATCGCTCAGTGTCTGTTTCTGTGTATATATTTTGAGATCGTGAAGACGACAACAAACCGGACAACTCAAGGTTTTCTTGTAGCTTCAGGTATGGTTTATTAGGAATGTATATTCTGACAAACCCTGGATAAAACGTTGCACGAGCATGGACTAGGTACTGAGCTTCACTTTGTGGAATATTTAGAAACTGCCTATCATTCGAGACGTGTTCATCCATGGCATGACCCTATTTCTGTCCTGTATATCAAGTTGCACAGGACTGACACGCGTGGGTGCAGCGACCAGCGCCTCGCACCAACTCGCGTCGTTTTTCCGTTGTTAGTAATTCCTAGTGCATTCTTTTTCAATGACATATAGAATTCTCCTTATTTTTTAGTAATAAAAAACCACCCATTTCTGGGCGGCATTCATGCGTCGAATATAAAAATAGCTAGAGATTTTTTGACCAATACAAAAAACAAAATTCAACTCAACAGATTGAGCCACCAATAACTGGTGTGGTTTGAACTTTGCTCATAGTGCCTTTAGCCGTTTACTCTAGCGCGATATCTTTGTATACGTTTTTCGATATACTCAATTGTTACTGTAATAGACTCGATCGTCTACGCACCTATTTTTAGTCGAAGTTGTAGGAACTTCCATTTTGCAGAGTTGTGTCTCTGCGTGTAATTGTTGTACATAAATTTAATAATTGCAAGCATAAGCACCTAGACTTAGGTATTTAATAATGTAAACTACGCATATGAATAAGAGGCGATCGTCTACAAAAAACTCTAAAGTGAAACTGCCTCGATATAAGGTGACTAAAGGTGATTTAAAGAGTCTAGAGAAAATAATTTTCAAATATATATCGCCTGCTGATTTTTACATAGATATCGGCAAGACTTTGGGCTGGTTCGAGCCATCTTATGCAAAATACCAATTCGACTCCGCAAGAAAAGTACCGGGACATATCCTACGTAAGCGACCGATTATTATCAGTTCGAAGGCACCGAATGTAACGGTTACATTTAATAGATATTCGACTATCGTATATTCTGGCAGGGTTTATAGAGAAGGCAGCGAAAGAGCGGCACTCGACAGAGTAGTCAGGGAGATTTCAATCTTCTTAGACAGTAATAGAGAACCGGAAGCTAGCAGCACTGTCGATTAAGAAATATCTCTGATCAAAATTGATAGGGGTCATAGAATCTGCCTGTAACTGAGTAGTACGCTAAGCTTCTTAAAATTTGTCGATAATCATAATAGTCCTCTCCAAAAATAGGCGGAACCCAGCCCCAGTCCGTGCCTGCCTGCGGATGGACTAAAGCAGCTCGCTTCTCGCCATACGCAAAGACCTCCTCCATTACGAAGTCATAAGTTTGACCGTTATCTTTAAAAATGGTTTCAAACTTCGCTTTTTGATAGGGTCTCTTTATACTACTGTATGGTTCGCCGTCGTCACGCTGCATGATTATCATTACTCCCTCAAGTCCTACGAATATGCTTGAGATGGCATCTTCGAAATAGTTGTGATTATCTACCATAGAAGAAGCTTTGATGAGCAGGAAGCATGTGCGAAGTAGAAGCAGATCACTTATTTTAAACTTTCGATAAAATAATGCTATGTCTTGTTCTGCCCAATTTGATGGCGTGAATTCAAACGAACTACCAGAACTAGGTAATCCACCTCTGAGTATATTCCAATACTCGAGCATAAATTCGACAATTTCGTGGTCTTTTACTCCTAAAAGATATCCTTCTGGGATATCCAAAACGCTCGAGTTAATCTTGTTATCCTGGAGAGAAAAAGTAGTGATCAGGCCATTTACGCACATCAAGGAGGACAACATCTTGACTTCTCGTCTGGACAAGACAGCATTCTCAACTCCACCGCCTATCGACTTCTCTTCGGCTTGACTGTTGTTTTTCGTAAATACAAACGGCACTCCGTTTATGACTTTGTATTTAGCATCGGATCTTTCAAAATTTGCGCTTGGGTATTGACCCTCCAGTCCAAAAGTTCTTAATCTGTAAAAATTAGTGCCATAACTATAAGCCGGTAAAGGTGATTTGCTAATCGCATGAGATAGTGCGTCACGCTGCTTGAGAGTTAGGTAGTTGTCCTTAAGTAGGTATTGCTGAACCCCTCTGACTACGAGGCTGAGAGTTGTTGCAGATGCGTAATCTAGAAAAGTTTTTGATGGCAAAGGCAGCGCGACGCTATTCAATATATCGACTATCTTGGTCTTATGGTAGGTTTTACGATCCTTAAGAAGGTTTATAGTTTCTACAATATGAATAAAAGCGTCAACTTGGCGTTTAATAATAAATGGTCCCTTTATACGCATACCCTGAGTATAGTACCGTTTTCGTCTCAAGGCGAGAGGCGCAGAGAAGCAAGGTAGCCTCTACTCTCCGCAGTAGGTATCGAACGAAAAAAGCGTGCTAGTATAGGATTATGAAATCAAGGGAGGTGACATGTTCGAATACAAAGTCATAAGTGCTAAGGATAAGTTGTTTGGAAATAGATTTGATCCACAGAAACTTGAAAAAGCCATTAACACCCTCGGGGCCGAAGGGTGGGAGCTAGTTGAAATTGCAAACTCTGATTCGGCAGGTATGCTCACAAGTAGAAGTGAGATGATCATGATCTTCAAGAGAAAGAAATAAGGCCTGATTTTAATCATGAACGAAATTGAAATCATTATTTTTACTGCTTGCGCAACATTGATTGGTGGTACGATACTGTTAATCGTCACGGAGATCATTAAGATATTTTTTGTACGTCCAATACAAAGTCTGCGTGAGCACCTACCGATCGTGCTGAGTAGATTAGACTTTCACTGTAATATGCTTACAAATTTCTTCCCCAAGAATCCTACAGATGATCAGTTAATGATCATTAGGACGATCAAGAAAGACTTGAGGGAGGCCGCCACCAACCTGAATTCACAATACAAAATGATCCCGTTCAAAAAGTTTTTTGCGATACTAAAATTAATACCCCAAAAAGATAGTGTTGATATTGCATACGGAAGTCTTATTTTTTTGCACAACTCGATTCTATATGAAGGTAGGCGTGAATATGTAACTAATAATATTGAAATTAATCAAAATAATATCGATAGAATTCATGCCGCCTTAACAAACGATACGATTCCCCCATCGGTTAAACCGATAGAAGAGAAGAAGCAAAGAATTTAACTTTTTCTTCCTGAAACGCATCCACTAGCCCCATCACATTATTCTGTAGTATTCGTGTATAATACGTTCATGAATTATAAAAATATAATACTTACAATTATCGCAGTCACATTGCTGGTTGGTGTGGGTATTTTTGCATGGAGCGTAATGCAAAAAAACAAAGTAAAAGAAGCTGAATTAAATGCACGAAAAGAATGCTCTAGCGAAATTATGCCAAGAGCTGCAGACTACTTGGCATACTCTGGGTATCATAAATGCATGGCAAGCAAAGGATTTTTCACAGAAGAAAGATAGCTAGATTCTTCCTGAAACGCGTCCATTAGCCCCAGCCAAGCTAAGGCCCGCTCTTTAACGAGCGGGTTTTTGCTTGGCTGGATTCGGGATCTGAACTCCTGAATGAGTGGCGAAGCTACGTACATTCGGGGGTTCGGCGCAGCGAAGCGGAGAAGGCTTTAGCCACTATCCCTCCATCCCAGCCATGAAGCTTATACTTTAATACTCTGATTTTTCAGAGTATTTTTATTTGTTATACTGAGAAAATGGAAACAAAAGTACTAATTGTAGCAGTGGTAAAAAAAGACGGTGCAATTTTGATGCGCAAGAAGCCGGAAGGCTCACCTCCTTATAAAGAGACTTGGTACATCTTTGGCGCCGTAGCTAGTCACGATGTTGACCCAGACGAGGCAGTAAAAACAGAAGTATTAGGAAAGTCCGGTATAACGGTATCAGTTACAGATAAGATATCTTGGGACACGGAAGTAAAGCACGATCTCGACGGAGTTGAGAAGTTCTTTATATACTTAGATGTTGAATGCGAGTATGTGAGTGGTGACATCGTCGCAGCTGAAGGAATCGAAAAAATTGAGTGGGTTAAACCCGAGGATTTAGATTCATACGATATCGTCCCCCCATCACGAGTTCTTTTTGAAAAACTTGGCTATTTAAAGTAAATTCTTCCTGAAACGCATCCACTATTACCAGCCAAAATGCTTAAGCTTAACAGGTTCGTTAAATCGAACCTGTTTTATTTGTGTAATATTATTAATAAGTTAAAATTATACATACTGAATTTACCTGATAACTACATTTTCGTATCTAAAGAAGAAATTAAGCCGGAAGAAGTTTTAGAGGTTCGTAAATCTACAGGCTGGGGTGCCGGTGACGATGAAGACGCATGGCGTAGCAATATAACAGATTGCATAGTGGCCGTTGGAATTAGAAATCCTGACGGCTTACTTATAGGAATGGGTTTTATTGTGGGCAATAAGCGTCATGCCGTCTTGTGCGACTTTAATGTTAGGCCGGAGTATCAGGGCAAAGGCTTTGGTACAACAATCTTAGAAGAGCGTATGCGAATTATTGACGAGTTAAAGATTCCTTTTACATACACAAGCTTGTCAGACGAAAATCCACTGGTAGAAAAATATAAAACATTTGGTTTTAAATCAGACAACGGTGGCTACTTCAGGAATAACGCTGCTAATATCTAGATATTCTTCCTGAAACACATCCACTAGCCCCGGGCAAAGCAAGCACTCCTTTACTTGCAAGTGTCTTCTTAAACACTTACACTTAAGCTCAAGCAATAAGGAGTTAATTGATATATGCGTTGGCAGCGAGCTACGGTAACTTTATTCGGAGTAGTGGTCTTGTGTTTACTGATAAGTAGTGCCTTGGCAACAAAAGCTTATGCGGCAGCTCCTGGCGATATTGGCGCCTGGTTGACGAGCTCGTCACTTCCGTCAGTCAAAGCTTATTCGGGCTCTGTTGCCTACAACGGGTATGTGTATGTTTTGGGTGGCTACAATGGAGATGGCACTGATGTTTATTATGCACCGCTCAACAGTGACGGTTCAGTTGGTGGTTGGATATTATCCGATAATGCATTACCAGCAGGACTATACGGGACTGTGGCGGTCGCCAATAATGGCTATGTATACGTTATAGGCGGCTACGATGGTGCGCACTCCAACGATGTTTATTATGCACCGCTCAACAGTGACGGTTCAGTTGGTAACTGGACGGCGGGTGCAGATATCCCAGCCGCTATGATAGATATCGGTGCCGCAGTCAATAATGGCTACCTCTATATTACCGGGGGTAATGATGGATCAGGGGAGTTCGATACCGTATATCAGGCACAGTTTAATCCAGATGGCTCGATTAGTAACTGGGTAGCTTCTAACCCTATGCCTATAGCGACGAGTGGTGCGCGATCGGTGGTATACAATAATTACCTATATGTTATTGGTGGGTGGAACTTAGGAACGGCACTAAATACCGTACGATACGCACCGCTCAACAATGACGGTTCAGTTGGTGGTTGGCAAATAGCCAGCAACAATATGCCTGCGGGGCTGGTGATGCCTTCGGTCGTGGCTTATAGAGGATATCTATTTGTGCTAGGTGGCTTTAATGGCGCGGCACAAAATAATGTGTATTCAGCGCCATTCAATTCAGATGGCTCAGTTGGCAACTGGACAACTTCGCCAAATAGCTTACCAGAGAATATATATGCCGCAGCCTCCAGCCAGTACAATGGCTTCGTCTACATGATTGGTGGAGTGGTCAACTCTTCCATTAATGATAGTACCTATTACGCACAGCTGACTGGCCTGCCAATACCCGATCCTGCGCCCGCTGCGCAGCCCGCGCAATTTGTAAGTGAGGGAGTGCTCGCCGCTACTGGTCAAAGTGCCGACATACTGCTAACGCTTGGATCGATAGTACTGGGCGGGGGCGTTCTGCTTGGCGCATGGCAACTGCGTCGCTCTTGACTATTCATCGTCACAGCCAAAAGTGACCACCATCGGAATGCCGTGCTTCTGAGACATATAAGATACAAATCTGGTACCAGTATTCGGCGACTCGAATCCCTCCACACCGGCTAAGCATAAGCTTGTAGACGCAGTCAGTCATTTTGTATAGACTAATATCATGAAGAAGAAAAATAAGGGTGTAATCATTGCACTAGCAATAGGCACCAGCTGGCTTGTAGTGATAGTGGCTGTGGTCTTTTTCTTTCAATCTAATAAGACTCGAAACAAAGCAGCAATAGACAACGAGATGCGCAATACTACCACCCCATTGTCATGTACTGAAAAGACAAGAAGCTATAATCAAGGGGACGGCTTTGATTCCACAGCAACTTGGCAGTTGACCTATTCTTGTACCGATAGCCTCAACTCGGTATACGAATATATAAAGGCTTCTGCGGGAGAAAACGGATACATTATTGATCGAGATAAAGTCACTGGCATAAAATCTAGTGATTCCTACTCAGCGACACTGTGCTTATCACGAAATGGCTACCTCAGTGATTGGAGCATTAATTCAAACGAGCATATTTTTGATTCGTCTGGCATGCCACTCGGCCCTACCGTAAGCTTGAATATACGCACCCTAAAATATTCACCATGTACTGGCTAGTAATAGCATTAGCGAGCTCTCGAAACAGCTTTTTTCCTGAAATACATCCACCACTCTTAGCTAGGATTTCTAAGAGGGCTTGTACATCTTTTTTGTTATCATCTAATTATGGACATTACAAACAAATCGACGATTGATAGCTGGTCTGGGTTTACAAATGAAGACTTAGTAAACTTTGGTGATGACGGCGACACAGCACGAAGCAATTTAATTGACCCTGCTGTATTTGACCTTGTGGGAGATATTCAAGGCAAAACAATTTTAGACGCAGGGTGTGGCAATGGTTATTTATCGCGTAAACTTGCCCGCCGAGGTGCAACTGTGACCGGAATTGAACCAGCCACAACTTTGTTTAATTATTGCCTCGAAAAAGAGGCCCAGGAGAAGCTAGGCATCATGTATCTTCAACAAGATCTATCAGAGCTAAGGAGCAATACACAGTTTGACCAAGTGTTGCTGATAAACGTACTGATGGATATTCCTGACTACAAAACAGCTCTTCAACGTTGTATTGCGACCCTTAAGCCTGGTGGTGAAATTATTATCTCAATACTTCACCCTGCATTTCCAGGTTTTGAGAATGACTGGTCAGCATTAGGACATGTTGAAATCAGTGAATATTTCAAAGCCGAGCCAGTTAAACAAAAGTACGGCTACTTCTTCCCGCGACCCTTATCTACTTACATTAACGATTTGATTTCCATGGGTTGCATTATTGCGAGGGTTGTCGAGCCACAGCTTCCGGGTGCAGCTGTAGAATCAAGAAATAAGCATGTCCCCCAGTTCCTTATCATCAAAGCTACTAAGAATTAGATATAAATCCTCCTGGGACACACCTACCGGCCTCGGTCAGATTGAAAAGTTAGATCTAAGTCCGGGCTCTATAATCAGTCTTTTGCTTATCTCTTTACATTAGGACTACCCTAGCGCTTAAGCTTGCCTACCCTGTTTCATATTGATTTACTAAATGTATGGCTACGAAGTGCGTCTTAGAAATTGGACCAGGAACTCGTCCTTCGGCGTACGCCTTTGATCCAGGCATCGTGTACTTAGGCGTAGATCCTGATATGCATTATTTTGTGTCGTATCATTTCAAAGATTTGATCGCTGATATTAGAAGCCAGCGTGGCAACACATCCAATTTTGAATACAGACCGGGTCAGACTGTTGGCGATTTACTTGGTGAATTAGCATGTACTCAAGATATTGTTGTAATGGCAAACGTTCTCGGAGACCCAGGTACTTACAGGGGTGAATACTCGGGTCTCTTTGTAGATCCTGAAAGTGGCGCCACCCGAAGAACTGACATCAAAACCCCGGGGCAGTTGGTTGTTCAGGCACTTCAGTGCTTACGTCCAGGAGGCACACTTACTGTCGTTGAAGACGCCACTAGACAAAGAGATCTGCCAGATCATACAAGCCCCGAAGAGTTTGAAAAGATCTTGACAGATGACACTGCAGTTAGCGACTTAGTGGGTGAATATGTGCTATTTAGGGGGAGGGATTATTTAAACAAAATATATCTCTTGTATCCCGATCTTGATCGACAAGAGCCAACCACAGGTTATTTCGACACTTGTTTTATAGCGGAGGTAGAGAGAGTCTAGACAAATGAGATACTACATAGTCCAGCAGGCCCTAATTACAGCCTTCGCCTCACGAACATACTTCCGCCCACTAGTAGCACCCCTGTTACCAGTAGAAGGTAGAGCATCTCTTGGCTCTGCCCCGTCTGAGCTAATGTCTCGCTTAGTGTTGGATTAACAAAACTAACACTGCTTTCATTCTCAGTGGCCAGATGGTCCGGCACTACCGCCAATCCTACTGGATCAACAATTTTACCAGCCATTGGGTCCAAATCAAGCAGCCCGTTATCAGTGATGGCATAAGAAACCCCAAGAGCATGTTGGCCTTCGTAAGTAGTCTCTGTAATGGTGGAGTCAGGTATATCGAAATAAGTTTGGTTGGTTGAGTTGTACTTTCGAGCTTTCACTTCACTTGGTTTTAGGTCAGTAACGAAAGTGAGGCTTACTTCATTGTTCTCATTTTCTGTGTCAAAACAAAAATTCACGAGGCCCAAGGGATATTGATAGGATTCATCCTGCTTGGCAGCGGTAGATTCTTTGCTAGCAAAACTACAGGTGATCGTGGTGCCAGAGGGAGTCTGGAGGGAGATGGGCTGGTTGGTCTCAGGCGATTGGAAAGTAGCAACAGATTCTGAAATTTCACTACTGGGGTATCTAAAGGTCTGTATACGGTTGTTGATGGGATCAGCCACGTAAATAGCGTTGCCGTCAGGTGAAAGTGTAAGGCCAATAGAATTCTGGAACTGACCGTCGCCGGAGC
>CAYNKQ010000010.1:24671-25392 GCA_964397855.1 uncultured Candidatus Saccharibacteria bacterium | reverse complement strand
CCTGAGAGCCCCATTTACTAAGGAAGTTTCCGTTAGCATCGAACTTTTGGATACGGTAGTTCTGCGCATCGGCTATATAGATATTACCGCTGGGGTCAACGGCGATTTTAGAGGGGCCATTAAACTGACCGTCGCCGGAGCCCTGAGAGCCCCATTTACTAAGGAAGTTTCCGTTAGCATCGAACTTTTGGATACGAGAACTTACAGGATCAACCACGTAAATATTACCCGTGGAATCCGTCGTGATACCATACGGAAATTCAAATTGGCCATCATTGGTTCCTAAAGATCCAAAGCTACTCACAAAAGAACTGTCATTTGTGTTGAAGATTTGAATGCGGTTGTTGTAACTATCCACTAAATACATCTTTGACCCGTCAGGTGAGAGAGTTACTCCAAAAAGAGAACCGAACTCGCCGTCCGCAGAGCCCCAACTTGCTTCTTGGCGACTAAGTACGGAGTAATCAGCCGTGTCGAGCACGGAAACACCTTCTCCGCCCGCCACGTACAATCTGCTACCGTCTGGAGAAAATGCCAAACCACCTTCGCCGTCATAGATAGTGCTTATAGTCTCTAGGTAGCCTGTTTGGTCGTCGAAAACAAGACCATTGCCCATGTATAGCTTGCCGCTAACGGGATTTAGCGTGATTGAATCAGTACTGACAGCCGTAGCGATTTCTGCGTTTTCCAGACTATGGTTATGGGTATTGTCACTTGTGTT
>CAYNKQ010000010.1:0-24571 GCA_964397855.1 uncultured Candidatus Saccharibacteria bacterium | reverse complement strand
GAAGATTTGAATGCGGTTGTTGCCTCGATCGGCTACGTAGAGCTTACTGCCGTCGTGAGAAAGGTCTATGTCATACGGAGAGCTAAACTGGTTATCACCCGAACCCTGAGAGCCCCATTTACTAACGAACGAATTATCAGATGTGTTGAAGATTTGAATGCGGTTGTTGCCTCGATCGGCTACGTAGAGCTTACTGCCGTCGGAAGTGACTGCGAGACCAGCAGGTTGATTAAACTGTCCGTTGCCAGAGCCGTTTGTGCCAAACTTGCCGATGAAAGAGTTATCGCTGGTGCTAAAAATTTGGATACGATTACTCTCACTCACATAGAGCTTGCCGCCATCTGGAGAAATAGTGATCATATTGAGACCACTGCCAAACTGTCCGTTGCCAGAGCCGTTTGTGCCAAACTTGCCGATGAAAGAGTTATCTGACGTGTTGAAAATCTGAATGCGGTTGTTGTTTCGATCAGCTACATAAAGCTTACTGCCATCCGAGGAGACCGCGACACCTTGAGGACGGTTAAACTGTCCGTTGCCAGAGCCGTTTGTGCCAAATTGTGATAATTTTTCATACGTAATAGTACTGAGCACCTCAACGTAATCATTGTAATAATCGGTTACATACAATTTTGTGCCGTCGGGAGAGACGGCTGACGCGCTTATTGACGGAGCAAACACACTGCCGAGATTTGTTCGCTGACGAGCCATCCCAACATATGAACTATCAGACGTACCGATAACAGGCACCTCGCCGTTATTATTAGTTACATACAATTTGGTCCCATCAGGCGAAACTACAGCCCCAGTTGGTGCATTAAATCCTGAAAAGCCCCCTTCTACCTGGCCTACGTACTCTGGCACGTCAGCACCACTAGCTGCGTGAGCATTAAATGAAGACTGTTGGACAAAAGAGACTGTAACCAACAATATGGCTAGCAGTAATACCCTTAACTTACACGATACTTTTTTCACGTTGTTTTTCCTTTATAGACTCGAGACACTAGGACTGTCACAGCCAAGCCACAAATGACGGGACTGCCGAGTATTTCAACTGGCTGCTTCATTCCTCCCCCTGCCTCGAAAACGAGCTGCTGTGGTATTGATGACAATTATACATAAGTAGTATACCCAGAACAAGACGGACACTGCAGTGGTATAGTAGAGGCATGAATCCAACCGACAAACCAGCCTGGCAAACGTTAACCAACTTAAGCACGAGTAAAACACCGTCTCTACGCAAACTATTTTTAGATAATCCTAACCGTGGCACAGAGTTGAGCCTGCAGGCTGGTGACATCTTTTTAGACTACTCAAAAAATCTCATCAATCAGCCAGTTCTAACCAATCTCTTTGCGCTAGCGCGTGAGCAAAAAGTTGAACAACTTCGTGATGCTATGTTTGCGGGAGACCATATTAACACCACCGAAGATCGAGCCGTTCTTCATACAGCACTGAGAGCTGACAATCTACCCGAGGTTCAGGCCGTGCTTGAACATATGACCGAGTTCAGTAACGCAGTACGCGAAGGTAAGTGGCTTGGTTTTACTGGCAAACCAATCAAAAATATCATCAATATTGGTATTGGTGGTTCAGATCTCGGCCCAGTTATGGCCGTAGAGGCACTCAAAGCCTACAGCCAACGAGACCTCTGCATACGATTTATCTCTAACGTTGATGGTTCACATTTTAGCGAAGGCGTGTACGGGCTTAACCCGGAAGAAACCTTGTTTATTATTGCTTCAAAAACATTTACTACTGACGAAACCATGACCAACGCCACATCAGCTCGCCAGTGGCTACTTAACACCCTCACAGACGAAGCAGCCGTTGCTCAACACTTTGTAGCACTATCGACTAACAGTGAAGCGGTAACTAGTTTTGGGATAAATACTGCCAACATGTTTGAATTTTGGGACTGGGTCGGTGGTCGGTATTCAATGACAATTGCTATTGGTCTTACTATTATGATCGCTATCGGTCCCGATAATTTTAACGAAATGCTTCGTGGCTTTAACGCCATAGACAACCACTTCAAAACCGCTCCCTTAGAAAAAAACATGCCCGTAATTCTAGCTTTAATTAGCACTTGGTATAGTAACTTTCACGGCGCACAGAGCGAAGCAATTCTACCGTACGAACAATACCTACACCGAATGCCAGCGTACATGCAACAAGCCAGTATGGAAAGTAATGGCAAAAGCGTGCGTAAAGATGGCTCTTCAGTAACCTATACAACCGGGTCTGTTATTTGGGGTGAAGCAGGCACGAATGGGCAGCATGCATTTTACCAACTCATTCACCAAGGCACCCACTTAATACCCTGCGACTTTATCGGCTTTGCAGAACCGATCCAAGAAGACGCGCCGCACCACGCAAAACTACTCGCCAACATGTTGGCGCAAAGCGAGGCACTTGCATTCGGCAAAACTGCCGACGAAGTACGAGCTGAAGGCGTTGCCGAAAACCTGATCCCCCACAAGACGTTTGCTGGTAACAAACCAAGCAATACCCTACTTCTGCCCAAACTGACACCACACACTTTCGGCCAACTCATCGCCCTATACGAACACAAGATTTTTGTGCAAGGTGCGCTATGGGATATTAATTCATTTGATCAATGGGGCGTTGAACTTGGCAAAGTTCTTGCCAAGACAATCTACTTAGAGATATCAAATCATAATGCCGGAGAACACGACAGCTCAACAACAAACCTCATAAGTAAATTGTAGCCACTGTCCGGTTAGCTACTCAGAAGCAGATTAATTTACCGGTTTTCGTAGAATCTTCTCCATAACCCTACCCTTGGCCAACTCGTCTATCAGCTTGTCTAAGTATCTTAGCTCTCGCATTGTAGTCTCTTGAATCTCTTCAATACGAACTCCACAAATCATACCGGTGATTAGTGTTCTTAAAGGATTCATGTTTGGTGCATTGGCGATAAAAGTTTCGCAATCTGTTCCTTTTTCAATTTCAGTCTCAAGACTTTTTTGAGTGTATCCGGTTAACCAGCGAATAATCTCATCAACCTCTTCGCGGGTGCGTCCTTTACGCTCCGCCTTAGCGATATAGTGCGGGTAAACACTTGCAAAACTTGTTGTGTAGATTCGGTGTTTTGGTGTGATGCCTTTTTTTGCGTCCATTACTGCTTTATCTTAACACGTGATTTATAAATCTTAGCTCGACAGCTTCGGCGACTACTAACCCTCAAGATGCTCGAGCAACACTTCGGACAGTTTTTTAGCATAGGTCCCACGAATAATATGAGTGCCCGGAACATTTTTGAGCGTTATGTATTCAGAGCGTTTCGCTGCGGTCTTTAAGTTTGAACCGACTACGAATGGATCAAGTACCCCGTGGATTATAGTTGTTGGAAGCTCCAAATTTGGAAGTTCATCAATAATTTGCTGGTTAATTATACTCGCCTGCAAAGTTCCCACAAAACTCGTTACAGTTTCATCTGTAACCGCTAAGCTCTTATTCGCCAGTCCGTACTTTTGAGCAAAAGCGTATAGTTTTATAAGATCTTGCGGCCTTTGGCTCGCCTTTTCGTATATTCTTCTTAGGATATCTTCTGCACGAAGCGAAAGCTTGTCGCCCGTGTGTGCTCGATATATAGGTGGACTACAGAGCACAAGCGAGGCAACAGTTTTCCGGTACTTCTGCGCGTAAGCAATGGCGATAAGCGAACCGAGTGAGTGCCCCACAAGTATAAGTTTTTCGTCGGCAATCTTTAACCGAGCGCAAACTCCTCGAATCAACTTCACTTGAGTTTGTAGATCGTATGGCTTCCAACTTGGTTTAGGTGAATCTCCAAAGCCGAGCAAATCTATAGATATTGCAGTGCTATCAGATGGTAACGCCGCAATGGTGGGTGCCCAGACATCACCCGTATCACCAAGTCCATGAACAAACAGAAATGTGGCACGTGAGTTTTCTGGCCTCTGTACATAGCGAATATTAAGCTGATACGGCACACGTAGCCACTTATGCAAAAATAATCTTCGTTTTGGTTCCATTAATCCCATTTTAAATCATCGCCAGTCCAAACAAAAAGATCAGCCCGGAACTGATCTTTTTGTTTGCATAAGGATTAATCCGCAATATCAAACTCTATAGCGTACATACCAAGTTTTACGTTCTTTCCAGTAATTTGGCCCGATTCACTAACACCAGTTCCATATGTACCTTCAAGCTCTAAAAAGCCTTGTCGATTCTTAGCACTAGAATTAAACACTTTGTCTGAAAGAGTAAATGCGCCGCTACCTTTTCCTTCAATATTGCCACCACCCATTGGAATCACGCCGCCATTATCCTGGACATAGTATAGTTGATATGAAAGCGTGGCGTATTCGTCATTATCAGTTTTACTACCGTCATATTCAAATGTCAGCGTTTGGCCATTACCAAACTTTACATTGGCTTCGGGGTACTTTGTAACACTTGGATCAGAGAATAATTTGTAATCACCGTTTGGATCACTTACCGCGGCCTTCTTGGTTTCAGGATTGCTGGACTGCGAACTTGTAGTGCTACCAGACGAGTCCTTCTTGTTTAGAACCACCACTCCGCCTATAACCACCACCGCTACTACAGCAGCTACAACAATTATTACTGGTTTTGGCATAACAACACCTTTCTCAGAACACTATATTGATGTGTTTATTGTAGATCTCTCAGTTTATTTTGACAACAGCAGCCCCGTGGGTAAAGGCAGCTTAATCGCATCCATGCTGCTACAATGAATCTATGAACAAACGATGGCACGATCGACACAAGGTTCCACGAGACGCAACTGATAGAGAAAAGCTCAAGTGGCACCAAAAACATCAAAAAGCGTGTGGATGTAGACCAGTCCCAAAGAGCCTTATTCAAAGAACGACCGAAGCAAAAAAATCCACAGACACGCATGCTGTCACTAGCTAATACTCAGTCTGTTCTCAGATCTGCTGTATAATATAAGGTTAGTGATTGATCGATACCGCAACTACCAGCCTCATAGGTACACTAAGCAGCCTCCTAGCAAAAAACGACGCGGGCTGTTTATTTTAGTATGCACCGTGGCCCTCTTTATGGAAGGCAGAGCTATAGTCAAAGGTTTTCAGAGTGATCCCAAGCCAAAAGTAACCGCTAGTAGCACCCCAAAGCCAGCAAAGAAGGTTACAGCCGAACCAATTGCAAGCAATATATGGAATGATCTCAACCAGCAAGTTACAGCTATTATTAATGAAAATCCTAAGCTTGATATTTCAGTTGCGATTACAGATGTTGTCACTAATACCAAGGCAAATTACGGAATACAAGATAACTTTGCAGGTGCCAGTACTACAAAAGTATTGACCGCTGTGACATTTCTTCATGAAGCCGAACAAGGTCGCCAAAGCCTTACAAAACAATTTGGTGGTATGACCGCAAAGCAGCACATTAAACTCATGATCAATCAGAGTAATAACGAATCATGGAATATACTCAACACACAGGTTACGTACAAGAAAATTGAAGAATATGCTCGCTCTATTGGTGTGAGCTCATATAGCGCTAAGGGTAACGTTATAACTGCAAGCGATGAGGCCCTAGTACTTCAGAAGCTCTATAACGGCGATCTTCTGACTGATGCTAATAAGAAGTTGCTACTTTCATATATGCAAGACACTAACAACGAGGCCATGATCCCTAAGGCTATTCCTGAAGGCGCAACAATCTACCACAAATATGGACAGCTTGAAGACAGGCTGCATGATGCCGCAATTGTTGAATACAAAGAACGCCCTGTTGTGCTTGTTATTTACACCAAGGGTGGAGCAGCTGATGGCTCAAACTACAGCGCACGTACGCAGCTTATTCAGAAGATTTCTAGCACCGTCTTTGCCACAATCTATCAATAGATATAGTGTACCCAATCAAAATACACTCCATCCATAGCGTATATAAAAATATTGTGATAAAAGTATAAAAAACCCTTTACAAAACACTTATGTAGTTGTTACTATTAATTCAAGCTCATAGGAAAATAAAAATACAAAAACAAAAATTATTTCCATATGGTGTGAGCCCAAAAACACCACAACAACTATTATTATTTGAAAGAAGCCTCTCGGGGCTTCTTTTGTTTAATATGTTTGATCTCCGTAGCTTCAGCCAAGAAGCATCATCCGCCGCAGCGGATCTATTAATCAATCCTCGCAACGCGAGACAACTTCCCCACCCATTCAACCAAACCCGAACCCCGGAAGCTGCTTTCTGACGAGTACAGGAAGGACTTGCCTGAACAAACAAAAGAGATAAGTGAAGGATGCTTGTCATCGTCCTGACGCGTCAGAAAGGAGCTGGAGGGGTATCGAGGCTTGGGTGTTATGGGTGTAGGTTTTGTTACTTTTGGCGGCAAAAGGAAGGAGGGAAAGATACAAGAAGAAGCTGGTTGGAAGAGACGGAAGGTTAGGGAGACAGAGCGTTGGAGAAAGCCAGAAGAGCTTGGATATGGAGACAGGAAGTTGAATGCTTGATGACTGGATCCCGTATCAAGTGCGGGATGACGGACCGGGGGTTGATTGTTATCGATTCGATCCTGAATCTAGTTCAGGATGACACCGGAGAGAAAAGATGAGAGCTTGGAGAAGCTCGGGATGTAGAGACAGAGGCTACTTATTGTTTTGACGCCACTTCTCTATCTCCGCATGATGACCGTTCAATAGTACTTCCGGAACCTTCATACCATTAAACTCAGCCGGACGAGTGTACTGCGGTGCCTCTATAGTTTGGTCATCTTCTACAAAACTTTCGATTTCCGCAGAAGTTTCACCGCCTAAAACACCTGGCAATAAACGAACCACACTATCCGTAATAATCATGGCCGGGATCTCACCACCAGTCAGCACATAGTTACCAATACTCAGCTGTTCATCTACCACGCTCACAATGCGCTCATCATAGCCTTCGTAACGGCCACAGATCATAATCAGCCCATTGTTAGCATCCGCGTATGCTTTCGCCTTAGATTGCTTCCAGGTGTTACCACGCGGTGTCATAAGCAGCACCTTGGCAGTTGGGTCGTTCTTTTTAGCAAGCTCCACTGCTGCAAATAGTGGCTCTGGCTTAAGTACCATGCCGTCACCGCCACCATATGGAGTATCATCAACTGTTTTACGTTTACCAAGCCCAAAATCACGCAGGTTAATGCAAGAATACTCGACCACACCTTCTTTGGCGGCCTTCCAAAGCATTGATGTTTTAAATACACCTTCAAACATTTCTGGAAACAACGTTATGATCTGAATCTTCATTCCTAACAGTTTACAGTGTATTGACTTTTTAATCAATACTTGATATAATCTCATTTGATTCTCCGACCGTCGGAGAGTTATTAGTTATTAGTGCGCGAACTTACAAGTACGCGCCACAGCCAGAGAGGGTCCTTATGACCACCAGCGTTGCAACCGTAATCGACCTCGCGGAACTGGAAGAAGATCAGGAGCTGCGCATCGTTCTCGACGATGCGCACGTCTTCTACCTCAAGCCCACCCCCAGTACGACGACCGTCGAGAGTGCCGACCACACCCTGGTCGACAACATCACGATCACCTACGCACAGGAGGTCGCAGATGTACCGATGGGCGAGATCGTCGTGCTGGGCCGTACCGACCTCGAGTACATCGAAGTCCCCGCGCTGATCGTACCCCCGTCCGGGTACACCCTGGTACCTCGTCACCTCGCAGAGGGTGCACACGAGGCGGTACTCCGAGGGGTCGGCTACGACATGCTCAGGCGTGTCTGCGCGGGCCAGATCACGGAGATCACCTTCATCGACGCCGACTGATCGAGGCCGCAGCCTGGCTGGGCGACCATACTTTACAACGAACACACAGGGTGCTTCGACAAAGTATGGTTGCCATATACGCTTAATTAGATGTGTATCTAATCTGATGAGTTCAAAAGGACGAAAAGCGAAAAAGAAACAGAGAGAAAGTAACCCTGATAATGTTTTTAACCACCTAAGTGATAACTCTGTCCGGTATACGCAAATACATAACAACAGTCCTGTCCAAACTGAGTAGCCCCGGCTTCTCCAGCACTGTAAATCCAACACGCTTATAAAATTCAACTGCACTTTGATTTGAGTCCACGAACACTCCAATGCAACCAGTCATGTCATCTATTACTTTTGCGATGCCAATTGCGTACTGTGTAAGTTGTTCACCGATGCCTTTTCTTCGATACTCTGGCGACACGTACAATTTGCCAATCGTCAGGATCTGCGGTTTAAATTTGTTACTGCTCTTCATCCCCTCAATATCACTGTCCAGTAGATTTGTCGAGATCGCTATATAACCAATGACCACACCGTCACTAAGTGCAACAAAGGTTTTACAAGTTCGCTCTCGTTCCGATATCACCGCTCTTGTATGAAACCAGTTGATGAGGTTATTGTGGCTTTTTTCGTCAAATTTAAAATGTTCCCTTGTCTTAATTTCTGACAAGGGAACTATCGCTAAATCAGTAACGGCTATTTCTGTCTGCTCTGTTGCCACTTTTGTGAATGATACAAATACACATCAGTTGAATTTTTGATCGTTCTTTTTTCTTTCGTAGTTTGTGGCTTACTAAGAATCTTTGAGATTTCTTTTCGGGCTGATGACTTCAAAGAAATCGGAGAACCGGTTGATCTTTTTTTACTAAACATGATTTGCGCCTTTATTAGTTATGTATTTAGTATATCTGACTACTTCGCTTTTTACCATGACCATACGCGTGATTTGCATCATAATAGAAATTCACTCTAATACAAAAATACCCCGAAATTCGGGGTATTTTTATCACATATAAAGCTCTCTGATTTCTCAGACTCGCAAGCGAGCTTTGTTGTTTATTTTTGATCTAACTTTTCTTGAATTGATTTTGATTCAAGTTACTAACTCAACGCTTATGATTATATATCGAGATCGTCTAAGTCCGCAAGGTCTTTTCTGTGTTTCTTTGTGTAATCTGAATCTTCGTTTTCCACAGTTTCAGGTGTCGCCTCTTCCACAGACTTGTCATCGCTATCATCTACTGCTGTAGTATCATCTTGAGATTGATGATCGTCTCCATCATCACTTCGTGGTTGGTTGACAGTTGCACCGCTACCACCATCAGTATCAACAATTTTCAAATTATAGCGAGCATCATTTTTTGTACCAAGTGCGCGCAGTAATGTACGAATACTCTGCGCCGTGCCCCCACGTTTGCCAATAACGCGACCGAGATCTTCAGGGTCTACGGTAAGTTCAAGTAACACTCCTTTTTCATCAATAGTTCGTTCAATTGAAACACCATCCGGATTGCTAACTAAGGCTTTTACAACAAATTCTACAAACTGCTGGTCAATACTGTCTGACATACTGGCTCCTTTTAGGGTACTTAGGTTAGTGATTCAATTATATCATGAGCGCCTAAAGCTTATGCTTTGAATTAATTGTTATTTAAAAAGACACTCCAGGGAGTGTCTTTAGGATCAAAGTAGTTGAATTAAGCTTCTGCTTCTTCAACTGGCGCATCTGCAACAACCTCCTCGGCCGGAGCTTCAGCAACAGGTGCTGCAACAACCTCTTCTTTAGGTTGGTTACGACGAAGCTTTTCAGTATTTTTAATACTCTTCTGCTTTTTGTCAGAAGTAACTTTTACCCATGAAGGCAATTCAACCTTCTCGTTTTGGAGGAGTTTCACAACACGATCAGAAGGCTGAGCGCCATTCTTTAGAAATGTTGCAGCCTGTTCTTTATCAAGAGTAGTTTCTTTAGTGTGAGGATTATAGCTTCCAAGGTTAGCAACAACACGACCACTCGTTGGCTGGCGGTGTGAATCTTGTACAACCACTCGGTACATTGGGTGGCCTTTACGTCCTGTTCTTTGCATTCGAATTGCTAACATCTAAAATCTACTTCCTTTTCTCACTGTCATTTATGACTTAAAAGTTATTGAAACAATCTTCAGCAATTATACAGATGTCGACCCCTAAAGTCAACTACTTGGCTTCGTAGTATTTTAGAGCTTCTTCGGCAGCTTTCTGCTGGGCAGATTGCTTACTACTACCACTTCCACTACCTCGTAGTTGAGAGCCAATGAACACACCTAACTTAAATACTTTGTCGTGATCAGGACCGTCTTCTGAAAGCACTTTATAGATCGGAGTTTGGCCGTCTTTTTCTTGCGCAACTTCTTGCAAGTAGCTTTTTGGGTCTCTCCAACTACCTGATTCAAGAATTTGAGGAAGTGTTGAGATGATATTTTCAGTGATAAACTTATCTGCCGCTTCGTAACCTTGGTCTATGTAGATAGCGCCAATTACTGCTTCAAAGCTATTGGCTAAGATCTGCTGTCGAGCCCTGTCACTACCGCGTTTTTCACCGCGCGAGAGTCGTAGCATCGATTCAAAGTTAAGTCGTACAGCAGCGGCGCCAATACTCTCTGTGCGAACAAGAGCACTCCGCCAATTAGTTAAAATTCCTTCTGGTTCTGTGTAATTGGTATACAGGAACTGGGTAACGGAAAGCTCCAAAACTGCATCACCTAAAAACTCAAGACGTTCGTTATGGCTTTCAGCACTCTTTTTATGTTCGTTGATGTAGCTTCGGTGAGTGAAAGCCATCACTAGCGTGGCCGGATCGTTAAACGTAAAGCCAAACGTGGCTTTAGCAAAATCTTGGTATGGTGTGAAATCTATTTTCATTGTATTTGATTATTGATTAGCGATTATTGATTATTGCGAGCCAGAGGGTATCTTCTTGCTATAATCAAAAATCTATAATCAATCTCCCTTCTTTATAATTAAAGTTTTTCTTGACGGATACGCTTGCTTGCAAGCAGCATTAGTTTTTCGATACCTTCGTATTCGATCTTGTCGAGCGCTTCGTTAAATGGGAACCAGCTGATACCGTTCATCCATTCTTCTTTTACAAGCTTATTAGTATCACCTTTAGCACGCACCAAGAATACATGCATAGTCATAAGCACGAGACTATTTTGTCTACGGTAACGGAACTGGGTTTTGCCAAGGTGATTAAGTACATCCATTTCCTGAAGACCAGTTTCTTCTTGAATCTCACGTTCTGCAGTGATTCGCGGAGTTTCACCGGGTTCAATATGACCTTTTGGAATTGTCCAGCGATCTTTAGCATCCTGGGCAAGTAAAATTTCTACCTGACCCTTGTCGTCACGACGAAAAACTACTCCACCAGCAGTTGTTTCACGTAAGATATCTTGAATAGCAGGTTTTCGTTTGAAGTACTTCTTAAATTTGTTAAATGGTTGAGCCATTAGAAGCCCCCTTTGGTGACTTGTACCTGATATTTAACACCTGATATTTGATTGAATATCATGATTTATCTGTCCCCACTTTAGCATCATCTGCTTCTTGCTTCTTGGCAGTTCTGGTGTCAACTTCGTCTGGGTTGGCCTGTCGCCAAGCGGAACCAAGAACGCCGTTTATAAATTTACTTGATTTGTCAGCACCAAAACTTTTTGCAAGTTCAACAGCTTCGTTAATAGTTACTTTTGAAGGAATTTTGCTTTCAGGCATATCAAATAGTTCAAATAACGAAAGGCGTAAAATAGCATGGTCGATTCGAGCAATCTGTGTCAACGGCCATTCTGGAGCGAGTGGCTGCAACTTGGCGTCAAGCGCATCCATATTACTTGCAACGCCCCGAATAAGTTCTTCTACAAAACTAATGTCATCAATGGTGTCTTTGTAGCGCTCTACATTTCTACCAATAATCTCATCTATTTCAACCGATGCGTCGCCAGAGCGAAGTCGGAAATCATACTCATACAACGCCTGCAGAGCTACAATTCTTCCTAAGTGTCGGTTTGATGCCACTGTATTGGTACCTTTCGATGTTAAAAAACGTTAAGCTTTGATGCTTATTTTTCAGTTTTTACTTTTTTAGCACTCTCGCGCTTAGTTGTATAAGCCTTAATAGGGCTTTTTCCGTTAACTTTACGGGCAAGTTCTAAAACAAGGTGACTTCGACGAAGACCAGTTTTACGTTTGCTAGTTTGCTTTTTAGGTTTACCCATAGAAAATCTACTCCTTAGGTGTTGTTATCTGATATGACTTAGAAGCTAGTATAGCGTAAATCAGGCTAAATAACAAATCACTGATATTGATATTTAAGTATATATCTGTTATAGTAAGCATATGCGAAGCTCGTCATGAGCTTCTAATGAAGGTACGGCCATGGTACACTTTCAAGCCGGACCAAGATTTAGTACACTCTGTCGCCCAGGTTAATACACCCATGTCTAGAGAATATTTTCAAGAACCAAGATACCCTGTTTTTAAACGTGACCGAAGACCTTCTGTAATCGGCGCGATTCTTTTTAGTAGATCGCAGCATAAAAGAGGTAGACTACAAGTTGGCAACGTGACTAGCGCTCCAATCGAGCTAAGGGTTGTACGTGTTACTCCTGGTAGGAAAGATGAAGTAACAAGCACCGTAGCACCAGCCAAAGATACTTTCGCCACACGTTTTGAAGCCGAATTCGACGAAGTATTTGGGCAAGAAATAAAGCGTATGTCCCGTGAACTCCAGACACCTATTACACGAACAAGTCGCGGCAGTGATATCATGAAGACAAAGTTCAATAAAGCAATAGCCGCCAACCTTAAAGAGCACGAACTTATAATGCGAGGTATTGCTGGTACTTCAGATCCAGAGGGTATAACCGCTGAAGAGCTTATTCAAGAAGCAGAAGAACTAGGCCTTGACCCTCAAGAGGTCATGCAAGAAATTCTGTTTGGCGAAGAACGTGCAACAGCCGACAGTACCGATGAATACTAAACTACAAAACTAACCAGTTTACCTGGCACATAGATTGACTTCTTAAGCTCTTTGCCACCAATATAGCCTGCAACCTTTTCATTCTGAGAAGCAAGCTCAAGAATGTCCTCTTTACTGGCGTCAGCACTCACGCTAATGTTTGCGCGGACTTTACCATTAACTTGCACAACAATGTTGAACGAATCTGACACAAGATACGCTTCGTCCCAAAGCGGCCAGTCAGATGCATGAACTGATTCAGATTTACCGAGATCTTGCCACAGTTCTTCAGTAATATGCGGTGCAAACGGTGCAAGCAGCTGCACGAGTGCTTTTAGTGCAAACTTCCAGCTCTCAGTATCCACAAAGCCATCTTTAGCCTTTGCCTTGTACAGTTCGTTAGTGAATTCCATGAGTGCAGCAATTGCCGTGTTGAATCCCATCTCGTGAAGATCTTGTGAAACTTTTTTAATAATTCTGTGCGACGTTTTAATGAGTTCTTTTTGGTCACCAGTAGATTCAGGCGCTTCAAGAAATTCTTGAATAAGCGTCCAAACACGCTGCAAGAATCTGAAACAACCGCCCATACCTTCAACGCTCCAGGCGGCTTCTTGATTCCACGGGCCAATAAAGAGTTCCATTAAACGAATCGCGTCCGCACCGTAACCTTGTTCGATTATCTCACCAGGTGCAATTACGTTGCCCCAGCTTTTACTCATCTTGCGACCATCGGGAGCCAGGATCATGCCTTGATTTCTGAGTGCTTTGAATGGTTCGTCAAAATCGATCATGCCAGCGTCAAACATCACTTTGGTCCACATACGAGCATAGAGCAGGTGCATAACGGCATGCTCAGCGCCACCAATGTAATCATCTACAGGCAACCAGAACTTGGCTTTTTCTTTACTGAATGGTTCGTTTTTGTTGTGCGGATCGGCAAACCGAAGGAAATACCAGCTAGAGCATGCGAAACCGTCCATAGTGTCGGTTTCACGCCTGGCTGGGCCGCCACACTTTGGACAAGTAGTATTCACCCATTCCGGTACACTCGCAAGCACACTCGTGCCTTCACCAGTTGGTTGGTAGCTTTTTACTTCCGGGAGTACCACTGGTAGCTGGTCTTCCGGGACTGGCACTGGACCGTCTTTTTCGCAGTGAATAATGGGGATTGGCGCACCCCAGTAGCGCTGACGAGAGATGAGCCAATCACGAATTTTGTAGTTAACTTTTTCTTCACCAAAGTTATTTTCAGTGAGGTCCTGTACAATCTTCTCGCGAGCATCCGAAGAAGACATTCCGTCATAATTTCCGGAATGTATCAGCCTGCCTTCGCCGCCAAACATGATATTTTCGCCATCTAGCCATTTGAGAATGTACTGAAGCTCTGCAAGCGGACGCAGATTGGAAAGAGACTCACGATCAGTCCACTCGGTTTCAAAATCTTCATGAGATTCCCGCTTTGTTTCTACCTGGTTCAAGCTCTTCAATTTAAATTCAAGAACGGTCGTGTAGATATCGCGGTTGAGATCTTTATGGGCCGCATAAAACATACTGTTGATTTTAAGAGGTAGCTCTTTCACAAATTCAAGATCGGTGTAGCCAGTTTCTTCTTCAATTTCTCTCAGTGCTGCAGCTTTAATGTCCTCGCCGTCTTCAACGCCACCCATAACAAAGTTATGCCAGTCAAACTTTTTCCATCGGAGTGTAACGTACTTGTCTTCGGCAGGGTGCTTAATAACGCACATAACAACGTTACGCTTGGTGTCTTTTTTACCTTCTTGGGGTGGATTCTCTTGATCTAAAATAGTTGGTGCAACAACTTGTATGATCGGGAGTTCAAATTTTTTGGCAAATTCATTGTCGCGCTCATCGTGTGCGGGCACCGCCATAATTGCGCCAGTTCCATAACCAGTGAGTACGTAGTCCGCAATCCAAACGGGCACCTTCTCGTTATTAATTGGGTTAATGGCGTATGCACCTGTGAAAACACCTGTCTTTTCACGATTAGTCTCTTGACGTTCAATGTCTGATTTTGACTGAGCTTGCTTAACGTATGCCTCGACATCAGCTTTCTGCCCTGAGGTAGTGATACTTTGTACGAGTTCATGCTCTGGAGCCAAAACCATAAAAGTAACCCCAAAAAGAGTGTCTGGACGTGTTGTGAATACTCGTACTACTTTGTCCGATTCTGCCAATTTAAAGTTGATTTCTGCGCCTTTGCTTTTGCCGATCCAGTTCTTCTGCATTGATTTGATAGAATCTGACCAATCGAGTTTCTCGAGATCTTCAACAAGCCTATCCGCGTAATCTGTGATTTTGAAGAACCACTGTTTTAATGGCTTCTTAGTAACTTCGTTGCCACAGCGCCAACACTTACCCGCTTCTACTTGCTCATTTGCAAGAACAGTCTTGTCAGTATCACACCACCACTGCAGACTGTTTTTCTGGTAGGCTAGGCCTCGATCAAAAAGAAGTTTAAAGAAGTACTGTGTCCAGCGATAATATTCAGGGTAAGAAGAATCGATTTCACGAGACCAATCGTAGCTGAACCCCATCTGAGTGAGCTGCTGTTTGAACTTTTGCGTATTTTCAGCAATAGCTTGCTTTGGGCTAATGTTATTTTTAATTGCATAGTTTTCCGCTGGCAAACCAAAAGAATCCCAACCCATGGTGTAGAGAACGTTTTCACCCTGCATTCTATGAAATCGCGCGATGGCATCACCAATTGTATAGTTACGTACATGCCCAACGTGCATGGCTGAGCCACTGGGATACGGAAAGTATTCCAGCACGTAACGCTTAGGTTTTGAAGAATCTTCAGTTGCTTTATAGATTTCGCTCTTTGCCCATGTTTGCTGCCACTTCGGTTCGATTTCTTTTGGATTGTATCGTTTCATCCTTATAGTGTAACAGATGTGGGAGCTGTTTTAATAGTCAGAGATAAATTCTAGTGACTCGATGAATTGTTCTTTGCCCTCGAGCAGTTCGATTATCTCATTATGACCTTTAATATTTTTCTTACCTGGCTCATCAATTGAACTAGCCCAAAAGGTTCGATAGTTCTTTTCTGTTAAACCGGGAGCATCCCCCTGGACCATACCAGTAAACACATACCCGATAATATGATTTGCAACTAAAGATCTGTCATCTTTGTGCAAAAATCTCATAGCTACGTTACCACGAAGCGTTAGTGCAACGTTTGATATGCCAGCCTTTTCTTTTAACTCACGCTGAGCCGCTTCCTGTAGACTTTCACCGTAGTGGAGCTTTCCCGAAGGAAATCCCCGGTAGTGCAGAAATGGTTGATGCAATCTTTCTAGCACCAGCCATTGTTTATCAGCATTTTGAACAGCAAGTATTGTAATTATTTTTGGCTGCTTGCGAAGTGTCAGGGTTTCAAGAGAGCTTCTATCTAAAAATGTCTTGCCTGCTTTGCCGAGTTGATAGGCAGAAGCAGTTTTTTCAATCATATCATGACGAATCAGCTGCTTAAGATGGTACATAAACAGATTAGATTCCGTCCCAGCAGGCTTAAGCTGCGAAAAACGTAGCTGATCTGCGTTCAGAAGTTTACGCAGTATTTCTATCTGAATAACATGCTCCGGAATATACTCAGCCTTCATAACTCAAGTGTAGTTGAGTCAAAACAAACTGTCTAGCGCTACCGAGTATGGTTCGATACGCTACATACAGAGCTTGCGCAAGCTCATCAGTCACGTAAAAGGAGGATCTGATGAGTGAGCTTAATGTACACGAAAACTTATATGAATCTGGTTTTGTCCCCGTTGGTATTGATATAGGATATAGCGATCTTGAAGTTGCCATGCAACGATACTTGGCGTTTCTAGAAATTGAAGATGAGTATCATGCCGCGACACGCTTTGAAAGCACTGGCAGGGGCGACGGAGATTTTGGACAGTACGTTCGAGTTGCAGGGAACCAAGGCGTACGCGGAACAGTGCCCGATAACAAAGATATCTTTCACTTCGGAGCACAGTCCAGACAAGTTGTTGAAGCCCGGGTCTCAGGTGGCCTCCCGCACGAAATGAAAGAATTTCTCGACGCTGCAGAAGAGATATTTTGGGCAGGCCAGCGTTCTAAAAAACAAGCACTTCAAGAACTCGACTGGCTCCAGACAGGCCTAGTGGGAATTATGAGCCCCGAAGTAGGCACCGTTAACGACGTGCTTCGATTCATTGCATACCATCCGAATGACGGGCTTCTAGCTAAAGGGCACTTTGACAGAAGTGTCTGTACCCTAGCCATTGGCGAGAGCCATGAAGGCCTCAGAATTACCAAGGGAGAAAATGGTCTTACCGTTGATTGTGATGAAGCCTATATGAAAGGTCTGGAAGACACCTTGCAACCAGTCAGTCACCAACCAGGTGAAGCAAAATTCTTTTTGGGAGCAGGTTGGAACCGATTACCAGACCAGTTTAAATCCGGTAATCATGATCTACCGCTTGGTTGGCACGACGTTATAGAAAGTGATAAAAAAGTGAGTGAAACTGTTATGCGTTGGGCAATTGTACAGTTCTGTAACCCACGCGTTGAATTTCCAGACTACAACGTACCGACTCCGGCCGAAACTCGTCCGTATAAAAACTTAGGGTCACTCTCAATTTCCAAAAATTAGGCCCATCTTTAAATCATGTAGCGCTTCAACAACTACACTTCACTATCTGAGGTTGACTCTGCCTCAAGTGCAGTACGACGAGCTATAGAACGTTGTCTTCGAATTCTTCGGCGTTCACGTTCGCTGAGACCACCCCAAATACCAAACTTCTCGCCATTAGCCAGTGCATATTCTAAGCAATCTTCACGGACAACACAGCCTTTGCATACCTCTTTGGCTTCACGTGTGCTAGCCCCGCGCTCTGGAAAGAATAGGTCGGGATCAACACCTAGGCAGTTTGCGAAGTCTTGCCATCCTGTCGCATCAACGGTAGCTCGTGGCTTTGATGTTGTATCGGGCATAGGCGGTCGCTCGCCCTCTTCTGGTTCGGTGGATGCCGTTACACCAATTGCAGTGTCGTTATGCTCGGTAATAATTCTGTCTCGTGCTTGCTGACCGATTGAAGGCTTTCCTTCGGCATTCCTAAGTGCAGATAATATCGCGAATCGCTCAACTGCAACCGCCGAGCGGGCGTAACTCTCATTCGTAATCGCAAGGCGCTTGGCTTGTTCAAGAGCAGCGTCAAGTTGTGCAACTGAACAAAGGTCTGCATTTTGGATAAGTTGATCAAAGTCGAAAGGATCAAGTCTGCCCATTATCCAGTACTGTAAGCCAGTAGCTACTCTTTCCGCCGCTTCTGCATCTCCCGTGTCGACAGCTTCCTCTAACTCCCCAGCAGGGCGAGGCTCTGGAAAGTTAAGCGCAACACTTGTTTCAGAAGAAAGTTCCACATTAGCGCAGGCTCTGACTAACGCCTCACCGTCAACTTGATACCGACGACTACCTCTTTCTCCAGTTTTAGAAACCACATCTTGTAGGCCCTGGATGTCGAGTAACGTAGCCGTGATCTGGGCGAACTTAGTGGCCTTCGCGGCCGCAGATGCAGCAGGTGAAAGTTGCGGCAAAATATCAGCTCGCGCAATATCACCTGGGGATGACCTGAGTATTGTTGCAACAACTTCAAGTTGCGGATCAGTATATTCGGCCGCTTCCCTTATGGCCAGAAGTAGCGCACAGCTTCCGGCTACCGCTGAGCCACACTTCTTATTTAAAAGACAGCCACTAGGGACTGTCTCATCGTGAGCAATTTGATCAACACTAACTTCAACTGCAGCCATGTCATTCCCTCATTTTAGTTATTAGCCAAATTGTACTGCCATAAAGTATACATTAGCAAGTACAAAATTAGAGCAACCCCAACAACTCATCGCTCCAGAGCCTAAACCAACAGCAGCCAGCTGTTTGAATCTGCGATTCTACTGTGCTGAATATCACTATATGCCGCGGAAAGCTTTTGCGTAATTAGTCCTACCGATTGATTGTTAATTGAGCGTTTGTCTACCGAAAGCACCGGAGTTATTCGAGCGCTTGATCCGCACATAAATATCTCGTCAGCTACGTAGAGTTCACTTCTGTCTACAGCACAAAGTTTCGTTGGAATATTAAACTGCTCTGCTAGGCGTATTACTGAGTTTCTCGTAATACCCTCGAGGATATCTGTAGAGTTGTCCGGAGTAATCAATATCCCGTCACGGACTATAAATAAATTCGCGACAGTGCCCTCAGATACGTGGCCGTGTTGATCTAAGGCAATCGCCTCATCGTATCCGTTGAGCAGCGCTTCATTCTTCATCAGACTTGCATTGATGTAGCTGCCGTTGATTTTAGCGCGGGAAGGAATTGAGTTATCGGGCGTACGTTGCCACGACGAAACCATTGCGTGAACCCCATCCGTTGGTAGGATCTCACCCATTGGGTATACGTAAGCCGATACACTGTTTTTTAAACCATGAATCTTTGTTCCCGCAATCAGCTCATCAATAAATACAGCCACCCGAACGAGCACGTCTTCTTGAATCTTATTTCTTTTCAAGAGCTCTCGCATTGTTTCTTCAAATTCTTCGTAGCTATACTCTTCTACAAACTGATGAAAATCCATAATTTTGGCAGAATTTATGAGACGCTGGTAATGATCTTTGAGTCTAAATATGTATAACTGCTTTTTCTGTTTGTTCCAATTAGCGTTAAAAACGGTGTATACAGTGAGTCCATACAAAACCGATGAGCTTGCTATACTCACAGTTGCTTTTGAAAACGGCACAAACTTGTTGCGAAGATATACTTCGGAGTTCTGATATTTAAACATTACGAGAGCCCTCAGCAACGCTTATAGCAGGGTGATGATGAAACGTTATCTCAGCCATACCTAAAACTGCTTTAGATAGTTAGTGTTGAACGTAGTTGTACGTCGCTTTTTATCTGCAAATCGTTGCTCGGCAAGTGCAACCAAGTCTTGCACAAGTGTAACATTTGAAACACCAGCTGCTCGCCAGTTATGCGCATATAAATCACCGGGAAGAGGATTAATCTCATTAAAGAATACTTCTTTGGTTTTAGAATTAATCAGCATATCTACACGAGAGATTCCCTCACAACCAACAACTTTATACACATCGAGGCCGAGTCTTTCAGCCTTCTCATACAGATCTTTCGGAATATCAGCCGGAAGGTTGCTATAACCCTGAGCGCCTTTTGTGCCGCCGCTCTTACCGCCACCTTTTTTACCACCTTGCATGTATTTGGTATCGAAGTCAAAAAAATCTTCACTGTTTAGGAGCGGCTGTTCGAGCAGCGCGGGTTTTGGTTGCTGATTACCCATTATCGGCAACGTAACCTCAATTAGATTATCGACACCTTGTTCAACAATAATCTTGTCATCATAATGCGCGGCGACTTCTAGGGCGTTCATAAGTTGAGCTTTTTCTGTTACGCGTGTAATACCAATGCTTGAACCGAGTCGAGCCGGCTTAACGAACAATGGGTATTTAAGGATGTTGCACTTTTTTAGCGCCTCTGCTGGATCACCAAGCTCATCGGCACGCAACCATACCCACGGTGTACTCGGAAGGCCAAAACTCTGAGTGACTTGCTTGGCCAATACTTTGTCCATTGCAACCACGCTTGCAGCAACCCCACAACCAACGTATGGCACTCCGGCCATCTCGAGAAGTCCCATCAGATCACCGTCTTCACCATGAGTGCCGTGCATTGCCGGAAACACCACATCTATCTTTATATATTGTTTACGACCAGCAAATTGGCTAGATTTTACTACAGTCAAACCATCATCAAATAATAAATGAATCTTCGGGGCTTTCTTCATAAATTCTTCAATTTCACCACTAGTGAACAGGTTAATATTTTTTAGTTTTTGATCGCAGTACCATGAGCCATCTTTGGCGATATATATTGGTTCTACCCGAATTCCACCCACAAGTTCAAGCGGCTTAATAACACTAGCGAGTGCCGTTATTATAGAAACGTCGTGCTCAGTTGACTGACCTCCAAAAATAATTGCGATTGTTTTCATACTTGATAGTATACACCCGGGTGCAATTACTTATTACAATTAAGTATATTTAATTGTAATTGTCTGTCCAGTCATTTTGCATCATAACAAGATCACCCTTGGCAACAAAGTGTGCCAGATTCTGGTAGAAAGTGAGCGGGTCGTCTTCAATTTTTAGCTGACCAGTAAACTGATTTTCCAAAAGATATTCTTCAATTATGCTAGTTGCTGAATTACGCATTAACACTATTAGATCAGGCGCTGTCGTAATAAGAGCCTTGGCAATCTGTTGGTGCACAAACGCTTTCTGTTCACCCTGCTCAACCAGCCCGGGCGTTACATATATTTTACGACTGGCAGTAAGAGCTGAAAGGAGTTCTATACCAGCAAGGCTGCCTTCTAAGTTGCCATTGTACGTGTCGTCGATTATCTGCGCTCCTGAGATTGAATAGGGACACATTCTGTGAGCAAACGGAGTTGTCTTACTGAGACCTTCTTGAATCTGGGATTTACTCAACCCAAGTTGAAATGCAAAACTTGCAGCCGCTGCCAGTGGTGCAACCTGATGCCTGCCAAGAAGCTTGCTTGATATATTCAGAGTTGTTTTGTTTCTACGCATGCTGAAAGAGGTTCCTTCAACAGATATTTTGATATCTGTGATTTTCCAACCTGCCGCTTCTTTAGAAGTAAATAAATGATCCTGAGGCCTTAGGTATGTTTGTAGCATTGTTGATTCACCAGATATAAGTAAGGTGTCGTCTTTTACGGATTCACGGAGTGACAATATATCATCCGCCAAAGCATCAATGGTTTTGTATGCGTCAAGGTGATTTGGAGCAAGCCCTGTTATAAATCCATAATCGGGATGGGTCGTACGAGCAAATCTTTTCACATCACCTGGAGCACCTTCTCCATATTCTATAATCAAGATATCTTCATCACCGCTTAACCGAGCAGCAAATCTTGCGTGAGCAATCGGTGTGTTCATGTTCCCTTCGGTAACTGCAACTACGAATTTTTCAGAAAGAACCGTAGCAAGAAGCTCTTTCATAGTGGTCTTACCGTAGCTACCAGCGACCGCAACTATTTTTGCTTTATGTTTTTGAAATATCTTTTCACTAGCCTCAATATATCTGCGTTGTCGTGGTGCCACTATGGTTATACGCGCAAAAAACATGAATACTAGAAGTGACGTAATAGAAAGTATGGGTGAGACAACCGCTAAAACAACGCCGAGAACCAAAAAATCGGATGAGAAGATCAGAGTAATTCCCATGACACCAAGCAGCACCCAACAGAAGTAAATTAAACAAACAAGTAACTTGGCTGCCGAGGTGGGTACTAGCTTTTTACGATGCATAACACCTGATATGTTTGGTAATCTTATAAACCACCGAACAAACTGTAGAGGGGCGTATTCAACCTGTTGCAACATATAGACAATATTTAGTGGCATTTTGGGTGAAAACAGTGAGGATATAAATTTCAATATTTTCATTTTATAAACTCATTTATTATCTTGACTATGTCAGCTGCCGCAGACTGATGCACCCAGTGATCTTGACCATTCAAAATAGTTAAACTCGAATCGGGTATTTTCTGCTGCAACACCTGGCCCATGATCACTGGCGTATGACTATCTAGTTCCCCGTAGATCAACAAGGTTGGTACCGATATTCGTTTTGCAATTTCTTGCACGTCGTGTCTTAGCACATTGCTAATAATTTTTTTATGCGTTTGACTAAGCTGGGTACTGTAATCAGATCCAATTTTTTTATACACTTTGTCTTTTAACTTACTTGGTATGAACCTTCGAGTTAATTTTGATGCAAATCTCAGAGCTTGCTTTGCCATCCTTGCATTACTGCGCACTCCTGCGGATGCGATTAAAATTAGCGTATTTGGCTGAACTACCCCTGCTCCAGTAGCATATATGGCGATCTGACCACCCATTGAATGCCCGATAATGGCGTAATTTTGAAGTTCCAATTTTGATGCAAATGCACAGAGGAAATCCGCGTACTGCTCAATTGTGACGACGGCTTCAGAGTCTTGGCTTGTACCAAAGTTTGGCAAATCAACAGAAATACATCGGTACTGCAAATGGAGTTGTCGGCTTAGGTTATCAAAAGTTTCTTTTTTATCACGCCAACCATGCACAAATAGCAATGTCGGGCCTTTACCTTCGTCTAGGTATGTAACCGCCAAATTGTTAACAATTATTTGATGTTCTTTATTCATTGTTAAACTGTGCTTCTTTTAATTTCATCCAAGCCCGTGATTGACGGACAAGTTTTTTTGCATCTTTCTGATCGGCTAAGATTTGTGCAAGTGCCTCTTCGGCGAAAACTCCATTCTGTGAACCCTTAGCAAGAACAACTGTACCTTTTTCTATAAGTGGTCGAATAACATCCGCAGCATGATATGGACTTGGGCAGCGCATTACTTTACAACCGCGCTTCTGAGCAATTGCTGCCAAATATTTATTAGCGTCTGGACCTATAGTAACCACGATGTCGAGTTTTTTTGGATCACAGTAAGTACCGACTTGTTCGTGGAGTTCTTGGCTAAAATCACCTAGTTCGTTCATTTGACCAAGAATAGCAATCTTCTTTTTTGCTGGCACTTCGTAAAGAGTTGCTAGCGCGGCAATTGCAGATTCAGGACTAGAGTTATACGTATCATCGATCAACAAAGAGCCTTTTTCACCTTTGAGAAGTTGCATTCTCCCGGGCATGGGGCCAATGTTTTTGAGCCCAGCTTGAATTTCTTTCTTCATAAGCTCTAGCTTTGAAGAAAGTAACACTGCCGCCGCTAAGGCTGGAAGACTTTGTTTACCAATAAGTGAGGTCTCGACTGTATACTCTTCACCATCTTTAAGCGTAAATATCACTGGTCGCTTTAAAGTGCTAGTTAGCGGCTTGGCAGTAATACGACAATCTTGTGGACCTTCACCGTAAGTGAGAGCATTTTCAAGATCTTTACGATACCTTTTTTCAACCGTATCAGCATTAATTAGCACTATATCCGCCATTTGCGCTATAACCAACTCTTCTTCTGCCACTTGATCGAGATCAGTAAAGTTTTCCATATGCTCAGGAGTAATGCCTGTTAAAATCCCATAATCAACACGAAGCCGTTGCTTGAAGAGATCCATATTACCCGCATAATCTGTACCGACTTCCAAAACAACCACCTGGTACGGGTAATTTAATTGAATCTGGATCTCTGCAGCAATAAGAACCCAGAGCCAGCCAAAGGGATTCAGAAGACTGGGCATTTTTTGCCCAAAGAAGATCAATGGAACACTCACGATATCATTGTAATTACCGTCTTGCCAACGGACCTTCAAGTGCTGACTCAGCACCTTCGCAATTGCCGATTTTGTACTTGTTTTGCCGATACTTCCAGCAACCGCAATAACAATAGGCTCGTGTTTTTTTCTGAGCCGGCTAACTTGTAGCCAGAGTAGTTTCACAATGATATTTTTGAAATATTTTTTCATACGTTGGAGTGACTATTTACAGAAAGTGGGGATCGTCTAGTCTTTCACTAGTATACCGCCGACACAACGTTAATCAAAACGGGCGCGCTCAGTTAACATGCAAGAAAGCAATTGTAAATTTATAATATGCAGATATAAAAATACCCTTCAGCATTGAAAGGTATTATTACCAACTAAATTGTGTTTGTACATTTTGAATGGTGGAGCATATCGGATTCGAACCGATGACCTCTTCCATGCCATGGAAGCGC
>CAYNKQ010000009.1:36365-43370 GCA_964397855.1 uncultured Candidatus Saccharibacteria bacterium | reverse complement strand
AAAATACGAATCCATACTTTACCACCACGTTTGATGTAACGAGTCATTGCCTGACGAGCTGATTCGATCTGACGAGAAGTGATTCGTTCAGTTCCCATGCTTACCAAACCGTAGTCGCCGAAAGCAACGTAGTTACCGCTGGTAGCAACGCCACGGTTTTTACCTTTACGTACTTTTCTAAATTTAGTCTTCTTAGGAAGTAACATTACGCTTCCCCCTTATAGATCCAAACCTTAACACCGATAATACCGGCACCTGGGTACTTAGCCCGAGCTGCATGGTAGTCAATGTCGGCACGAATTGTGTGTAGTGGAACACTTCCTTCAATGTGCTTCTCTCGTCGAGACATTTCAGCACCTTGAAGACGTCCGGCTACTTCAATACGAATACCTTTAGCTCCTGCGCGCATGGTTGCAGCTGCAGTCATTTTAACTGCTCGTCTAAATGCGATGCGGCGTTCTAGCTGACGAGCAATGTTTTCAGCAACAAGCTTTGCAGCAAGTTCTGGTCGTTTTACTTCTTCGATGTTTACACGAACAGTGGTCTTAAAGGCTTTTTCACAAAGCGCTTTAATTTCTTGTGCACCAACACCACCACGGCCAATTACTACACCAGCTTTAGAAGTATGAATAGTAACGGTTACAAGATTTGGTGAACGTTCGATGTCGATTCGATCAATCACTGCACGAGTTTCGAACTTCTTTTCGATTTCTTTACGTACATTAATGTCTTGGCTTAAGAATGTTGCGTATTCTTTTTTGCCAGCGAACCATTTACTGCGCCACTGCTTATTAACTTGAAGACGCATGCTGATAGGATTTACTTTTTGACCCATTACTTGGTCTCCTTTTTAGCTGCGCTCTTAGGTGCAGTTACGGTAGATTTTACAGGTGTAGCCTTCTTAGCTTTTTCTTCACCAGCAACAATTACAGTAATGTGAGTTGTTCGCTTCTGGTAAGGATGTGCGCTACCACGAGCTACTGGGCGGAATCGCTTTGCGCGAGGACCAGGAGAAACGTGTAATGTAGCAATCTGAAGGTTTTCATCTTTAACATTATGATTATTAAGTGCATTTGCTTTAGCACTGTTGATTACCTTAATGATTGGCAGAGCCGCTCGCTTAGGTGTGTGTTCTAAAATTGTGAGCGCATCAGCAACACTTCGGCCACGTACGATACTGGCAACGAGGCCAATTTTTCGTGGGGTCATGTCGACTGATTTAGCTTTAGCTTTTACGTATACAGGCATGATTATTTATCCTTACCGCCGTGTTTACGGAATTTACGGGTTGGGCTAAACTCACCGAGTTTGTGACCAACCATGTTTTCGCTGATAAATACCGGTACGTGGACCTTACCGTTATATACAGCAATTGTGCGACCTACAAACTCTGGGCTAATTGTGCAAGCACGTGCCCAGGTTTTGATAACCGTTCGGTCATCAGATCCAAGAGCTGCTACTTTTTTAGCGAGCTTCGGGTCTACAAATGGTCCTTTTTTTAGACTTCTACTCATAATTATTTCCTCTTAGCCTGATGACGGCTTCTTACAATAAATTTAGTTGTGCGTTTGTTGCGACGAGTTCGGTAACCAAGTGTTGGCTTGCCCCATGGAGTCTTTGGTTGTCCACCAATACCATGAGCACCACCATCACCACCACCGTGTGGGTGATCAACTGCGTTCATAACAACACCACGAACTGAAGGACGGAAGCCCAGGTGACGTTTACGGCCAGCTGAGCCGATCTTTACGTTCTGATGCTGTTCGTTACTTACTGTTCCGAGTGTAGCCATACAGTTAACGTTGATCAAACGAACTTCACCGCTTGGCAACTTCACCTGTGCGTATTCACCTTCTTTAGATGTCAGCTGAGCTTTTGTTCCAGCTGAACGTACCATTTGGGCGCCACGACCGGGTTGAAGTTCTAGTGCGTAAATGAAGCTACCGGTAGGAATATCTTTAAGTGCAAGCCGGTTACCTTCTTCAATTGCCGCAGATGAGCCAACGGTGATTACCTGACCAATTTTCATGCCAGTGCTGGCAATTACATAATGGTATTTATTGGTTTCATCTTTCAGGCGAGCGATACGAGCAGATCGGTTCGGATCGTATTCGATGTGCTCAATTGTAGCTTTTTCGAAATCTAGCTGCTTGAAGTTAACAAGTCGGTAGAAGCGTTTTGCGCCACCACCACGGTGTCGAACGGTAATTCGACCCTGATTGTTTCGTCCGTTAGTTCGCTTCTTGATAACAAGGAGTGATTTAACAGGCTTTTTAGTGGTGATCTTAGTAAGATCTTGGCTAGTCATACCACGACGAGCTGGAGTAGTTGGTTTGTAAGCTTTAACAGACATTACTTTTGCTCCTCTTCTTCAAAGATCTTGATACTATCGCCGTCTTTAAGTCGTACGTAAGCCTTTTTAAAAGTGCTTCGTTCACCCATGATTGGTCGAGCTCGGCGGTTGCCCATCCGGATTGAACGAGCTTTTTTGCCGTTTTGTACAACAATGTTTACTTCTGTAACAGTTACATTGAACTGCGCCTCTACAGCTGCTTTGATCTGAATCTTGTTAGAACTTGTTGGTACAACAAATACGTATGTTTGATTCAGTATGCTCTGCTGGTAAGCTTTTTCGCTCATACGAGGTTTAAGATTAAGCATCTTTGCCTCCTTCTACTGATAGCCAGTTTTTAACGATCTCAACTGACTTCTTAGTCATAACAATGTGATCAGCGTTAAGAATGTCGAATACGTTAAGGTACATGGCCTGTACAGCCTTGATGTTCTGAACGTTTCGAGTTGCACGGTCAATGTTGATGTCTTTGTTGTCTACAACAAGTAGCGTGCGACGAGTAAGTTTGTGCTTTGCAATAAGGTCGAGGGTGTTCTTAACCTTACCATCTGCGGCTGCAAATTCTGCAACAATAACTTTGTTGGCCTTAAGAGTAAGTGCTTGTCGGAGTGCCTGGCGTCTTTGAGCAGTTGAAAGGGTCTTTGTGTAGTTTTCGTGACCAGTTGGACCAAACACGATACCACCACCGCGCCAGATAGGGTTACGAGAAGAACCAACGCGGGCTCGTCCAGTACCTTTTTGCTGCCAAGGCTTCTTACCACCACCACGTACGAGTCCACGGGTTTTAGTAACCGCATGATTTGTCCGTCCGTTTGCAAGGTATGCTTCGTAAGCTCGCTTTACAAGGTCGTGATTGTTAATTTCTACTGCGAACACTTCTTTTGGTAGTGCTGATGTTGCTGCAGGTTTTTTAGCTGTAGTTGTCTTTACGTCTGCCATATTATGCTCCTACCACCGTTACAAGACTCTTTTTAGGGCCGGGGATAGCGCCTTTGAATCCGATAAGGTTGTTTTCTAGATCAATAAAGGCAACCTGAAGGCCGCTCACAGTCACTTGTTCGTGACCCATCTGACCAGCCATTCTTTTGCCCTTAAATACCTTTTGTGGGTACATAGAGCCAATTGAACCTGGGCGTCGAACCATTCCGTTACCACCGTGAGTGCTGGCGCTGGTTGCAAAGTTGTGACGCTTTACAGTTCCGGCGAAACCTTTACCCTTGCTGGTACCAGTTACTTTAACCTTGTCACCAACCTCGAATGCCGAGACATCAAAAGAGGAGCCTACTTTTTGCTCCTCAGAAATGGTGTCTACACGAAATTCTCGAATGATGCGTGGCATGAGTTCTTTGTCTGCCTTTGCCACGTGACCACGAACTGACTTACTTGTGTTCTTACCGCCGCCAAGCGCGAGTTGTACTGATGTATAACCATCAGTTTCCTCGGTTTTGACCTGAGTAACTATACAAGGACCCGCCTGAACGAGAGTCACTGGTATTAAAACGCCATCCTCTTGCAGGATCTGGGTCATACCAATTTTTGTACCTAGTAGTGCTTTCATGTCTTCCCTTTATACACCAGAGCAAACAAAAATCTTGGACGGCCTCTGGTTTCTTTGGTTGAATAAAGTTGATTTTACTCTTCCTCAGACCTGTAAGCGTGCCAAGTGCTTGATAATGTCTTAAAATTACCATCTAATCGTAACAGATCAGCTCATCTTATGTCAATAGTTATTTAGATTGTAATTCCAACTGGTAAATAGAAGCTTATAAATGTTGCAGCGAGCAGTACCGCAAATTCAATTTTACGGTCAATTTGAAAATGCTCGTGTGAGGCAAATGCAAGGCCGATAAGCAGTCCAATAGGAAGACTGAGATGCTCGAAAGGTCCCACGTTAACATTAACAAGACGCACCCAGAACGTACCCAAAATGAAAAAAAGTACTATCTTAAGAAAATATGCTGAATCAGACTCGGTACGAACTACTGATTTTTTTGCTGGTTTCTTTTTTTGTTTCGCCATGTTGCTTATGATTTTAGTATAGATATGACTGTTTGTCACTACAGAAAGCTATTTGACAGTAGCTAGGCAGCTTTTTTACCGGTAAGTGCACCTTTAATTAAGAGAAGGACTGCAGCGCCAAGTACTGCTACCACAAAACTTGAGAAGTTGAATCCGGTGACACCGGGTGAATCAAATAATACCCCAGCCAAGAACCCTCCAACTACAGCACCTAGGATTCCAACAACTATATTACCGATTGCCCCTTGCTCACCATTAGCTTTTACAAGAATAGAAGCCAACCAACCCGCTATAGCACCAAAGATTATCCACGATAGTACGCCCATAGACCCTCCTTATTGATTGTACTTTCAGTATACTCTCCCTATATAAAATGTAAAATTACCCCAGAGTTGGGGTAATTTTGAGCGGTCAGTCACGATACTCTTTAATGGTGAACTGTTGTTAGTTCATTCTAATTTCGGCGTCACAGCCGGCTGGTAGGCTCAAATTCATCAAGCTGTCGATGGTCTTAGGTGTTGGCTCTAAGATGTCGATTAAGCGTTTGTGAACTCGCATTTCAAATTGCTCCATACCGTGCTTATATACATGTGGGCTTTTCACTACTGTGTACTTACTCTTGCGAGTTGGTAGTGGAATTGGACCTGCAATTGTTGCACCGGTACGAAGAGCGGTGTCAATAATCTGTTTTGCAGATTGGTCAATAATTTTGTGGTCGTATGCTTTTAGGCGAATACGAATCTTTTGCTTTTGTGGAGCGTCAGCCATTAAGACTTCCCTTTCGTGTAGTGTAACATCCTTGTGCAGCTATGAGAGCGTACACAACGACTTTTAGTCACTACTATTTAGTTTACTGCGTAATTTTACCCTATTTACTGCGTTTCATCAAGTACGAACGGAGATAAACAATAGCCGTTAACTCGGTGGCTTGGAGCTTGTTACGACAATCATATCAGAAGTAAGTATCTTTCGTTCGCCAGTTACTGCACGAAAATCATGCACCGTGCTTGGCCCAACTGCTGAGACCGCCTTGAACAAAATGCTACCCAGCGATGGCTGTACGAAGCTGTATACGTCAGGCTCAGTAAAGGCTGGTTCGTAACTTCTTCTTTTAAGAACGTCATACATATCGCCCAGGGTAACTCGCGCTATACCCAGGTCGTAGCCGCGAGCAAGCAACAGTTCATCGATTGGCGCCGTTCCTTTATATAGTCCAGCATCACCGATCAGCAGTTCGCCCCCAATTATTGAGCCTTGACTAGAGTTGGCCAATAGAACGTTAGCCTTACTATCATGACCAGCTGTATGAAGCTTCCACATAGCAGTTAGGCCGTGCTTGCTTCTTGGAGGCCAATAACCATCTCTGTGAAGTCCTGTATGCAGTGAATCAAACTGATTGTCCTTTGTGAATGATGAGTCGACCAGTAATCTCGGCTTTATTCTTCTTATAGATCTCATGATGAGTGCCTGATGAGACAGATGCGTCTCTTTATGGTTAAGAACGCTATTTTCATCAGACACAATCCCTATCGCTGGTAGTTCGTCGTTTACGAAATCAATTATTAGATCAGCGAGTATTTGTTCACATCCTGGTTCGCCATCTTGTACAAATGGGAGGTCGTGGTCACATCTAAATTCGGGTGAGTACGCTTCTAGGCTCATCCGTGTATTTATAACAGATGTCTTCCCCTAAATAAACCATAAGAGTTGCAGGTGCAGCAAAAGAGCTGCATTTTACAGCAGCTCTTTGTGCAATCTAAGAACTACGTTCTAAGATCTATTTAGTAACCTTAGTTACAACACCAGCACCAACAGTACGTCCACCTTCACGGATAGCGAAGTTTAGACCCTGTTCCATGGCAATTGGAGCGAGTAGTTTCACTTTGAAAGTGATAGTATCGCCAGGCATAACCATTTCTTTGTCAGCCGGAAGTTCAACTTCGCCAGTTACATCAGTAGTACGGAAGTAGAACTGTGGTTTGTAACCCTTGAAGAATGGAGTGTGACGTCCGCCTTCTTCTTTGGTAAGGATGTATACTTCAGCGTCGAATTCTGTGTGTGGAGTAATTGAACCTGGTTTTGCAAGCACTTGACCACGCTCGATATCGTTTCGCTCAATACCACGAAGCAAGATTCCAGCGTTGTCGCCAGCTTCACCTTGGTCAAGGTTCTTCTTGAATGCTTCAATACCTGTTACAACAGTCTTCTTTGTATCACGAATACCAACGATTTCAACTTCGTCGTTAATCTTAACAACACCAGTTTCGATACGACCAGTAGCAACTGTTCCACGACCCTTGATTGAAAATACGTCTTCAATAGGCATGAGGAAAGGCTTGTCAAGATCGCGTGGTGGCTGTTCAACGTAAGTGTCCATTGCGGCTACGAGTTCCATGATAGCGTCTTCGTTTGCAGCGTCACCTTCAAGTGCCTTAGTAGCAGAACCCTTGATGATTGGTGCGTTACGGTCGAAGCCGTTCTTTTCTAGTAGGTCGCGGATGTCTTCTTCAACGAGTTCAACTAGTTCAGCATCTGCGAGGTCCATTTTGTTCATGAACACAAGAATCTTAGGTACGCCAACTTGCTTAGCAAGAAGTACGTGCTCACGAGTTTGTGGTAGTGGGCCGTCGTTA
>CAYNKQ010000009.1:0-36355 GCA_964397855.1 uncultured Candidatus Saccharibacteria bacterium | reverse complement strand
CCGTCCATTTGAGCAGCACCAGTGATCATGTTTTTAACATAGTCAGCGTGTCCTGGCATATCAACGTGTGCGTAGTGACGTGCTTCGCTTTCGTACTCTTGGTGAGACGTAGCGATGGTAATACCGCGTTGACGTTCTTCAGGGGCGTTGTCGATCATTGCGTAGTCAACTTTTTTGTTGACGTCACTTGGAAGACGCTTTGCAAGTACTGAAGTAATTGCTGCTGTTAGTGTTGTCTTACCATGGTCAACGTGACCCATAGTACCAACGTTTACATGCGGTTTTGTTCTGTCAAAATCTGCCATGAATGGTTCTCCTATTTTTACCCTAATAATACTGAAGGGATGATTTATTATTACTTGATAACTACGCGATCCTTATTGCACGACGGCAAACCCCTCACGCGAGATACTCAACCATTGTATGTGAAAACTAATCTGTTGTAAAGGGTATTACTCTGGCTCTCAGCTTATACCAAAACCTTTGCCAAGTTCATCAATTGCACCAGAGATTCGTCCAACAACTTTTCGGGGTAAAGCAACGACTCTGCCTACAACTGAGCTACCAGTTTTAACTATGCGCCTGACTGCCCAGCCATCAATCTGACCTGATTCGTGTCGAGCGAGTCGAGCCGTATATTCTTCAGGATCACCTTCGTCTATCTGTGGTACCACTGCGTTTCTTAATTCGCTTGCAGATTGTTCTGACCATACGGCATCGCTTTCCATACAATAACTCCCTGTTAGATATCGTCATTAAACAGTATCAAACAAAATATATCAATAGATACAAACTGGACCAATCTTACTTGGCTGAATCTGGCAGTTCAATATCATTAATGAGCGCGGTGCAATGCTGATTTACTGCTTCGTCATCTCCAGGTGCAAAAAAGACTATTTGACCAGGCACATTACCTTCAATAGCCGGCAGATCGTACCAAATTATTGGGTGACCATCCCTGAATGGGTCGATTTCTCCAGGAATCGGAAAGCGTTGGTTGGTGGTGTTACCCACATTAGCTTCATGGTCGAGAAGGTCTTGTTGATTTGGTACAACACCAAAAGCACCCCTAAATATCCCGTCTTTTGTAACGGTGACGGTATTGATTACTAGAAAATCTTCTTTTGTCTGTAGGTCTCGTAACTTACCTACACCAATGAATGTCGTAAATTCAATGCCATCATGCTCACCCTGATGGGCAAGCGGATGCTTTATTACCCTCGTGGTGTCACCGAAATCCGTCGTGATACAACGCCCTGTTGCAATACGCGCCTGCTCTTTGCCCGCAAGTGCATTGGACACATAACTTTCAGCTTGTAGTTTTGCATAATCTTGATCCCAACCGTATTCTTTGTACCAATCTTGAGATCCTAGATGCATTACCTCTGTAGTCGTTGTGCCTGCGGCTTGCTCAGTGTTAGTAACTGTCGGACGTTCACCTTCACAAGACTTTGTAGCCAAGGCAAGGCAGGCTGCTCCTGCTGCAATACCAATAGCCATCCCAATCCTCGCCAAGGGTGTAAATCGAGTTTCACTAGACTTTTGAGTTCGCTCTGGCATGGCTAGCTGCGTCTCATGGCCTTATTCTTCAACGCCCGTCTGCTTAAGTGAGCTTCGTAATACTTGACTAATGAATTACCACGAGCGTAAAGAGCTTCCTTTTCGGGTCTATAAACGCTGTGTAGTTTTTGTTTTTTACGACTAGTCAGGTATGTCTTAAGCGCGGCTGCACCAAGTATAAAGCTTGAATAATAATACCGCTCTTTAGCAGCACTGACAGTTCTCGCGGTATCTGCTTGGCCGAGGGCTTCGAGAATCTCTTCCTCTTGGGCCCAACTAAATCCTGGGTTATGAATAATTGTAGATAACAAGACTATTCGTGAAAGTTGTTGTTGAGGTGGTAATCGTCTTACTGTATTAAACACATCCATCGGCACCCTTGGAACCAAGAGTTTACCTTCTCGACCAACCCGCTTGACACCTAGCTCTAGGCCTGATTGACCAAGATGATGAAGCATCTGGTCTGCTTCGTCGCCATCTTTTAAGAACGGTGCGTGTGTAATAGCGAAAATACTAAGGTCACGGAGGTGATTGCTACGGTTTTGTTCAGCGACAGCTCGTGCTTGTTCGTCTGCACTTCTTCCCGCTAATTCTTCAGTGAACTCTAGACCTGCTTCCCACTGCGCGTACGCTTCATCGTCTAGTGTGGGTACTTCTGGGGGAATACTTAAACTCATACTTAACCTCTCCCCACCCGGACTACATTATTTTGCTCGGTTGGCAATGACCGCTTCTGCAACATGCGGCGGTACTTCTGCGTAGTGGTCAAGTTCCATCGTGCTTGAAGCCCGGCCTTGAGTCATTGAACGAATTTCAGTTGTGTAACCAAACATCTCTGCGAGTGGCACAAAAGCGAGGATAACTTTAGCGTTACTGCGGTCTTCCATGCTTTCTACTCGACCACGACGAGAGTTAAGATCTCCAATAACATCACCCATGAACTCTTCAGGGGTTACAACTTCTACTTTCATTACAGGCTCAAGAAGTGTTGGGGAACCATTCTTTACACCTTCTTGAAGCGCCATTGAACCAGCAATTTTGAAGGCCATTTCGTTTGAGTCAACATCGTGGTAGCTACCATCGTAAATTTCAGCTGAGAGATCTACTACTGGGTAACCGGCGATAACGCCGTTACCCATAGCCTCAATAACACCTTGTTGTACAGGTTTGATGTATTCACTTGGAACAACACCGCCCTTAATGGAGTTAATAAATTCGAAACCTTTACCTGGTTCTTGTGGCTTAAGACGAAGCCATACGTCACCGTATTGACCACGGCCACCAGATTGGCGAATGAACTTACCTTGAATTTCAACTTCTTTGCGAATAGTTTCACGGTATGCAACCTGTGGTTGACCAATGTTAGCTTCCACAGAGAACTCTCGTTTCATTCGGTCTACAAGAATTTCGAGGTGGAGTTCGCCCATTCCAGAGATGATAGTTTGGCCAGTCTCTTCGTCTGTGTGAACGCGGAATGTTGGATCTTCTTCAGCAAGACGTTGGAGCGCAAGGCCCATTTTTTCTTGGTCAGCTTTAGTCTTAGGTTCAATTGCAATTGATACTGGTGGTTCTGGGAACTCAATACTTTCCAAGATGATTGGGTTAGCAAGATCACAAAGCGTGTTACCAGTAGTAACCTTTTTAAGCCCTACAATCGCCGCAATATCACCGGCTTCAACTTCAGTTACATCCTCACGTTTGTCAGCGTGCATACGAACAAGTCGTCCAACACGTTCTTTTTCACCAGTGGTGCTGTTGAGAATGTATGAGCCAGCAGTAATTTTTCCTGCGTACACACGGAAGAAACAAAGCTTACCCATGAACGGATCTGTAGCAATCTTAAAAGCAAGTGCAGCAAATGACTGGTCGTTAGCAGGCTTGCGTTCAATCTCGTCACCTGTTTTAGGCTGTGTACCCCATACTGAGCCACGATCGATTGGGCTCGGAAGGAACTCTGCCATAAGATCGAGTACTTTTTCTACGATTACACCACGGCCATCACCACCAGTTACGAGGAATAGTTGTCCTGAAAGCACACCTTTTCTAAGTGCTCCGCGGAATTCCTCGTTCGTGATAGCTTCTTCGCCGTTTTCAAGGAAACGCATCATAAGTTCGTCATCGAACTCAACAGCCGCTTCAACAAGAAGTGAGCGTGCATGCTTTGCTTTTTCAAGCATATCTTCGGGGATTTCACTTTCAACAAGTTCTTTGTCGTGATATTCAGTGTAGGTGTAGGCCTTCATCTCTAACAGATCAACTACGCCGTTGATACTTTGCTCAAAACCAATAGGAATATGAACAGGGAGAGCACGTCTTGTAAGACGAGCGTGAATAGTTTCAAGAGACTTCCAGAAATCACCACCAGTCTGGTTGATCTTATTGATGAAGCAAACACGTGGAACGTTGTACTTATCAGCCTGTCGCCAAACAGTCTCAGACTGCGATTCAACACCCATTTTACCGTCAAATACGGTTACAGCACCGTCAAGTACGCGAAGTGAACGCTCCACCTCAACGGTGAAGTCAATGTGACCTGGGGTATCAATGATATTGATCTGATGACCCTTCCAGAAGCATGTTACAGCAGCAGAGGTGATAGTGATACCACGTTCTTTCTCCTGCTCCATCCAGTCAGTTGTTGCGCCGTCGCCGTCGCCACGTACAACACCAATTTTGTGATTAATACCTGTTCGGTACAAAATACCTTCAGTTGTAGTGGTCTTACCGGCATCAATGTGCGCGATAATACCAACATTACGTAACTTTACTAGATCTAATTGCTTTGTGGCCATTTCATTCCTTAACTTATTCAACTCATCTTATTTTCAATGTTTACTATTATAACAGGTGCTAGACTACGGCTTCTTCAACTATCAATCTTAGCCTATTCAACTCAGCAAGGCGGTCTTCTGTGCCTTCCTGAGTATCACAAGCGTGAGATCTTTGCGCAACCGAGTAGGCAGCTTTTTGCCTCGCATCTTCTCGCACAACATCATGGAACTGCGTAAATGCCATATGTACGATCTCTCGACCCAAAGGATCGGTATCTCTAAGCAGTGCCATGCCATCGAGCCCTTCTGCTGGTTCGACTTTAGCCTCAAATCCATGACTGAGTCTCTTTGCTAGCTCATGATAAACGTCAAACGCATCTTTGTCTGGGTCGTCTACAAATAGCTCAGACTTAAGATCTCTTGCTAGTGACATACTAGAACCTTGCGAAGTGTGCAAATGCTCGGTTAGCTTCTGCAGTCTTGTGAGTATCTTCTTTTTTCTTCACAGCTGCGCCAGCTTGGTTGTATGCATCGGCGATCTCAAGAGCAAGACGTTTGTGGTACGGCATACCTTTTCGGGCACGGGCTGCAGCTACAAACCACATCATGCCAAGGTGACCCTTTCGGTGGCCTTCAACCGGGAATGGTACTTGGTAATTAGCACCACCAACACGACGAGATTTAACTTCAACACCAGGGCATACGTTGTTAAGTGCAGCTTCGAGCACTTGAAGTGGGTCTTCAAGCTTTAGTTTTTTAGCAGCCTCTTCCATTGCAGCATATACTGCAGCTTCAGCTGAGGCCTTTTTACCGTCGCGCATGCTTCGGTTGATAAGTCGCTGAACAAGTACGGAATTATACTTGCGATCAGGTTTAATAGGACGAATTAGTGATTTAGTCTTTTTTCTAGGCATTATTTACTCGGTTTCTTTGCGCCGTACTTAGAACGGCCTTGTTTACGGTCTGCAACACCTTGAAGGTCAAGGTTTCCACGAACAACGTGATAACGTACGCCAGGTAAATCTGGAACACGTCCACCACGGATAAGTACTACAGCGTGCTCTTGAAGGTTGTGGCCTTCGCCGCCAATGTAAGCCCAAACTTCATGACCGTTTGTTAAACGAACACGTGCAACCTTACGGAGTGCTGAGTTAGGTTTACGCGGAGTTTTTGTTGTTACCTTGATACATACACCACGCTTGAATGGTGCAGGTTTCTCATAACTCTTTGTCTTCAAAGAGTTGGTAACTTTGCGAAGTGCAGCAGTTTTAACTTTATTAGACTTGCTAACACGAGGCTTTCTTACTAATTGATTAATTGTTGGCATGTATAAAACATTTCCTTCGAAGTTTTGTAAGTGTTGGAGCAGTTCGATACTTCAAACCCAGCACGGTTTTGAAATTCTCACTACTCCTTAACCTACGTTAATGTACTGAAACTCTTAGACACTGATTGTAACAGATTTACAGTTCGCTTGCAACTTCGTAGTCAGCGATCACACCTGTTCCTACTGGAATCTTGCGACCGATGATTACGTTTTCTTTCAAACCGTAAAGGTTATCTACCTTACCACTTGTTGCTGCATTGATAAGAACACGTGTTGTGTCTTGGAACGACGCAGCAGACAAGAAGCTATCCGACCATGTTGAAACCTTAGCGATGCCAAGTAGTAACTGAGTAAAGTCCACAGGTTCTTTGCCGTCAGCAACAAGCTTAGCGTTTTCTTCTACAATTGCAGCTTTGCTGACAATGTCACCAGTAACAAATAGACTATCGCCGCTGTCTTCAATCTGGACACGGCTGAACATTTGACGAACGATGATCTCAAGGTGTTGATCAGCAAGGTCTACACCTTGTTGTGCAAACATACCGAGTATCTCGTTGATAATGTATCGCTGGGTATCTTCTACGCCACAAAGACGCATAAGCTCATGAAGGTTGAGTGAACCATTGGTAAGGCGCTGTCCGGCCTTAACCACTTCACCGTCAGTAACGGTCAGTATTTTTGTACCTGGGATTTCATACTTGATTGGAGCCGAGTTATGAGCTGAAAGAACAACTACATCGTCGTGGAATTCAACGCTGCCATCAAACGGTGCAGTAAGTGGACGTTCGCCGCCCTTGTCAGCCGCGATGACATCACCGCTAAGTACCTGAGCACCGCTCTTAACCTGGGGCTTTCGTTTAGCAAGCTTGAGTTCTTCGATACGTGAATTTGTTGGAGTAACTTGAACAACGTAGTTATTGCCTTCTTCCCAAACAAGCGCTGTACCGTCAAGATCACTCATGAATGCCTGGCTCTTTGGTACACGAGCCTCAAGGAGTTCTTCTACACGAGGTAGACCCTGTGTCACGTCTTCTGAAAGCGCGGCACCAGCGGTGTGTTTTGTACGCATAGTAAGCTGTGTACCTGGCTCACCAACTGATTGAGCTGCGATAACTCCAACTGGTTGGAACGATTTGACAACTTCGCCAGTAGCCATATCAACACCGTAACTCTTGGGGCTAATACCTCGAAGGTTGGCTGCTGAAAGAACACTTCTAATTCTAACTTCTGCAAGATCACTTGCGTCGACTGCGTTAGCAATTTCTTCAGTAATAAGCTCGTTGGCTTTAAGGATGACTTTACCGTCAACTTTGATATCTTCAGCAGTGAATCGTCCGTTAAGTCGTGTGCCGAAATTCATACCAAGGCCTTCAGTCTCGGCTCGATTCATTGCAAGACCAGTATCTTCGCAGTCTTCATCAACGGTGAACACATCTTGTGCTACGTCTACCATGCGGCGAGTCAGGTAGCCTGAATCAGCTGTACGAAGAGCGGTGTCAATCAGACCCTTACGTGAACCACGTGTATCCACGAAGTATTCGATTGGCGTAAGACCTTTTTTATAGTTGTTTCGAATTGGAAGTTCAACTTCACGACCAACTGCATCAACCACAAGGCCCTTCATACCAGACACCTGCTTGATCTGGCTGACGCTACCACGAGCACCAGAGATCATAGCAATACTAATACCAGTATCAACGCCGTTATAAGCTTCGACAAGACTTGCCTGGGCTTTTTCGTCAACGCTTCTCCAAGTACTAACGGTAAGACGGTATCGTTCTTCTTCAGTGATAAGACCCTGTTCATATTGATCAGAGATCTTAGTAGCTTTCTCTTCACCAACTTCAATGAGCGCATCAAGACCTTTAAGGTCGATGTAATCATCCATACCGGTTGAAATACCAGCAAATGTTGCGTAGCTGAATCCAAGGCGCATAAGCTCATCGGCAATTTCCGCCGTTTTGTCAGCACCGTACTGAGCGAACACTCGGCCCATTACTGCAACAAGCTTCTTCTTGGTCATAGGTTCGTTTTGGAACGCAAAGTCGACTGGGAAGATTGAGTTGAAGAGTAGTCGTCCAACGGTGGTTTCTCGGTTTTCACCGCGGAAATTAGTGCGGACCCGGCTCTGGAGCTTTAGCTTACCAGCTTCAAATGCCATGATGGCTTCGTCGATATCAGTAACTGGAGTTACAACATCGGTAGTAACTTCTGGCTTTTCGTACGTAAGGTAGTAACAGCCAAGTACAATATCTTGTTCGATATGTAGAATTGGTGAACCGTCGGCAGGCTTTAGAAGGTTCCTACTAGCAGTCATGAGCTCACGAGCTTCCTTCTGTGCAGACGATGAAAGTGGTAGGTGAACCGCCATTTGGTCACCATCAAAGTCAGCGTTGAAACCTTTACATACGAGTGGGTGTAGCTGGATTGCTTTACCTTCAATAAGTTTCGGCTGGAACGCTAAGATTGAAAGACGGTGAAGTGTTGGTGCACGGTTAAGTAGCACGTATTTACCGTGAATAACTTCATCAAGAGCGTCCCAGATAATTGTCTCGCCTGCTTCGATCAAACGAGTTGCGCTCTTAATGTTGTGGGCGTATTCATGTTCCATCAACCAACCAATTACAAATGGCTTGAACAGTTCAAGTGCCATAAGCTTTGGGAGACCACATTGATCAATTTTAAGCTCAGGACCTGAAACAATTACAGAACGGCCAGAATAGTCAACACGCTTACCAAGAAGGTTTTGACGGAAGCGACCCTGCTTACCCTTAAGTTGATCACTCAAAGATTTAAGACGTCGTCGGCCACCAGTAGCACTTACTGCGCGACCAGAACGAGCTGCAGAGTTATCAATAAGCGCATCAACAGCTTCTTGAAGCATACGTTGTTCGTTGCGTCGAATAACTTCTGGAGCGTTAAGATCTACAAGCTTCTTAAGACGGTTATTACGATTAATAACTCGTCGGTAGAGATCATTCATGTCGCTCGTAGCAAAGCGACCACCTGTTAGTTGAACCATCGGACGTAGATCCGGAGGAATCACAGGAAGAATACTGACACACATGCTACCTGGATCAATTCCGGCGTTAAGCATGCTTTCTAGCATCTTAAGTCGCTTCATGAGCTTCTTTTTGCGCTGTCCTTTAGTGCCTTCAACTTCTTCGGTGAGCTCTTCAATCAACTTGTCGAGTTTAATTTCGTCAAGAAGCTTCTGTATAGCAATTCCACCCATGCCAACCTCAGCAATATCTTGGTAAGATTCCGGCATGTTACGGTAGTCGGTTTCGGAAATCAAAGCCGACTTTGAAAGTGCATCAAGCTGCTGCTTTTTAACCAAGAAGGCTTCTGTTGCTTCGTCGATCTCTTTACTCTGAGCTTCAGCAAGTACTTTTACATCAGCACCTTCTTCGTCAGCTTGAGATTCAAATCGGCTCTTGATAGCAGCTTTAGCGGCCTCAAGTTCAGCTTCTGCGTCAGCCTGGAACTGCGCTTTCTTTTCTTCATCGACACCAGTAATAACGTATGAGGCAAAGTATACAATACGCTCAAGGTTTTTAACGGTGATGTTAAGCAAAAGACCAATTGGGCTTGGAGTTCCACGAAGGAACCAGATGTGCGCAACTGGAGCAGCAAGCGTAATGTGCGCCATTCGTTCGCGTCGAACAATAGACTTAGTGACAAGTTCACCATTCTTGTCTACTGCAGCTTCGCGTGAACGTACACCTTTATACTTTGCATCATGCGGGTTGATGTCTTTAACAGGACCAAAGATTCGTTCGCAGAACAAACCATCGCGTTCAGGTTTTTGAGTACGGTAGTTGATGGTTTCAGGTTTTGTAACTTCACCATAACTCCAATCGAGGATATCGCTTGGGCTGGCAACTACTAGTCGTACCGCGTCAAAGTCAGTGATACTTGTGCTAAATGGGGTCGGTTTCATTACGCCTCCTCCGTTTCATTTACATCTGTTGTAGTGTCGTCATCGTCGTTATTATCATCATCCACCAGAGCCGCTGTGTCATCAGTCATGTCTGTAGCAGCAACGTTTTCGTCAAGAATTTCGAATTCGCTTGCAACCATTTCTTCGGTAACATCCATAGGAGTTGGCTGCTCAGCTACTACCTGAGGTAGGTTGTTTGCTTCTTCAGCGATAGTCGCTTCAAGAACCTGCTCTGCGTCGATTTCACCAACAGTTTCGTTGATAAGATCTACACGAAGACTCAGGCCTTGCAGTTCTTTTACAAGCACGTTGAAGCTTTCAGGAATCTTCGGGCCAACAATTGGCTCTTGTTTGATGATTGATTCGTACGCTTTTGAACGTCCGTATACGTCATCGGACTTGAGTGTGAGCATTTCTTGAAGCGTGTTGGCTGCACCGTAAGCTTCAAGTGCCCATACTTCCATCTCTCCGAAACGCTGACCACCGTTTTGAGCTTTACCACCAAGTGGCTGCTGCGTAACCATAGTGTAGGGGCCAATGCTCCGGGCGTGAATCTTGTCTGCAACCATGTGGTGCAGCTTAATAATGTGCATAATGCCCACAGATACGCGTTCTTTGAAGTATTCACCAGTACGTCCGTCAATAAGCATTTGCTTACCGTCTTCAGCAAGACCAGCTTTTTTAAGCTCAGCCTTGATCACATCAACAGGAATACCGTTGAAGGCAGGAGTTGCAGCAGTATAACCAAGTACATTTGCAGCCATACCAAGGTGAATTTCGAATAGCTGACCGATGTTCATACGAGAAGGAATACCGAGTGGGTTAAGTACGATGTCTACAGGAGTACCGTCTTCCATGAATGGCATGTCTTCTTCTGGCATGATTCGAGCAATAACACCCTTGTTACCGTGTCGTCCAGCAAGCTTATCGCCAACTGCGATCTTTCGCATTTGAGCTACAAACACTTGGACTTGCATAAGTACGCCAGCTTTAAGATCATGACCGTTTGCACGTGAGAAGATCTTAACACCAACAACTTTACCGTGTTTTCCGTTGTTCATGCGCTGTGAAGTATCACGAACGTCTTTAGCTTTTTCACCGAAGATTGCGCGTAGGAGTCGTTCTTCAGAACTAAGTTCTTGCTCACCCTTAGGTGTAATCTTACCGACGAGAATATCGCCAGCTTTAACTTCAGCACCAATGCGTACGATACCGCTTTCATCAAGGTGACGAAGGCTTTCTTCAGATACATTTGGAATATCTCGAGTTACAATCTCAGGACCAAGCTTCGTTTCGCGAACTTCAACCATGTAATCAGAAATATGAATACTTGTGAGTTCGTCGTCTTCAACAAGTCGTCGGGAAACAATGATTGAGTCTTCAAAGTTGTAACCACCCCATGGCATGAATGCTACAGTAAGGTCTTTACCAAGTGCAAGTTCACCGTGCTGTACGCTCATGCCGTCAATAAGTACGTCACCAGCTTTTAGTACATCACCTGAGTTGACAACAACTTTTTGGTTCATTGAAGAACCTTCATTTGTGCGAACAAAGTGCTGTGGTCGGTAGGTTTTAGTAACAGTCGCGTATTTAACGACTACTTCGTCAGCAGAAGCTGAAGTAACCGTTCCGTCTTCTTCGGCGTAGATAACTTGACCACTGTTTCGGGCTACAACTTCTTCCATACCCGTTCCAATAACAGGAGTCTTGGCAGTAATAAGTGGAACCGCCTGCTTCTGTTGGTTGGACGCAATAAGTGCACGACCTACGTTATCTTTTTCTACAAAAGGAATAAGTGAAGCAGTTGAACCAAGAATCTGGTTACGAGCCGCATCCATGTGAGTCACAAGCTCAACATCAACTTCTTCTGGCTGTAGTTTGACACGGGCTGAAACACGAGGATCAAGGAACTCGTTATTTTTGCCAAGTTCAATACCAGCAGAAGCAATAATTGCTCGTTTTTCTTCGTCAGCATCGAGATACACAACTTCTTTAGTGACTTTACCGTCTTTAACAACACGATAGGGAGATTCAATGAAGCCATATTCGTTAACACGAGCATGTGAACCAAGGTTAAGTACCAAACCAATGTTGGCACCTTCTGGAGTTTCTACGGCACAAAGACGTCCGTAGTGAGTTGCATGTGCATCACGAACTTCAAATCCAGCGCGTTCTCGCGAGAGACCACCAGGACCCATTGAGCTAAGACGTCGCTTGTGAGCGAGCTCTGAGAGTGGGTTGGTTTGATCCATGAACTGTGAAAGCTGCGAGCTTGCGAAGAACTCACGAACAGCAGCAACGATTGGGCGAGCGTTAATAAGCTGCGCAGGCGTTACTGTTTCAATCTCAGACATAGACATACGGTCTTTAGCGTTTCGTTCCATTCTAAGAAGTCCGATACGGAACTGACGTTGTACAAGTTCGCCAACAAGCTTGATTCGTCGGTTAGCAAGGCTGTCAATATCATCTGGAGCGTCTTGAGTGTTATTAAGACGAATAATCTCTTTAACAATAGCTACGAGGTCGTCAAGTCGCATAACGCGGTTTTCGGCAACGTTAGCAACGTCGATATCAAGTCGTTTGTTCATCTTATAACGACCAACTCGGCTGAGGTCGAATCGTTTGAAGTTGAAGAATACGTTCTCGATAAGGCTGCGAGCGTTGTCTACAGTGGCTAGGTCACCCGGTCGAATGCGGCGATATACTTCAATTAGAGCGTCGCTATTGCCTTTGCTTGGGTCTTTCGCAACGGTTGCATCGATGTAACTTACATCACCGTTGTCGACATCTGCAAAGATTTCTTTAAGTTGACCAGTTTGAGCGTAACCAAGTGCACGAAGCAAAGTTGTTACGGGAAGCTTACGACGTCGGTCGATCTTTACGTAGATAGCACCGTTTGCAGCAGTTTCAAATTCAAGCCATGCACCGCGGCCAGGAATAAGTTTTGCGCCGTAGTTATTGCGGCCACCAGCTTGATCAGCGGTGAAAAAGATACCAGGAGAACGAATCAATTGGCTTACCACAACACGTTCTGCGCCGTTAATTACAAAAGTACCCCGGCTTGTCATCCATGGGTAGTCGCCGAGGTAAATTTCTTGTTCTTTAACTTCACCAGTTACTTTGTTGGTGAGTTCTAGGTTTGCATACAGTGGAGCTTCGAAGCTTACGTTGTTTTCACGAGCCTCTAGTTCAGATCGTTTTGGATCACCAAAGTGGTATTCCTTAAAGCGAAGTTCGATCTTAGTACCCGTATAGTCTTCAATCGGGTTGATTTCCGCAAAAATCTCGCCAAGACCTTCTTGTACAAAGTTCTGAAACGATTTAGTTTGGTGTTCAATCAAGTTCGGAAGTGAAAGTGCGTCGTCCGTTTTAGTAAAATAGACACGCTTTTCGCGCTTCTTTAGATCTGTCTTAGCCATAGGCAGAGCTGCTCCTTATTGTGACCCCACGGCACCACATTCATGCAAAATGCAGTCGTTGAAGTCATTAAATTGTATGTTGAAAACCTCGAAGTGACCCTAAGCTCGCATTTTGATTTACTTTACTGCAGTTGAAGTAAATCAGGCTTACACTACCTCTTGATACTCATTGTGACCGAGCACTGAAAGAATGTCAATAGTTTTGATCAAAGTGCTGCTTCTGTCATTCCGCGCATCAGTCGAAGAATCTCGCGTATTTTGGAATAAGAGTTTCAGATCTTTCGGCTGGCACTCAAAACGACGTTAGTAACATAACGTAATCGAACGCTACAAGCTTACGCTGTACCTTATGCCCGGATAAACTCTTCCTTGATCACGGACAGGCTCTCCTTCTTGTTCTTCGGGATTTTCTGGATCCTTTACAACACGCACAAATCCGAGTTGATCTAGTCGAGCCGTATGTTCAATAACTATAAGATTAGGATTCTTACCTTCTTTTTCTTCCGAAACAACAGTTTCCACATGCGTGAGACCCTTGTCGGCGGCTATGTCTAGTATGTTTCCTAGTATTGCTGTGCTCAGGTCTTCTTCGGAATCGCCCACCGTAGCTGCACTTAGATCGTACCATCCATTAAACGTTCTGACACGACTAAAGTCGTTGCCGAAGTGCCTCAGCACTCGCTGAACTCTTGTTGCATTTTGGTCCATCAAGGTGGCGCTTCCTGCCGCTTCGCCCCCAAATAGCACAGCATGACGGTATGCAAACTTTGACAGAGATGCAAGTTTCTCTTCGGCGCTTTGAACCGTATCAAAGTTTGACCTTGTATTGGCATTCAGCTGAGCCGCATCAAAATCGTTGGCCGTAAAAGGCTGTACAGCTTGAGACATATAGTCTGGGTGCGCATCTGCTGGAACTAATTGAATATTTGTGCTGATCATAATTATGCAGAGTACTCCTATTTAATCCATAATTCTGTGATTTATTTCACAGGTTTGGTAATAATCTTGTCGACAAGTCCATACCTAACAGACTCTTCAGCACTCATCCAGTAATCACGATCCGAGTCTGCCTCGATCTTTTTAACAGTCTGGCCAGTATTTTTTGCAAGAATCTTATTAAGAGCCTGCTTAAGCGCAATACCCTCGCGCAGATCGATCTCCATATCAGTAATTCTGCCCCGGGCACCACTGCTCGGTTGATGAATCATGGTCTTAGCATTTGGAAGCACCGCGCGCTTACCCTTAGTGCCTGAACTAAGCAAGAAGGCGCCCATGCTCGCTTGTAGGCCAATGCCAATTGTTTGAACATCACAGGTTAAAAATTGCATGGTGTCATAAATAGCGAGACCGTCATAGACATGACCACCGGGGCTGTTTATGTAGAAATAGATATCTTTCTTGGCATCTTCTGATTGCAAGAATAAGAGCTGAGCTACAATAAGCCCTGCAGTATGTTCGTTTACTTCGTCGTGAAGAAAAATAATACGATCACGCAGTAATCGACTGTAGATATCAAATGCACGTTCGCCTTGGCCCGATGGTTCTATCACAGTAGGTATTAACATGCTTCCTATTGTAGTCCGTTAGCACTCGCAGGTCAAGACTGCCAATGCCCAGTTGAAGATTGTCTGTGCTGTTTGATTATTTATAATATGAATGATATAATATGTATATGCATGTGGCGTTGATATCTCGTACAACAACACCGATAGCCTTCAGTAACAGTTTTGAGGGTTTACTATTTACACAACCTGAAACAACTATGAGCTTGGTAGCCGATATTGAAACTGCCGCATACGCTGGACTCAAGAAACTCGCCGAGCTTGAAGACGTTCATGACCTTCAACATGTTGACGCTATTCGCGCGCTAGTACTACGGGTCAACGATTACGCTAAAACTGAAAGCAACTATTTTGATTCATGGAAACTTGATATCGACAAGAATCTCTTAGAAGAAGTTGGAATTATCGACATAACCCATGGCGAAGACTTGGTACAACTTGGACTGAACGACAGATCCCATGGAACACTCATTATACTCTTAGCACTTGCACAGCTACTGGATATCCAGATTCAATCTACCGGCGACCTCCAGTGAGCACAGTAGCCACACTTGATACAATAGCTGTACCAAACAAGATATCAGCCCCTAAGTCACGCTCTTGAGCAGTCAAGGTTGTATCATATTTCATTACTGAGGCACCTACGAGTAGCACGCCTATTCCAACCACTTTTTCAACTGGACGCAGTTCACTGAGTGAGCCGCCCATTTCTTTTACCTGTCTGATGGCAGCCCTGATCATTTCCTAACTGCCTATTTTGTAGCGAGTTCAAACAGTCGGTCGACTGTCTTTTCGGTTAGTATTCGTGAAGCAACTTCGCGTTGCATTTCTGGTTGATCAAACTGATCAGCAGACTGCTGATACTGTTGCTTGTAAACCGCAATGCGTGCTGAAATTTCTTCTTCGGTTACGTTAAGATCCTCTTTTTCAGCAACTTCAGAAAGCACCATTCCTACAGAAACACGTCGCTCAGCCTGTTCTTTAAGTTCTTTGTCTTTCCATTCTTGTTCGTCTTTGAAGCCTTCCTGTTTGAGATACTCAGCCTTGGTGATACCTCGGTACACAAGGTTCTGATTGAAGTCGTGTTCAAGCATTGAAATCTGATCGTTAACAAGCACCTCTGGTAACGTTAATGTAGACTTTTTAACAAGCTCTTCAACAATTGAATCCTTAACTTTGTTGAGCTCTTCAGTTTCCTTTTGTTCAAGAAGTTGTTGCTTGACATCTTTTTTAAGATCTTCGACAGTGGTAAATGGGCCAACAGATGCAGCAAATTTGTCATCAAGTGTTGGAACAGTGGCAGATTGAACATTCTTCACCGTTACTGCAAATGTAATTTTGCTACCAGCCAGTTTTTTGGATTGATAGTCTTTAGGAAATTCAAGTTTAAGTTCTTTCTTGTCTCCCTTTTTGACTCCAACAAGGCCTTCTTCAAACCCGGGAATAAAAGTTTTGCTACCAAGACCAAGCGTGTAGTCTTTACCGCTCGCACCAGCTACGAGCTCTCCGTCTTTGTCGGTGCCTTCAAAGTCGATGGTGACATCATCACCTTCTTTTGCCGCTTTCTTGCTATCTTCTTTAATAGCACTTCGACTGAGTAAGTTAGTGATCACTTCGTCAACATCTTTTGCAGCTACAGTAACTTTTGCAGGTGATTTTTTGATCTTTGTGTAGTCAGTCAGCTTGATTGGGGGCATAATTTCTACTTCAGCCGTAAATTCAAGTTCTGTGTACGGAACAAATTTACCGACTTCAACCTCTGGCTGATTCAGTGTACGAAGCTTTTCTTTAGTAATTGCTTCACCGTAGAAGTCGTTAATGGCATGATTAATGACACTCGCTTGAAGCTGATTCTGGTCAAGCTGCTTTTCTACAACGCTGGTGGGTGCTTTACCTGGCCGGAAACCAGTTACCTTCATTGTTTTTGCCTGTTCTTGGAGTTCGTGCTGTTTTGCGTGCACGAGTTCTTCAACACCAAGGCTGATGGTTAGTTTTACTTTCGTCTCTGAGATGTCTTTACGTGTTACTTGCATAGGCGACCATTATGCCACATCTGATAGAAAAAGTGAACCAAGGCAACAGAAACACTGAACTACCTTCTGATTCTTAAAAAAGGATTATTAGATTCCGCCGTAGCGGATAACAAAACCCTCACTCGCGATATTAACCCACTCGAGTATCTCTGGCATTCGGGTGGGAAAGCTGACCCGCTTCTCGAGGATTGAATGTTTACTATAAATATATTATGTGATATAATATATTTATGAGTACTACGTTAGAACGTCCCACTGACTTAGTAGAAGGTGTCGCTGAGATGTGCGAAATGTATGGTCACGAGTTACAACTCAAAGATCAAAGGTTTTATAATGACCACGCTAGCGCTCTTCGTTGCGCACTGAGGCTTCCGGCAGAAATAGCCGTGCATGATACAGTACGAGATCGTAGTTTTCCACCCCGCTCCATATCACCACTAACGCCCGTCACCGAACTTGGGAATCTGGCTGCAAGAATTGAAACACTGCGCGATACTGAAATCACGGTTAGTTTTAAAACTGGTGTCGTGCTCGAAACATGCGGGCTACTTGAAGGATTCGCTTTAGAAGATCTTGCTGAGTTTTCCAAACCATCACCATCGCCAGATCCATGGTACCTAGAGCCGGCAGTAATTATCGTTGACAAGCAGGGCAGGCCAATTGGAATACGAAAAACAGCGGGTGCAAAAACAACACTCCTAACTGAAGGGATCGATGAGCAAACCGAAGCTTTAGCAGGTGCGGTTGTAAGACTCTGCGGTAGAGATGGCCAAGATTTAACCTCAGAAGCTGTAACTGCAACGAAGCACCCTGACATTAAAGTCACAACTCTAGAGAAGCTTACAAAAGTTGTGGTTGACAGATACGCAACCTTCACCCTTTCCCCAGACTTTGTCAGACGCTCTGGCTATGGAAATGAATGTACTCGAGTCTCCCTACAAGACGTAAAGGCCCGACTGAGCTCAGTAACTCAAGTGGCAGGCGTTACCTAAACAATTTGCGTGGGAATCAAATTTTCTAAAAGATTCAATAGCATCAGTTAACTAGCTAATCGTGTGCTAACGTGCAGCCAGCTGCACGCTGGTTCTTCACTATAATGCAGTCGCTATCTCTTCAATCAAAAGCACTTCTTCTTTTTGTGACTCTACATTTCTTAAAATATACTTTTGATTTTTAAGTTCTTCTTCTCCGATAAATAGTAAGTTTGGCACACCCATTTTAAGCGCGGCCTTGATCTGCTTTTCTGGCTTTCTGTCAGTAAGGTCAATTGCAACGCTCACCCCCTTTGAGCGGAGTTGTCGCACAATATCCTGAGCTTCTTTGAGTACGTCGCCAATTATAACCGTGTAGACTTTTGTCGTGGATTCAAGTTTTGGTAATAAATTATGGCTTTCCAAGAAGTTTTCAATTGTAGCATCACCCATAGCCATACCGACTGTTGGAACTGGCTCAACTCCAAATGATCCAACAAGGCCATCATAACGACCGCCACCAAACATAGAACGATTGTTTTCGGGGTCAGTATCAACTACTTCAAACACAATATCTGTGTAATAGTCAAAACCGCGCATAAGAGTAATGTCGAACGTAGCTGAGCTGATTTGATGCTCACCTAGCAACGTGAACAGAACCTGAACTTCAGTTACGGCTTGGCTTTCTCGAAGTACTTCCGGTAGATCTGCGAGTGTTTTCGCGTTCAGGAGTACTTGTAACTTTTGTAAGCCCTCAGCCTGCTGATCATCTTTAAAGATCTGTCTCGCACGTTCCACAAAATCTTCAGCCTTCAGTTTGTCTTTTTTATCGAACAGCTGAACCATCTGCTTAGCCTGAATGGCATCAAGTTCTAAGTACTGCGCCATAATGAGGTTAATCAGCTTACGGCTGTTGATTTTAATTTGATACATAGAATCATCAGCGCCAAACTGCTTTAAAATTGCGTCAGCTAAACTAATAATTTCTAGATCGGCATCTACGGTGGCAATGCCAAAGATATCAACATTAAGTTGCCAGAACTGGCGGTTACGGCCGCGCTGAGGTCGTTCATAGCGCCAGCAATCTGGAATTGAATACCAACGTACTGGGTAGGCTAATTCTTGCCTTCTGCCAGCTACCATTCGCGAAACACTTGGTGTCATTTCTGGCCGCATTACAACAGTTCTACCACCACGGTCGGTAAAACTATAGGTTTGTTCGTTTACAATTTCATCAGAAGTCTTACTGGTGTACATTTCAATTGGTTCAAGCACGGGAGCGGTGTATTCTTCGTAGCCATAGCGCTCACACACGATTTTCCAGGTATCAAAAATATAGTTTTGCAGACGCTTGTCTTCTGGGTAGAAATCTCTTGCGCCTTTGTAGGGTTGTGTACTTAGTTTTGTCATATTGCTCCAATTATAGCTTATTAATGGTTATAGTGTCATCTGCTGATACCCTGATAGAGAGTTCTTCACCCACCGGAAGCGTAAGTGAAGGCTGACCATAGCCCCGTGGGAAGTCGTATGCCACGGGAATGGACTTCAATACAGCACGTTTATTTATTGAGGCTTTTAGCTCGCCTACATCAAGACTATATGTGTCGGGGAACTTTCCTATCAGTAAACCTTGTATGTTTTGAATGGCACCAGGCTGGAGCAGTACTGAGTCTAGGTTGCGGATAGTGTCTTGCCAGATCCGGTTTTTGTCAGTAATAAAATCTTCACCCTCAAGTATGTAGATGAACGGTCTATTAAAAGATGGTGAGTAGCGGGTGCCCTGTAATAAGTCGAATGTGTACGCATTACCACCAATCACTCTACCCCGCATTTCTCCTTCTTGGAGAGTTCTGATGCCAATTCGGTTGTAGTCTGAACTGATGGCTTGAAAATCAGTCTTGACCCAACTCAGGATATTCTGAGCCCATACATCAACGTACTCTGGGTACCTAAGCATCGTCGCTATCATTGGGCCAAGCCAGCCCCGTGATTTGTTGGCAGCTGGTAACGCATTCACCAAGAGTGTATTGTCAGAATAGCCAATAAAAATTTTATCGTTGCCAGCCTTGATTGCATCGAACCGCTCAAATAATTCAATCGAATTGTACCCACCATTAAATGCAACGATTACATCCGCAGCCGCAAAAGCCTCATCAAGACTCTGTAACCGGTCTGCAGCTGGCTGAGAATCAAATATATCGCTAGATACAAGGTTTACTGGTGCTACCACGTTAAAATAACGCTCTAACTTAGCAAGAAGGCTTGGCAGTTGCTTCAGCTGGTTTTTAGTGGCGCCAAGACTTGTGACACACATAGCTAGGGTTGGTTTACTGTTCACCTGCATCACTCTCACCTTCCTCTAAAATACATGTGAGCTGAGCGGTAGTAAATCTGGTCAGATCAGTCTGACGTTGGCCAATTAACCTTCCGTTGCCGTCCAGTGATCTTGCTTCAACTTGTTCTGGGTTATACTTTACTATTACCGGTTCAAGCCCTAATGCGTCGGTTGCGGCTTCATAACCTGCAGTAGCAATCGGCAAGAAGTCCGGAAATCTATCATAATCGACAAATAGTACTGCCCGTGCGGTATACATTCCCATAATTGCTGGGTAATATGCTCGGCTTTTTTTGTCAGTTCCACCACTGTCTGACCATCTTGCGTACGATTCACTCAGATCGACTACATTGTTCAAGTACGCTCCTAGTCCAACTGTAGGTAGTACGAGTCTTCGCAATGCTTGCCAGTATTCAGTAACGGTGTAGTCATTAATATTCGTTGGGCATGCGCCTATACCCGTGTTCCGCCGCTGCCTGTCCTGGACATTGACTATCCATGAGCGAGTATCCTGACCCTTGCTCATGGATAGTGGCGGTCGTAGCATGTCGGTCTTCTTTACATTTGTGGTAGTGAAAACGTCTTGTTCATATGTTGCCCACCACGGCGTAAGTCCTGCAGCAAGTGATTCTTTAGCAAAAGCTATGTCTGCCACGGTTGGTCGAGCGATGTATTCGGCATACACGGCGGGTGGGAATTCATAATCTATCGCAAAACAACCTTGTGGCTCGTTACCACCTGTGAGATTAGTTAGTTGCACTTGAAGGCTTTCGTTCGTTTTTCTTTCAAGTATTATCTCTGCCGCTTCATCTGGCGGCGTATATCTTATTTTCATATTATTCTCCATATTTTTAAGTATTCAATAACAAAAACGCCCCGTTGATCGGAGCGTTGAGTATTTGTGTATACGAAAAAGCTATCCGACCAAGCGAGGCTGGATATGTACGTGGCTGTTAACCATAAAAGTGGTGTTTAGATATTCTTTACACATCTATAATTTTATTATATCACATACAATAGCAATTTGTCAACAATATCTGCTATACTAAGCGTACCTAAGGAGAATCAATGAATCAAGAAGATGTTAAAAACTTACTCGGCTGGCTACAAGCAATTTACAAAGAATCACAAGAAACCAAGGGCTCGGTGAACGAACTGCGCAGACATACCGAAATGATTCCTGAAATTCGAAACTCCACACTTAAGGGCACTCAAGATTCCGCAGATGCCGAACGTAAGATTGAAGAAACCCGTAATCAACTAGAAGGTCGTATTCGTCATATCGAAGATACTCTTAACGATCTCCGCGGTATGATTAAAAATATCGAAAATAAGGTTGACCGCTTAAAATAACAGCCTCTCACTGATGTCTAACATCACTGTAAAATTATGCGCCCTAGCGGCCGAAAGAAGTTCCTCACGACCAATCGTCTGGACGTCTAACGATTGATCGCGTGAGGTGGCTCTCCATTTCTTCGTAGAAGGTTCTAGCGGAAACATCTTGTGCTACTACAGATCCGCGCAGTGCGTCCGTATGATCGTAACTATCCCTATAGTGCCAATGAATCATTTCATCAAAAAAATCCGCTACCTCCGCTAAGACTGTTCCTCCTAGTGGGTGCAAGGTCCCTCTGAGCCTTGACCAAGTTGCGGACCATGAAGTTGGCACCGCCTCGTCCCTGTCGCCATCAAACACAGTCATGAGGTTCTCTTGCATATATGCCTGATAGCCAAAAACATAGCCGGCCAACAACACACTAGATTCGCCCCTAGTCTTCAGCGCTTTTGTATACGCGACTCGATCGGCAGGATCCACCACACCTTCAACTAAAATTTCATCAATAAATCCACTCATAAAGCCTTCCCCAACGACATCTGCAATCTTGTCAATATGCTCTTTGATTCCTGGGTCTGCTCGTAATTCTTTACTCTTTCTCTCCTTAGCCTCATCAGAGTTTTCTTTTTCGTATCGAGATATTATATCTACTGCATCGGTATAGTCCTACGCGGTGCCGCCAAGAGCAAAGCTAAATTCCAATTCGTGGTCACGATCAAAGATAAGTGGGTCAATCTGAGTTTCTGGAGTAGCCATATCTGCTCAATTATCCGATACAAATCAGAGGTTGGCAAGCATAAGCCAACAAAAACACATCGTAAAAGACGGTGAATTGGGGCTCGGTGTCACGATAGATGGTGCCGCTCGCTCAACGAGGTTCTGCGTCCTACCAAAACTTAGCCAATGAAAATGCCAGGCTTAAACCTGGCACTTACATTGGTACGGATGAGAGGACTTGAACCTCCACGCCTTGCGGCACTAGCTCCTAAGGCTAGCGTGTCTACCAATTCCACCACATCCGCATATTTTTAATTGTAACCCTGGTGTTCTAGATTATCGTCATCTCGGACATGGCACGCAGGTGTCTACATTATATCTCGTTGTTCTGCGCACAAACTCACCACATCCGTGTATTTGTGATCAACACAATTATGCAACTGGAACGGATGTAATTATAGCGTATCTTGATTCAAATTCAAAACATAAAAATAGGCACCAAGCGGTGCCTATTCCAAACGGTAGAAAGCTAGTGCTGCGTCGCCATAATTTCGATTGTCCACCACAACAACTCCATTGGCTGTCGGCACATCTTCTCTACCTGGATATGATAATACCATAAGCCCATTGGGTTTTAAATGACGAATCAACGAGAACACTGTGGATAACTGGAGATCCGTCCATGGGGGATCACAAAAGATGATATCAAACTGTTTCTCAGGGTTAGTCGACGACCAGGCCTTACAAGATGCCTTCACTACATCTACATTGTGGGCCCCAAGCTTTTCTACGTTAGCTTTAATGGCTTTATAGGTTTTAGGATCTCTTTCGGTAGCAAGTGCATACCAGGCCCCTCTGCTGACCGATTCAATGGCGAGTGCGCCGCTGCCCGCAAACGCGTCCCAAACCTCTTTTTCAGTTAAGTCGCCAAGTGAATTAAAGAGTGCGCTTTTTATTCGATCACCCATTGGACTGCTATTAAAGCCCCGTGGGGCCTTAATGATTCGGCTGCCGTAGCGGCCGGCAATAATTCGCATTAGCTCGCTGCCTCATCGATTGCCAAAATCCAAGCCATAGCGATACAACGAACAATTCTTGGTGAAAGCTGAGTTCGTATTTCTCTTGCAAGCTTAGTCGTCCAGCCGCGTCGCAAGAAACGTTCGTACATATTGAGTTCGTAAATCTCCAAGGCTTGTTCTTTTAAATATTCTTCGAGTCCAATATTTTTGGCGTGTTTTATGTCGCCACTGTTCAAGAGGTGTTTTGTAAACTTCATTGGGCGAACAGTAGAACTCACGCCAAATTCAAAATAGGCGTGACTAATAATCAAACCTTTAGCTCCCCAGGTTTTCCAGTTTTTTTGTACGGTCTGGCGTTTCGTTTCACCTTTAATTATCATCTTGGCGCGAACACTATTGCGCGTTTCCATGCCTTCGCCACGAAGTTCGGTGAGCTTAGCTTCGTACGGGTAATGGTGGGCGGGAGTAAGGCCATCAACAATAGCATGGGCCATCCAGGCAGCCTCAAAAGCTGACTTCTCGCAATTATCTTCTGCTAAGCCCTTTACCAGCCCACTAAAGTGCTGCCTGATGATTTTGAGCAGAAGCGTGTCTTCGGAGTTTGTTGGATCCCAAAAATGCCATGGTTCGTCCTTACCGGCACTTTTACGTTTTACGCCATCTGGCCCATTGTTACCTTCAAAATGAAGGATCTCTTTAGCTGTTGGCAAATTGGTTTCTGGGCGAAGTTCTTCGATAAACTTGCGTGCTGCTTTATCAAACTTTTGGTGAGCACCAACTAAGTTACCCGACTTATTGTGTAGCGTTGTTCCGGCGTACATTAGACTTCACCCCGCAAGACTCGTTCCAACAATACCCGCTGATCAACAATCAGGTCATCGGGTAAGCTATTAAAGTATCTTAGACTTTCGGCATCTTCGTTAAGGTAAATATCGCTCCCCGCCAGTTCCACAATGAAGGCCACACCGAGAGGCCATCCCGTGAAAACATCAAGGTTTTTACTCGATAAGTATTCCATATAACCTACTGGTTTTGTGCTTACAACACCCGTACCGAGTTCGTCTAACGAGATCCTTTTTATGGCATCATCAAATGTCTCCCCGTAGTGCACAGTTCCACCTGGCACGTGCCACTTACCCTTCCAGGGCTCTATTGCGCGTTTTGTAAGCAAAATACCCTGGCCGGTTCGTACAATCAATTCAACATTGAGTCTCGGAACTCGAGAGTAAATAGCCACAAAGTCTTCGTCACTTAGTGGTTTCTTCATGTGCATATTCTAACCCGGTAAAGCTATATGAGCAATTGCCAAGCCACTGGTCGCCGAGTAGTGCTAGTTCAGGTAGGTTAAGCTCAGGCTCTTGAGTACTCGTTTTTCAAGATCAGGGAAGTCGGAAAGTTGCTGTTTTGATTCCATGAAAATGCTAGCAGATTCTTTAGCTTTTCTGATTAATTCCATGTCAGTGATGTTGGCAATTTTAAGATCAAGAGCACCATGTTGACGAGCACCGTAGATTGCGCCAGGTCCGCGTAGTTCAAGATCCATCTCGGCTAGCTTGAAACCATCTGCGGTACTCTCCATTGCTCGAAGACGCTTTGAGGGCTTGGCTGATGTGGACGGCATGAGATAACAGTAGCCTTGCTCCGAACCACGACCAACACGACCACGGAGCTGATGGAGCTGGGCTAATCCAAATTGATCAGCTCCTTCAATCAACATCACGCTGGCGTTTGGAATATCAATACCAACTTCGATTACCGTAGTACTTACGAGAATATCTAGTTCATGATCGGCAAATTGCTGCATAATCTCCGCTTTATCTTCGTCCTTCATCTTGCCATGTAACATGGCCATTCTTCGGTGTTTGAATTCGCCTTGCTTGAGCCTTTTAAGTTCTGCCGACACACTCTTGGCTTCAGAACTTTCGCTCTCATCAATCAGCGGGCAAACAACAAAGACCTGGCATCCATTCTTGATTTCATTATCAATCTTTTCGTATAGCTGAGCTCGGGAATTGGGTGACCAGATGACGGTTTTAATTGGCAGCCGATTGCTTGGTTTTTGAGTAATAAGCGAGATCTCAAGTTCACCATACACTGTAAGCGCCAAACTGCGCGGGATTGGCGTGGCCGTCATACTTAGAATGTGCGGTATCTTCTCGGCCTTATCAACAAGCTTCTGACGCTGTTTGACTCCAAAGCGGTGCTGTTCATCTACCACGATTAGACCAAGTCGCTTAAAACTCACGGAGTCTTGAATGAGGGCATGGGTACCAACTGCGATATCAACACTTCCGTTGGCCAGCTGTTCTTTGAGTGTAGTTCTGGATTTACCTTTTACGGCTGAGGTAAGGAGCCCCACACTGATACCAAGTGGTTCAAGTAGATTAGCTAGTGTCTGTGCATGCTGCCTGGCAAGCAGCTCGGTTGGTGCCATTACTGCTGTTTGAATACCTTGTTTAGCTGCTACGTAAGCCGCGAACGCTGCTACAACGGTCTTGCCTGACCCGACATCACCTTCGAGTAACCGATTCATGGGTGTCTCGCGGTCAATATCTTGTAATATCTCCCAGGAAACCAGCTTTTGTGATGACGTAAGTTCAAATGGTAGTGCTGTAGTGTACTCTTTGGCAACAGCTGCATTAAATACTATTTTAAGCGCAATTTCTTGCTCTACTTGTCGCTTATTCATTTGGCCAGCCAAAACGTACGCAAAGATTTCTTCAAACCCAATACGCTCTCTCGCGTCGGCGAGTTTTTGTTGATCTTCGGGCCAGTGCAGCTGCAAAGCAGCAATAGCGAATGTACTGAGATTATTCTTCTTGATAATCTCTTCTGGCAATGTTTCGGGGAGTTCTTGAAACATACTGGTGATTTCAGCAAGAGCTTTTCTAATTTCTCTTGAATCGAGGCCTTTGGTTTGTGCATATACTGGAACAATTCTGGCAGTGTTTGTAGTGAATTCCTTAGCTTCTTCTACCGTAGGGCTCTGGAGTACGTACCGGTTGAAGCTGAAGTCATACAGACCAGAAAAATAGTATTCTTTATTTGTCTGGAAGTATTTTTCTCGGTAAGGCTGATTAAACCAAACCACTCTGATGGCCGAACTGTCATCACGTATAACCGCTTCCGTCAGGTGCATTCCACGTCGAACACGTTTCGTTTTGATCGATTCGATCTTTGCCTTGACGGTAACACCGCCAGGCTTAATCTCTTTTATAGGCAATACTTCTGAATAATCATCGTAGCGTCTTGGCCAAAATGTTAGAAGATCATAAATAGTAACCACACCGAGCTTTTCAAGCTTTTTGGCGGTTTCTGGCCCTACTCCTTTAATCAATTGGACGGAACTATCTAAATTCATGTACTATAAATGTATCATGAGTCGACTACCTAGCGGATGGAGCAAGAAGAACGAAAAACTTATCCTCGTGCTAAAGTGCGATGATTTTACGCATGCCGTAGCACTTTTTAACACGGTTGCCGATATTGCCAACAAACATAATCATCACCCCGACATTGGCATACGCAACTATAACGAACTGCTCGTCTCTACAACAACACACGACCAGAACATGGTTACCGATAAAGATTACCGCCTGGCACAGGAAATTTCAGAACTGCTCGATTATCAAGCAGAGAAACAAGATATTGAAACAAATGGAAGAGATCTTATAAATAGATAGGTCGGGGAATAATTGATTTTTATATTAATTTATGATATTATATCAATAGTACCTCACTGCGAGTTGCGAGGGGTTAAGAACCCCGACTACAATTGGAGTACAGATGACCTTCAGCGGTCTGAACCGAGAGTTGTGCGATGAAGCGGTCCGGCTTGTTCTGTCGGCCATTGACGGGCTGCTACTCCTGGAGACGGCCAAGCCCAAGCAGGGCTGTCTGATCATCCTGGACCCCACCAAGCCGTGGGAGCCCAAATATGGACAAGAGCCAAGCCAACTTTTCATCGACGAGGTGGTGCTGTACAAGAGGACCTGGATCGGTGGGCGGCCCCTCGAGAACGTCTACGAGGAGGTGGCGATCGCCAAGGCATTCGCCAGCTGGATGACTGGACTCCCCGCCCAGCGCATTCAGCAGGAGTTCCCTCACCTGTTCCGCCCCGGCTGGACCAAGTGGGGCGGCAGCGCTACCGATGGGCATGGTGGTGTGGTCGCCTTCAGCGGCATCAAGTGGCACATGGATCAGCTCATCAGCGAGATGGTCCTGGCCGCCACGAAGGCCGTCTGCCTGGACTGCGTGGTCGGTGAGGGCGGCATCGTGGCCGACAGCACCGTCACGTTCATCCCGAAGCCCTGACCCAGCCAGTTGTAACTAGGATCAATAAGTTGGAACGTCCAACGAAGCATGCGTCGACGATTCCAGTCCGCTCTCCTAGTACGAGCCCCCGAAACGGGGCTCATTTTTAATTCTTGACTAATGCGAAGTTATTTTTGCCGCGTTTGAGTAGCTGGTATCCATTGAAACTTTCCAGAGTTGAAAGTTCTGTATTTTGTAAAATTTTTTCTCCATTAACCGAAACTGCACCAGATTGCAGGAATCGATTTGCCTCTGAATTTGATGTAGCGATGCCGCTTGCAACAAGGGCTTCAACTACGTCATTGGCTTCAACAACTGAGATCTCTTTTGCTAATTCGATAGTATCTTCGGCGGAGAGTTCGTTAAAAGCTTTTTGACCAAACAATACCTCACTAACACTCTTCACGCTTTGTGCGCGTTTTTCGCCGTGTACCAACTTTGTAACTTCAAACGCAAGGTATTTCTGCGCAGCTCTTTGGTGAGGGGCTTCCTTAAACTCGGCCATAAGAGCATCAAACTCTTCTGGCTGTATGAGTGTGTAAATTTTTAGGTAGTCACCCACGCCTTCGTCATCAGCGTTGAGCCAGAATTGGTAAAATTTGTATGCGCTAGTCTTGTTCTCATCTAGCCAAATTGCTCCGTCTTCTGATTTTCCAAATTTTTTACCTGTTGCTTTGTTGATGATAAGCGGCAGGGTTAAAACATGCGTTTCGTTCCCAGTGACTTTACGAATAAGATCAACGCCGGAGAGGCTGTTACCCCATTGATCGGAACCGGCAAGTTGCAATGTACAATTGTATTCGTTAAATAAATGCAGGAAATCGTAGCCCTGAAGCAGCGTATAGCTGAACTCCGTAAAACTCATACCAACGCCACCTTCACCAATGCGCTGCTGAATATAGTCACGCTGTATCAGAGTGCTCATGCCAAAGTGCTTGCCGACATCCCGAAGAAAATCCAATACTGAAAGATCTTTTGTCCAGTCCAGATTATTTACAAGCGTAAATGTATCATCACTAAAAACACGCTTGATCTGTTCTTCGGCCGCAGCAACGTTATTGCGGACAGTCTCTTCGCTTTGCAACGGACGTTCTTTGTCTTTTCCGCCCGGATCACCAATAAGGCTTGTTGCACCACCAGCAAGCAACAGTGCTTTGTGGCCATGACGAATAAAAGCTTTGTCCAGCATCATGGCGGCAAGATTGCCGATTGTCTGCGAATCAGCTGAAGCATCAAAGCCGTGATAGAAGGTTCTCGGCTCAGCATCCAGTTCAGTAATGTCGCTAAATGTCGATTGGTTTATGAAACCTCGCCAGGTCAGTTCTTCAGAAAGTGTCATGTCATTCCTTTTCAAGTTATATTACAAATCGCAACAATAGTATGTATTAAAAATTAGCCCTGGTGGGCATAGGTTTTATTTAGACTGCTGTAACGTAGTTGCTTCATTCTTGCACTAGTATATCATCTGTAAGTTGTAGCCTCAAAATGCCAATATATTTATTGGAACTATGTACTACATACATAAGCATGAGGTATAATTGAAGATATGACAAAAGACAGCAAGAAGGGTTCCGGAGGCTCAGTTAGAAAACCAGCACACCGAAAAGGTGCACATTCAGTTTATAGTAATTTAGCTACAAAAAAACGAACTAAGGCGGACGCCAAATCACGTCAAAAAGCAGAATTTTTAGCTACACTTCCTAAATCACGGATTAAGCGGCTCGCTTACCGAATGCACCCAAAACGATTCTTCAAGTACTGGTTTAGTAAGCAGGGTGGAATCATGGCTCTTAAAATTGGTGGACTCTGCTTGGCGCTTGGCATCGTGTTGATTCTTACAATTTTTGCTGTCTTTAGAAAAGATCTCGCTATTGGACCTGATGAACTCACCAAACGAGTTCAGAGTCGAACCACAAAGTTTTATGACCGCTCCGGAACCGTACTTCTATACGAACTATATAAAGATCAGCAGTTAACTTTTGTAAAGCCTGATCAGATTAATAACAACATGAAGTGGGCTACAGTCGCTATCGAAGACAAAGATTACTACAAACACGGTGGCTTTGATGTTCGCGGTATTGTGCGTTCAGTAGTAAACAACGCTAGTGGTGGTGGCAAACAGGGCGCCTCAACTATTACCCAGCAACTCGCCCGAAATGTTATTCTTGAAGACAACACTCGTTCAGGAATTGCAGGCTATACCCGTAAACTCAAAGAAATTATTCTTTCTATAGAGCTTGAGCGCACCTATTCTAAAGATGAAATTCTTAACTTTTATCTTAACTCCATCGGTTATGGTGGCACTGCCTATGGTGTTGAATCAGCTTCGCAACGATATTTTGGCACTCCAGCAAAAGATCTCAACATAGAGCAAGCAGCTTACATTGCATCTATTCCGCAGTACCCTAGTTTATATGATAGTAACAGCCCAAGTTTTGACGCCGAAGCAGCACTGTCACGTCAACGCACCGTAATAGATTACATGCGGGACCAAGGCTATATAACATCCGCTCAGGCTACAGAAGCTAAAAAAGTTGATATCTTAGCTTCAATTAAGCCGCTCTCTTCTGAGCCTACCACTAAAAAGGCACCTCATTTTGTTGATGAGCTTATAAAACAACTTGAAGGTAAGTACGGCGCCGATAACGTTCGTAAAGGCGGCTGGCGCGTTACTACAACTCTTGACTGGGATATGCAGCAACTTGCTGAAAAATCAGTTGCTGAAAATATGAAGGGTGTTGAATCACGTGCTGGCGGGCTCGGCGGTGATAACGCTGCACTTGTTGCAGTTGATCCAACCAACGGACAGGTCATGTCACTAGCGGGAAGTCGAGACTATAAATATCCTGGATTCGGTAGCTATAACGCTGCTACAGCCAACTTACAACCCGGTTCAAGTCTAAAGCCGTTTGTCTACGGGACACTCTTCAACGGCAATAGCTATGGTGCTGGTAGTGTTATCCCTGATTCACGAGAAGCATTCTATGGAATCTATCCGAACAACTTCGATAAGCGTTTCCGTGGCAATATAAGTATTCGAATGTCACTGGCTGAATCACGAAACCTCCCGGCAATGAAAGCAGCCAATATTACAGGTATGGGAAATGTTATCAACGTTGCAAAGGCAGCTGGTGAAACATCAATCGGCTGTGGAGCTGCAAACGAATGTTCAGATCCGTTCTTGGCTATCGGCTCAGGTACAGTACAACTCGACGAGCACACTGCTGCATACGCAGCCCTGGCTAATGGTGGTGTAGCAAAACCAGAGACATATGTCTTAAAGATAGAGAAATCTAACGGTGAGGTTGTACAGCAGTGGAAAGATACACCCGGCACGCCGCTCTGGGGAGATGCCGCCAGAAGCCAAGAAATATCATATATCCTTAGCGACATTCTTGCCGACGATGCTGCACGCTCAGTAACGTTCGGTCGTGGACTTAGCTACTTTAATCCTAAAGGCGTAAAGGCTGCCGTAAAAACTGGTACAACCGATAATTCCAAAGACGGCTGGATGATGGGATACTCTCCAAAGCTAGCCGTTGGTGTTTGGGCCGGTCGTAGCGATGGCCAGGCTATGGGTGGCTATACCGACAGCCGAACTGGCCCGATATTCGGTAGCTTCATGGTCAGAGCACATGCAGACATCCTCACGAAGCCTCAGTATGGCTATAAAGCCAATCAGTGGTATACGCAGCCAAAAGGCGTTCAGAAGCTTTCTGTGAGCGGCAGGAGCGATCTCTTTACTTCATGGTATAAAAAGCCAAAGGAAGAAGCCAAAGACTATGTTATGGATAGAGTTTCTAAAAAACTCGCTACTTCGTGTACCCCAGAACCTGCGCGAGAAACTATCAAGATTGTTGTTATGAGCGACCCGACAAAACCAAACTCACAGGTAATCGGTGCGGCACCTAATGGCTACGATATTACGAAAGAAGATGATGTACACCAGTGTGGTGTTGAAGCTGCTACCAGCTTTGCCTTCTCTAGTGCGGGTGAACCATCTCGATCTCGAACGTTGAACATTTCGTTTGGCGGTGGTGCAAACCCAATTCAAACAGTTGAGTTTCTTGTAAACGGGCAGGTTGTGAGCTCGCAGCCTGGCGGCGGCACATCTTACAGCACCACTTATACGTTCCCAGATGTTGGAAACTACACCGTTCAGGTACGAGTTACTGATTCGCTCTACTATCAATCAACCTCGTCTTCGCAGTCTATCTTGGTAAGTAGCTAGCTCAAGCCGAATCAAATGGAATAGCCTAATAGTGAATTAACCCTCGTCTCGTGAGTCAGCCTCCCCACCCATTCAACCAAACCCGAACCCTGGAAGGTTCTGTGTGACGAGTCAAGGAGTGACTTGCCCGAATCAGTAACTAAAGAATATATGAGGGATGCTTGCATCGTCACGACGCGTCTAGGACCTTCGCGGGAATGACAAAGACAGGGAGTTGATTTTACTTAGATTCGATAGCTTCAATCAAACTATCTTCAGCGGCCTCTTTATAACTCTTACGCCTCTGGTACTTTTGAGTTGGTCGAGTAGCCTGAGTATTCTCAGCACGAGGTACGGCAGAGCGCCCCTTAGATGGCTTTACAGCCTTAGGGGCAACCCTTGTTCTTGCAGGAACCTTCTTTGCTGGTGCGGCTTGCTTCTGTGTATCTTTAACAATCTTGGCAAACATCATTCTTCCAGCGGTTGTCTGCAGATTGCGAGTGAATTCCACCTTAACTGTTTGGTTATGGGAATTGCCAGCATTTTCCACGACCACCAATGTGCCATCAGGAAGATAGCCGACACCCTGGGTACGCTCTTGGCCTTTACCAACAATCTTGATGTCAGTACATTCACCTGGAATATGTGTCGGGCGTAGGTTCTGCGCAAGTTCGTTAATGTTTAGTACCCTGAGACCTTCAATTTCGGCAACTTTAAGTAGATTGTAATCTGTGGTAAACAATAAAGCACCCAGTTTCAGACCAAGCTTCACCAGCTTCTCATCTACACCAGCTTCTTCTTTGATATCATCACTAATGATTGTGACTTTGGAGTATCTGCTGTCTTGCAAATCCTGAATCACCTGTAGGCCAAAACGAGCGCGTTCGCGTTTAGTATGATCCGCCTTATCTGCAAGCAGCTGAAGCTCGGCAATAACAAATCGTGGAATAAGTAGTTCTTCTGGCACAAAACCAGATTTTACTACCTCCAGTACCCGCCCATCGATTAAGGCGCTCGTGTCTAGTAGCACTGATTGACCCGCGTTTCGAATACGACGTGGAGTCAACTTAAAAATTGTATAAAGACTAGCAATGAGGCTAAAGCCTGAAAATATAAGAACGAGTTGTAACATGTGAATCCTTTAAGATTTTAGGTAATTATTGAGTGCTTCTTTTAGGCTGGTGACGGGCTGAAGAAGTGTTGATTTGGTGTCGGTCTTTGGACCAATTGATTGTTTGAAGCCGAGTTGCTTAGCCTCTTTAAGCCGCTGTTCGATGTGCGGAACATGTCGAACTTCACCAGAAAGTCCAACCTCGCCAAACACTACCGCATCATCTTTCAGCTGCAGGCCTTTCGCAGCTGACGCAATTGCCATACATATGGCGAGGTCGGCCGCAGGTTCTATAATCTTTATTCCGCCTACTACATTGATGTACACATCAAATTCACTTAGATTGAGTTTTGTGCGCCGTGTTAACACGGCAGTGAGTAGATTAAGCCTGTTGAGGTCGAAACCTGATGCAGCACGCTTAGGATAACCAAATGAAGTCCTATTTACCAATGCCTGTACTTCTACCAAAATTGGCCGAGTGCCTTCCATTGCTGCTAGTACAATTGAACCATCAGCAACTTGACGTTCAGCAAGTAAGACTGCAGATGGGTTACTCACTGGTTGGAGCCCCTTTTCAGTCATATCAAATATACCGACTTCTGAAGTTGAACCGTATCTATTTTTTATTGCACGCAGAACTTTAAAACCACCATATCTATCGCCTTCGAGGTTGAGTACAACATCAACCAAGTGTTCAAGAAGCTTTGGACCCGCAATGCTGCCTTCTTTGGTCACATGGCCCACTAAAATGAGTGTTGTGTTTGCTTGCTTTGCAGCCTGAGTTAACAAATAAGTACTGTTGGTGATCTGACTAACCGAACCTGGGGCTGATGAAACAGATTCGCAGGAGATTGTTTGAATTGAGTCAACAATCACAACCTGATATTCACCACTCATCATGGTTTGGGCGATATCGTCACTACTGGTCGAACTTGCCAGCAGCACCTTTTGTTCTTTGGGTGTGATACGACTCGCGCGTAGGCTTACTTGCTCAAGTGATTCTTCCCCGCTCACATATAGCACAGAGTATTGCTTACTCAACTCTGCGGCCAGCTGCATAAGCAGCGTACTTTTACCGATACCTGGTTGTCCGGCCATTAAGTTAACGCTTCCGCTGACAAAACCACCACCCAATACGTCATCTACATCCTTCACATTAGTGAACAGTCTTGAAGCTTTTTGAGATTTACTCAGCTTGCCAACTGGCGTAGGCACCAGCTTCTTGCCTTTGACCGCCGCCAAGGCTGCGTCACGACTCGCTGGTAGTTCTTCTACCAAACTGTTCCACGCTCCGCAGGTGCTACAACGCCCAGCCCACTTAGAGTGCCGTGCTCCACATTCTTGGCATACAAATTGTATTGATGATCTTGCCATTAACTTAAGTATAGCACCTGTTACTCAAGCGCCTGATAACTGCTGTCCAGTTGCTTGACAAGATCATTTTGCGTACTAGCTAATGCGTTACGCTTTTCTACTATTTTATTGTAGTCCGTGACCGTCTGTTTTACGGCTGTAATGTTTGCATTGTACGATTGTATCTTGGCATTATACTGAGGGACAAGCTGGTTGTACTGCTGCGGATCTGAACCACGAAGCGCATCCAATTTCTTTCTGTCTGTTTCAACTGCGATTTGCTGTTGAGCAAGAGTAGCTTCAAGTGATTGCTTTTTTACTTTAAGAGTGGCCAGCTCTTCATCGTATGTTTTGATCTGAGAATCTAATTCATTAAAAGCCGTCTCGTACTGCTTGGCATAGGCAACTATCTTCTTACGATCTTTAAAATATTTTGCATAATGGTCTTCAAGTTTTTGAGGTAGAACGGTAATTTCCGTGCCGAGTATAGAATGTAATTCATTTTCTATTTGGTCTGGTTCGGTGCGTCGGTATTGGGCTAGTGTTTCTTTAAAGCGTTCATCTTCAATTGAGTTTGCAGTTGAAAGAAGTGCGGCATTTATATTCTGCCTCTCTGTAGTACTCATTCGTTCGTAAACAGCGTGAAGTAGTTCGTGAGCTGTAGTTACCTGCTTTACACCTTCAAGCCTTTCGTCTTGAACGTCATAGATATACACCCGCTGACCGGTGTAGCAACCAAGTACGATGCTCTGCTCGTGAGCGACATTCTTGCATGAGGCAGTGAAAGCCGAAGATGTCTGTATTTCAGGCCGGCTCGCTTTATATAGAAACGTAGCCTGATCTGTTAACGAAATATTTTCAAGCACTGCTACACTAGCTGGTTGCAGCTGAGTTGTTGAAACAATATATTGGTCTTTGATCCACTGCTTGTTGGTAAGCGCTACAAAAAAACCGATCACCAGTAGCGCCAATAGTATTCCCGAAGTATGTCGACGATTCATAGTTCTTATTCTATACTACCGTGTTCACAAATCACACGAATTACTACCAGCTAAGCAGCTTTCACCACCATACTACGTTTCTTCAACTTTGCAGCAGGTTCTGTGCTAGCAGAATCTTCAAAAACGAGCTTTTTCTTCTTCACAGTGGCAGTAATCACTACACCTGGCTTCAGCCTGCCGGCTAGAAGTTGTTCTGCAATATAGTCTTCAAGTTCATCTTGTATTGCTCGTCGCAGCGTTCTTACGCCAGACGTCGCGTGATAACCTTTTTCCAGTAGTAGTTTTCGTGCGGCACTGTCAAGATGAATCGAAATCTCATGTTCTTTGTGCAAACGAACGTTTAGTTCGCCAAGCTGAAGATCAAGAACCTTAGCGGCCTCTTTGTTGGTCAATGCTCGGAACACAATCACTTTGTCTATCCTGTTAATAAGCTCCGGACGCATAACGTGCTTGAGCTCATCAAGGACTCTTTCTTTGTTATCTTCATGGACTTCTTCAAGGCTTTCAATCTCAGTCTTGGATTCCGCACGAAAACCGAGTACTGATTCACGCTGCAGTTGTTCTGCCCCAACATTTCCGGTCATTATAATCACTGTATTAGTGAAATCAACTGTTCTACCTTTCGCGTCTGTGAGTACGCCGTCTTCTAGAACTTGTAGAAGCATGTTAAAAATATCAGGGTGCGCCTTTTCAATTTCATCAAGGAGTATTAAGCTATACGGATTGCGTCGAACTTTGTCTGTTAGTTCACCGCCTTCTTCATAACCAACATAGCCCGCTGGCGCACCAACAAGGCGCGAAGCTGTGTGTCGTTCTGAAAATTCACTCATATCAACTTTGATCATAGAATCATCACGATCGTACAGTTCTTTAGAAAGCACTCGTGCAAGTTCAGTCTTACCAACCCCAGAAGGACCGAGAAACACAAATGAGCCAATTGGTCGTCGTCTATCACTTACCCCAGATCGATTGCGTCTAATAGCCTTAGAGACGGCAGCAAGCGCTTCGGCCTGACCAATAACGTGCTTAGATAGTGTTTTTTCGAGTCGAAGTAGATACGACGCTTCGCGCTTTAGTATTCGCTGAGCAGGGATGCCCGTAATGAGCGCTACGGTACTTGCAAGATCTTGCTCAGACATAATGAGCTTACCCTTAGTACGGGCTCGACGCTTCTCTAAAGTATTTTCAAGTTCAGCCAATTTGGTTTTATGTTTTGCAGCAGTCTCGAAGTTCTCGTGCGCTACAGCTTCTTCCATTCGGTGACGAATTAGCTTAACTTCTTTCATAAGCTGTTTTTGACTATCGGGCATATGGGCTCGTTCAACACGAATATGAGCAGCAGTTTCATCAAGAAGATCCAATGCTTTATCTGG
>CAYNKQ010000008.1:0-48480 GCA_964397855.1 uncultured Candidatus Saccharibacteria bacterium | reverse complement strand
TCTTTTCTTGATTCAACAAAAACAAGACTCCGGGGTTCGGGTTTGGTTGAATGGGCGGGGAAGTTGACTCGCTTCGCGAGGATTAATTGTTGGATTTGATGTTGCTAGATCATAGTTTTTGGTGTGACCTAAAGAACTTCAATTTATTCGATGCTCGAGCCTGGTATAATAAATACCAATACATGAAAAGTTATTTAAAGCGTAATTGGAAGCTCGTCTTAAATGTGGTTACATTTGCCCTGTTGGGTGGTGCTATATTCCTGGTGCGTCATGATATTGCTAATGCGGTGAGTGACCTTGGTAGAATCAATGCAATTGCACTTTTACTAATAATTCCACTTCAGGCGCAAAACTATGCCGCCTACGCACATTTATATAAAGAATTTTTGAAGATTTTAGGTAGTGATCAACCGCTGCGCCGCATGTACGAAGTTGCTTTTGAAATGAACTTTGTGAATCATGTGTTTCCGAGTGGAGGAGTTTCTGGATTCAGTTACTTTACAACACGCCTGAAACCTTACGGGGTCACAACTGCTCAATCAACCCTGACACAAACCATGCGATTTGTTTTAACATTTGCAAGCTATGTGATTCTGCTGTTTGTAGGACTTTTTATGCTGGCACTCGGCGGTAACGCGAGTAACATGACTATTCTGGTGGCGTGTAGCCTGGCCTTTCTAACAGTATTTGCCATTATTGGCGGTGCTTACATAATCAGCAGTGAGCAGCGCATTAAGTTATTTACTAAATCGCTTACTAAAATCGTCAACAGGGTATTGCACGTGGTGCGACCAAATCACCCAGAGACAATTAATCTTAAAAAAGTAGAGAAGCTCTGTAACGAAATGCACAGTAACTATGTGGTGTTAAAAGAAAAACTACCACAACTTAAGGGGCCGTTTTTTTATTCAATGCTTGCCAATGTAACTGAACTGGCAACTATTTACGTTGTCTATATTGCCTATGGTCAATTTGTGAATCCCGGAGCTGTAATAATTGCATACGCACTAGCTAATTTTGCTGGGTTGATCGCAGTCTTGCCGGGCGGCATTGGAATATACGAAGGTTTGATGACGGCAGTACTGGTTTCGGCTGGTGTCCCCGCGGGTCTGGCTATTTCTGTAACTGTTATGTACAGGGTAATTAACTTGGCGATTAGTTTACCGATCGGTTACTTTTTTTACCACAAGGCGCTCAACAAAATGAGCAAGCAGGCCAAAAACAAGGTGAGTTAGATGCAAGATGTAACACTTCAGGTTAGCGAAGCAATTACGTTAATTAATCAAACGCTAGATAGTGCGTTCCCATTTATTTTAGTAGAAGGTGAGGTTTCGGGATTTAAAGTAAACCAAGGCAAGTTCGTGTTTTTTGACGTCAAAGACGAATCAGGAAGCCTCGGGTGTTTTATGATGGCCTTTGCACTGAAATTTCCGCTTGAAGATGGTATGAAAGTGAGGGTCCTGGCGCAACCGAAGCTAACCGCCTGGGGTAAATTTAGTCTGACTGTTCGAGAAGTTATGCCAGTGGGTGAAGGTAGCCTAAAGAAATCATTTGAGCTACTTAAGGCGAAACTTGAAAAAGAAGGTCTGTTTGATGACTCTCGCAAACGAGTACTGCCACCCATTCCAAAGCGTATCGGGGTGGTTAGTTCTTCTCAAGCGGCGGGGTATGCGGATTTTATAAAGATTCTTGAAAATAGATGGGGTGGCTTAGAGATTGTATTGGTTGATGTGCCTGTGCAAGGCATTGATGCCCCAGCGCAGGTAATCGGAGCAATTGCGCATCTGAATGAACTCGCAGAGCCGGTGGATGTGTTGGCGGTGATTCGTGGCGGCGGTAGCGCGGACGACCTGAGTGTTTTTAACCATGAGGGGGTGGTCCGGGCAATTGCTGCGAGTCGCGCACCGGTTGTTGTTGGTGTGGGCCACGAAGTCGATACGAGTTTGAGTGATCTTGTTGCAGATAGGCGTGCTGCAACACCTAGCAATACGGCTGAAATTATTGTGCCTGACAAAGTCCAAGTTTTAGCGGGCGTGACGCGTGTTGTTCATACGGCGCAAAGTGGCGTAGAGGCAGCAATAAAAGTTTTTGAAATGGACCGAATTGAGGTGCAAGATTCAATTTCAAGTTCACTGCAGACGTTCTTAGAAAAACAAACCAACACACTTGTGTCTCTGCGTCGAACATTGCATCAACTTGACCCACATGCCGTACTTCAACGGGGGTATAGTTTAGTTAAAAAAGATGGCAAGGTAGTTACCGGTACCTCGGATGTTATAATTGGAGATGATATTATCATCGAGACACACGGTGGAGAAATAGGAGCGAGCGTTATCCATGTCGGCAACTAATCCAAAAACAGTTTCTGAAAAACTCGAAAAGCTCGAAGCATTGCTTGCTTGGTTTGAATCTGAAGAAATTACCGTAGAAGAAGCCTTAACGAAATACGAAGAAGCATTGATACTTTCAAAAGAACTTGAAGCACAGCTTCAAAATGTCAAAAACCAAGTGGAAATTATCAAAAAGAAGTTTAGTGCTTAGATGATCTTGGCGATTCTGTTTTTGTTTGTTTTACCCTTCGGATTGGTGCTTCTTTACGGTGCTCCGTATCTACCAACTCGCCGTCAGCAAGCTAAAGAGGCTTTAGACATACTGGACCTGAAAGAAGGCGACGTGTTTGTAGATCTTGGCTCTGGCGATGGTTCTGTACTTATAGAGGCTGCGAGTAGAGGCTTAATTTGTTACGGATATGAACTTAACCCGTTTGTGTGGCTTGTTTCTAAAATCAGAACCGCTAAGTTCGGCAATCAGGTACATGTTTATTGTAAAAACTTTTGGAACACGCCACTTCCTGATGATACAAAAGCGGTGTTTGTGTTTTTGCTCGACAAATATATGCCGCGTCTTGATGAAAAACTTGCGAGTGAACTGAAAAAAGGTACGCTGCTGCTGAGCTATACATTTCAGATTCCAGGTAAAAAGGCAGCAAAGAAGAGCGGCGCGATGTTCTTATATAAGTATTGACTTTTGTGTAGTATTTATGCTATAATATAAAAATGTATAAGTCATCACTGCAAATGGGTGATCATGAATCAACTGATCCATATCAGCAACTGCTTAATGTACCTGGTGCTGCGCTTGAGATGGATGCAGAAGACCCACATTTATTACTATGCGTCGATCCAGGCATTGAACAGGAGGTGACTGAAAAGGTATACAGGCTAACAAAGGCCTGGACCGACGGCGCAGACGCGGATAGTATAAGTGTTACGGAAACAAGTCAGCGCCACCTTACGGCTAAGAAAATAAGAACACCACTGGGTAGTATTACTACGGCATATGCCACAATTGGCGCGGGTGAACCAGAGCTTGTGAGCGTGATAGTTCGGCCTGGCGTAGTGGCGAACAGATAGTTGTATTCAACCGCTCCGCGTTATACAATTGCTGCATATGCATAAGCTAAATCAAAAAGGTGCTTTAGATCCACTTGTTATACCACTTGTTCTTTCGGTGGTGTTTTTAATTGTAGCTGGTGGAGTAGCAGTGACGTACTATTCAAAGTATATCGAGCAGAAAGACCAGAATCGTCCAATTATTGAAGCTGCTGTAACAAAAGCCGAAGAAGCCCAGAAAGAAAAGCTTGAAGCTGAGTTTGTTGAACGGGAGAAGGTCCCAACTAAAAATTATACGAGTCCAGCAGAGTTTGGTAGCGTAAAACTGAACTTTCCCAAAACTTGGAGCAGCATGGTTTCTATGGGCAAAACTTCAGATATTGAATACTATGGTCATCCAAATTACGTTCCAGCGTCTAATGTGAACTACGCGCTGCGTATGAGTGTTGTGAAGAAGGCCTTTGCAGCTGAAATTAAAGCGTATGATTCTCAGGTGAAGAAGGGTGATCTTAAGGCCACGGCAGTGCAGATCTCTGGTGTAACTGGTACAAGACTCGACGGATTCTTAGAGAAAGATCAAGAAGGCAGCATGGTAGTATTCCCGCTACGAGATAAGACGCTAAAGGTTTGGACAGAGAGTAAAGAATTTAAAGGCGATTTTGACAACATTGTACTCAAAAATCTCACGTTTGTTCCATAATAGATACTAGTACCAGGAGCCAAACAGGGGATTTGTTGGTCATGGCATCACACCTTCAAGGATGAACCCTGTTGCAGGGTTCATCCTTGAAAAGTGGTTCCCGGAGACTGATATTAAAAGATTATTAACACAAGCACTCGATTTTTATGGTACTTACTGACTATACTAGTAGATACACGAAGGAGGGGACTAAGCAGTGAATGGGGAAGATTCTGTGCAGCCGATTATTGACGGCGCAAATCAGCAGCTTATTGCGAGCGTTGCGCATGAACTGAAGTCTCCTCTGACACTTATAAGCGGCCTCAGCGCGCAGCTACAGGCACCAGGCCTTGATCCTCGTAGCTACCAGCATTATGTACAGCGTATTCAGTTTTCTTCAGATAGGTTGCTGGGTTTGGTCGACAGCATTTTAAGAGGTTATGAACTTGAACAGCATATGTTGGAATTAAATCTGGAACCAATTTCACCGCAGCTCATTTTAGAGGAAGTCGCTCATGAACTAATGCCGCATGCTCGTAAGCAAGCTCAACTTATCGCGATTAAACACACTCGCCAGCGCCAGACGGTTCTGGCCGATAAAGGATGTTTGCACGCGGTACTATTTAACTTGCTAGATAATGCGATTAAGTATTCTGATGCCGAGGCAACAATTGAACTAGAGGCTCGGTTGCGGCGTGGTCAGGCTCAGATTGTAGTGAAAGATTATGGAGTTGGAATTAAAAAAACAGATCTGAAACGAATGTTTGAGCAGTTTGGTAAAATGCAGCGTCCGGTTCCCCAATGGGCTACAACAACAGGACTTGGTCTGTATATTGCCAAACAGTTGACCGAAGCTATGAATGGCAGCCTGGAGTTAACACGTCGCAAAGACGGCTCAAGTTTCTTGGTAAATTTGCAGCTTTCGCACCAATTGAATCTGTTTGAGGGTATGTGATGTACAAAATTCTTCTGATTGAAGATGATATCTGGCTTTCTGATCTATACAAAGATATCTTGTCGACAGACCCAAGTACGACAGTTCTGGTTGCTCCAAGCGCGGGCGACGCGCTTTCGGCGCTAGATTCACACACGGATATTGATCTCATACTTCTGGATATGTTTTTACCAGATCATAATGGCATAGAATTCTTACATGAAATGGCTTCGTATTCTGACATCAGCCACTTGCCAGTGATTGTGTTAAGCAGCGTGTATCAACACGATTTTGCTATGAGCGAAGAGCGTTGGGGGCACTACGGGGTTGTGAAATATCTTTACAAGCCACAGACTAAGCCTGCTGATTTGTTGGCGGCAGTTAAAAAGCAGCTTTCACTTGTAGGTGCGAGACAGTGAGAAGTATCAAACTTCTTTTTGGTGTCATTCCTGCACGCCACGGCGCATCTAGGACCTGCGCAGGAACGACGGTGGGGGCTGTGTAGTATGAAGCAGCAGACGAGCCCGGCCATAGTTCTGCGTCGCACAAATTATGGTGAGGCGGACAGGATTGTCACGTTTTTAACACCAGTCGGAAAGGTGAGGGCTATGGTAAAAGGTGTACGCCGTTCTAAAAGCAAACTTGCTGGTGGTATTGAGCTTTTTTCTGAAAGTACCATCACGTTTTTAGAAACTCGGGGAAATCTTAGTCGAATAGTCAGCACGAGGCTTGAAGAACATTGGGATGGCATTGTTGGAGATTTGCAGCGCATGATGTTCGGCTATGAAACCATGAAGCTTATGGACAAGATTATAGAAGAAGAATCGGAACGAGCTTACTACGAGCTTCTTAAATATACACTTCGCGCACTGGGGGATACGAGCCTGAATCTCGTTCTAGTAGAAATCTGGTTTTATCTGCGGCTTTTGCAGCAAGTCGGCCATGTGCCGAATGTATTAACCGATAAAGATGGCAAAAAACTCGATGCCGAAAGTTTATACGTATTTTCAGTCGAAGATATGTGTTTTGTAGCGCATCCACACGGAGATTTTAAGCCAGACCACATTAAATTGATGAGATTGTGTCTTACTCATTCGCCATCTGCGCTTAAACAAGTAAAGGGTGCTACAAACCTCGCTACTAATATTCAGCCACTTGTAAAACAATTGGTACAAGCTTCGATAAGTTGATATTAACTTCCTGGCGTCATCCTGAGCGCAAGTCGAAGGATCTAGTCCTGAAACAATCAACTTCCTGTCTTCTCTGCACTCTATAGCCTTAGCGAAGGAGTGTCACCCCCGACCTGATCGGGGATCCAGTCACCAACAATCAACCTCCCGGTGTCATCCTGAACTAGATTCAGGATCCAATCCAAAGCAATCAATTCCCCTGGTCCGTCATTCCTGCGAAGGCAGGAATCTAGTCCACAACACATCAGCTTCCCATCTCTACGCCCTAAACTTCTCCAACCCTCCATCTCTCCAAACAAATATTTCCTTACATCCTTCCTCCCATCACTTTTGACGCAAAAGTAATATAAAAACATCACCCATAACACCCAAGCCTCGATACCCCTCCAGCTCCTTTCTGGCGCGTCAGGACGATGACAAGCATCTCTCACAGTTTCCTAGTTGTTGGTTCGAGCAAGTCCTTCCTTTACTCGTCAGAAAGCAGCTTCCGGGGTTCGGGTTTGGTTGAATGGGTGGGAAGCTGGCTCGCTTCGCGAGGGTTAACTACTAGGGCACAGTAAGTCGATTTCCTGGGTCTGATTTTCATGTCTCAGCGGCAACTTTGTCGGCATTTTAACTTTTATGTAATTACAGTATAATTAACCCTAGTATGACCGTAGATGATATATCAGTAGAAACACTCCAAAGCACATTTGATGTGTTAACTTCTGCTGGTGGCAACTTTGGTGGCGGCGCGTAAAGCACTTTTATTATTTACACACTATTTATATCTCTAGAAAATTTACACTGCAATGAAAGGTCATTAGCGTTATGAGCAATCCAAAACTTGAAACAATCACCAGTCTCTGTAAGCGGCGAGGTTTTATTTACCAAGGTTCTGAGGTTTACGGTGGACTAAGTGGTACCTGGGACTATGGTCCTCTGGGCGTCGCACTCAAACGAAACATTATGAATTTATGGTGGAAGACATTTGTAGAAGATCGCGAAGATATGTATGGTGTTGACGCGGCAATTCTTATGAACCAAAAAGTATGGCAGGCGAGTGGTCATGTTGATACGTTTGTTGATCCGCTCTGTGAAGATGTGGTGAACAAAAAGCGCTTCAGAACAGATCATATTCTGAAAGACAAAGGTATTGATCCGACTGGAATGACAATGGCTCAAATGGACGCGGCAATTAAAGAAAATAAACTCAAGAGTCCTGACGGTAACGAGCTTTCGGATTCGAGAACCTTTAATATGATGTTTACCACCCATGTTGGTCCGGTCAATGACGAAAACTCCATTAGTTATTTAAGGCCTGAAACGGCTCAAGGTATATTTACCAACTTTAAAAACGTTGTTGATAGTTTTTACCCGAATCTACCATTTGGTATTGCCCAGCAGGGTAAGGCGTTTCGTAATGAAATTAGCCCACGTGATTTTGTATTCCGCTCACGAGAGTTTGAGCAAATGGAAGTTGAATATTTTGTTGATCCAGCAAACTGGGAGGCGCTGTTTGAAGAGTGGCGTCTTAAAATTCACGAATGGTTTGAGCTGCTTGGACTTCCGAAAGAAAGCGTTCACGAGCTTGAAGTGCCAGAAGAAGACAGGGCTCACTACAGTAAGCGAACTATCGATTTTGAATTTGACTTTCCGCATGGTAAAGATGAGCTACTCGGAATGGCATATCGAACCGATTTTGATTTAATGAACATTCAGAACGCTTCAAGTAAGAACATGGAATACACGGTCAAAGGTACGAACACAAAATTTGTTCCCCATGTTATTGAACCAAGTTTTGGAGTTGAGCGTGCACTTATGGCAGTGCTCTGTGCCGCGTATACAGAAGACCAGGTAAACGGCGAAACTCGCTCGTATCTAAAGCTGCCTGAACACTTGGCTCCAGTTAAATACGCGGTATCTCCACTTGTAAAGAACAAGCCTGAGCTTGTAGAAAAAGCTCGCGAAGTATTCAGGATGCTCAAAGAAAAACACGGTAACGTTATGTGGGATGATAACGGTAATATTGGTAAACGATATCGTCGTCAGGATGAGATCGGTACGCCTCACTGTGTGGTTATTGATTTCGATACGCTTGAAGATGGAACGGTAACTGTCCGCGATCGAGACACTACCGAACAAACACGAATCAAAATAGAAGACCTCTTGGCTCAGTAGTATGGACTGGCTCATACTGACCGGAATTTCAATAGTTTTTCGGTCGGTTTATGGGCTAATGACTAAAGTTCTTTCAGATAAACTGAAGGTGAGTGCGTATACTCAAGCTATGCTGCTCCCGGCAGCAGCTGCGGTCATTGCACTTCTAGCGTCACCGCTTCTTGGTGGGTTAAGTCTTGATTTTGGCCATGTGAGCGTTATCGCAATTGCATTAGTGGTATTTGGGCAGGGGCTGGGCAACATTGTATATTTTGAGGCAATGAAGAGCTTGACGAGTAGTACTGCTCAGATTACTTTTTCATCAATACTCTTTTTTAATACAATTCTTTCACTTATGTTTCTTGGGTTAAGTCTGAGCCCGCTCAATATTGTGGGCATAGTGATCTTAGCTCTGGCTATTGTAAGCGTAAGCACGGGTAAGATCGTGTTAAATAAACGCGGCGTACTTTTGATGCTGTTTGCTGCATTTTTGTTTGCAGTATTTCAGCTTTCTAGCGCGGAGCTCTCTAAGCAGGTGAGCGCTGCAACTTATTTAGTGGTTGCGTATACTGGTGCGGCCCTGGTTGTATTTATTCTAAAGAGTAGGGTGGTATGGAAAGAGCTCCATGAGATGACAGACTATAAAACCACGCTTGGAATTCCATTTTTGACCGCTCTGCCAAGTGTGGGAAATTTTCTTTTTGCGTACTATGCGTATCGTAGTGCGCCGAATCCCGCAAAAGTTGCACTACTACTGACGTCACAAGTTGTATTAACGGTGTTTCTGAGTTATATATTTTTGAAAGAAAATGACCACCTGGGACGAAAAGTGCTGGCTTCAGTTCTTGTTATTGTGGCGGCGATCTTAATAAAAGGCTAAAGACCAAGGCTACCTTTATTTAAACTTGAGTCTTAGTCACGGAAATCTGTCACATTCTCATCTAGACTCACCGGTGAACACAGGGCGAGTGCTCCTAGCGTGTCCCATAAAACGTCCGAAACATCTGAAACCTCTTGGCGATCAAGTGCTGGCTGCGGCCTAAAGTCATCTGGATCTTTTAGGTTACCAACCAGCCTGACTGAGTTCGCCTTGGGTTCGAGCAGTGTTGCAAATATTGGTGCTGGCCATGCGTGTGTCATTTGATGTTTGTAAAATGATTCCCACGCAAAATTAGCCCATCTTGATTTATCTGGAATAACAAGATCAGTGAGATGCATTGTTCGTCCGTCGGGAAAATGAGGATCACCAGGTTCGGGACTACTAATTTTGTTTGTTACGATGACAGTTGAATGCTCTCCGGCAATTTCAGTCTGATTGTTTACGAGTATCTGGTACTCTGCGTCGTTAGCGTAGGTGCGATAAAAGGCGAATCCGCCCTGCGCCGCTAGTGTTGGTTGAAGTATCTGGAGCTTTAGGCGAACTTCATTGAGCAGTAAGTCTCTCCCTACATGGATAATATCACGCACATTTTTTGGTATTAACCAATCTTCTGCGTCAAAAGGTTCTGGTTGGATTCTGTCTACTGCTGGTTCTTCGAAATAGCCTGCCATATTGAACGTAATTGTAAACTTGTCAGCTTAATTTTGAAAGCAAAAGCGTGTTTTACAACAAATCTGCTCACCGTTTAAAAATTAGTGGATCTGACTTGCCTCACAAGGGTTTCGGGGTTACAGACGCGAAGCACTTGGCTGAGCACGGCATACACGAATCCATTAAGTTGAACATCGGCTGGCGTTTCTGCTGGTATTGGCTCTAAGGGTGAGCCAGCTAGAGCACCGTGCAGAAAGACTTCTTCGCCTTGATGTATTAAGAACGTGGCTACTTCTGGGGCACGAGAGACTACTTCTTGAGCTCCTAATACATCGGTTTCAAATGCAAGCAACTTGCCTTGCTGGGGCAGTGTTACGTCTGTCATTTCAATTATGCCGTCATTCACTGAGCCGCCTTCGGTGTCGGGGGCTTCGCGAATTCTATTGACACAAAACACAGTGCTGCCCGGGGCTAGTGAGTTGCATATCAGAACTTGGTAGACTATCTCGTCGAGACACTTTTTAAAGAGACAGACACCATCTTGCTGTTCAAGCAAAGGGTCGATGTTTCGCAGTTGCAGCCGCAAACGTTCCAGCATAACGCTGCGCTCTGCTCGAATAATGGCGCGTGTGTTTTGCAGGCCAATCCATTCGGCTGGATCAAATTTTCCATTGTCTGGCTGTGGCTGGATACCTTCGAGTCTGCTTGGCATAGACTGATTGTATGGTATGCGTGTCGTTTGGAAAAGAGATATTCGATCGAGGGCGCACTACTTTAAGGGTTTTGATTGCTTCCAGAGTAGGTCAAAGAGCGTCTTTTGTTGGCGGGCCAGCTTGTCACTGTAGATTTCTACGCCAAAGATGTCGTCTTCTTCATAGCTACAAAGGGCAATGCAGTTGTTATAGATAGAAACCTCAAACTCAATGGCGAACACGGCTGGATCGATATAGCGAACTTGGGCATTCGGTAGTTCTGCGCCAGGTTCAAGGGCACGATTTTTATTATTTGTAAGATCGAAACTAGTGAGATTTTTTTCAACATATGCTTCGCGCATTTTTTCTGCGAAGTGCTTGCCGAGATGCTTGTCGAGACCAGCTAGTTCGAAGGTTCTGTACTCGCCGTTTGCCTTTGTAAGGTTAAAGTTCATCTGCTTAAGCCCATCTATACCGCGATATTCTATGATCTTAGTTTGAGCGGGGGACTCATGCTCAAATCTCTTAAGAATATTCAATGTTGCCGGTAAGCTACTCCGTAGTGTCTCCGCCCTGTGCTCACGTTCGTTTACAAGAAATTCAACAACTTCGGGTTTTTGAGCTTCGTAACTGGTGCCATAATGCCGTTCGTGGATGTTTATGAGCTGTTTGGAAGCGAGATCTTCAAGAAGTGGGTATAATTTGGTTCGGCCTGTTTTAAGCCCTCTACTGATAGCCAGAACGGTGTTTGGTCCATTTTGCAGCAAAAACAGGTATATATGGGCTTGTTCTTGTGTCAAACCGAGTTGTTTGAGATACGCGACAACTTTATTTTCAAGCGATTTATCAACAACCATGAGCACAATATAACAAATAAATGTCTGAATGTACAGACAACTTTTTTACACCCCCACATTGATCTGTTAAAGTGACCGTATGGAAAAACTTATTCCCAGGGGTCAGAGTACGAGAAATAGTGTGTTGGTCTCAAGCAATATAGACGACATCATTGCCATTAATAAACGTTCTGTGACCGCAAAGAATGGCATTCGAATCATAGAGCTCGGATCTTTAAGTGATCTGATACCCAAGCATACAGCAGAAGGTATACGTGCAGAGTTACTCAAGAATAAAGTCCAGGTTAAGCAGCTAACAAACCATGAAAAATTTGAAAGCTGGACAGGTATTGATGAATTTGTGCAGTCATGCCTCACGGTTCGCCAGATATCTACGGAAATATTACCAATTAACACAGAGGTGCTACTTTTTGACAACGTGGTGGCAATTTACCAGATTGAACCAGAAATTTCTGTAGTAATAATCGAGAATGAGGCTTTTGCAGCACAGCAACGAGCCTTGTTTGATAATTTTTGGAACATTGCCGATCCGGTCCAGCTCAATGCAGATGGTAGTACAACCTATAGCGTTACCATCAAGCGAACGCCAAGAGATGTGTATGAATATATCTCAGATCTTTCAAATTGGCCGCAGTTTAGTGATTTTGCAAAAAATTTTGAACGAGTCACTGATTCGGAGTACATAGCACATACTTCGCAGGGAGATATTACCGTTAAGGCACTGTTTGATGACAAAAGGCTATTGCTTGATACCGAGTGTGTGCTACCAGATGGAAATTCTGACTTTATACCATACAGAGTGGTGCCGAATAAAGATGGTGCTGAGCTTATGATGACGAACTTTAAACCAATTCAATCTACGGATGAAGAATATTCCGAACAACTACAGTGGATGAAAGAAGAGCTGAGCAATATCAAACAGCTGCTCGAGGTGCACCATAATACTTATTGATGTTGCACCTACGGTACATTAGAGTAATTGTATGAACGAATTTCCATTTTCATCTATGACAATGGCCCGAGTTGCTAGTCTTCTTTCCATACATTCAAGTATAGCAGGATGCGTTATGATTAAAGTATGAGCGTAGTTATTCGACAAGCGAAACCTGATGATCTAAAAGCAGTGCAAGATTTGAATCATCAGCTATTTATTTCTGATAATCGGCACTTTAATGATCTTAATTTGCAGTGGCCGTATGAGGAAGAAGGTGAGAAGTTTTTTCGAACCAGAATCAGCGGTGAAAGCGGTGTTTGTTTTGTGGCAGAGCTTGATGGGCGAGTACTGGGCTACTTGGCGGGCTGTATTCGGAGCAAAAGCAGCGTGTACAAGGGCGTGCTGGCAGAGCTAGACAATATGTTTGTTGAAGAAATTCACAGAAGTCAGGGCATTGGCGGGAGCTTGATTGATACGTTTGTTGACTGGGCGCGTCAGAAGGGTGCTCAGAAAATGATTGTTGACGCTTATTCGCCAAATGTAGGTGCTATAAAGCTCTATACTCGAAAAGGATTTGAGCCGTATTCACTTAATTTGCGTATGGATCTAAAAGGTAAGTAATGAAAGAGTTGCTCTGCAAAAGTAAGAACGACATTGACGTATTTGTTGATGCCGAGACAACTAACATTGGCTTGCATATTCTAGAATATCCAGATTTGAAGGATCTTATAGCTGAGGTTATTCCACAAGTTGAGTTACATGGTGCTAACATTGGCATCGAGCGTGACCTGGGAAGAATAGTGGGGCAGACAAGCTGCGTACTAACAACCAGAGATGATGAAATTGTGTATGCGAAGCGTCTTGAACGGGACAGCTTTAGTCGATTTGTAAAGAACAGAAATCCTGAAGATACTCAGTATGTAAGCATAGTACTTTTTGAGAAAGACTACGGCTACCTTGTGTGGAGTGCTTGGTGTGGACGGCTTGTGCCGACTTCCCCTGATAGTGAAGGTAGAATGAGAACAAGTGAAGGTTTTTGGCGTAATCACGCGTTGGTGTTCGACCCAAGCATCATCCAGGTTAGTACGCTTACTACTGAGCGTCCTGCAAGTAAGAGGCTATAGTTACAGGGCAACATCTGTTACAATTACGCAAATGGATACATTTATATCAGACATTGATACGTTGCATCATATCCAAAGGGGGGTTCTTAATAAGCTCACCTATGTTAAGGCTGCGGCTTATAGCGATTTGCTGCCTGACGGAATGGCCGGTAACGCATTTAATTATCATCTAACGTATCTTGTGAAGCATAGTCTGATTATGAAAGACAAGAAGGGCTACACACTGACTTCACTTGGTAGAGTAGTAGTTGATGTTATGTCGCTTGAGTCAACGCGCTTTAAGCTTCGGCCAGTGAGCGGCGTATTACTATTGGTAAAACATTCTGAGACAGGCGAAAGACTTTTGTATAAAAGTTCGCGGCAGCCTTTGCTGGGGAGTGTTGGTTTGCCATTTGGGAAACTAGGCATCGGTAGTACATATCAAGCTGTCGTGGAGCGAATGGTCACACGGCGGTACCTAGATCAAGATTGTTTGAGCACACCAGTGTTTCGGGCTTCATTTAACATTCGGTATACATCTAAGGGTCAGTTAATTTGTCATCGTATTGGTGAACTGTGGTCAGTCGATTATTCTGGTGAGCCTATCAGTAACGAAACGATTAATGGTGCAGGACTCTGGTCAAGTATAGTGAGCTCAGAAGAGGTGCTTATCTCAAGTAGCGGTAATACAATCGAGGCATCAATTGAAATTGATTAGGTAAAATCTTTTACTCAACTTCCTTTTTGTTATGACCTACTCTTAGCCTAGTAGTTTAAGAGAAAGGGCGCTATGTCAGCAGTAACACAACAGTTCATTAGACAATTTGAAACACTGAAAGACAAAGAGGCGTTGGAGCGCGAATGTTTCCATACAGAGCAGGCCGAGGCCGCGCGACTTGAGGCAAAAGCGACATATGACCAGGCGCTTGCCCAAAAAGTGCAATTAGTACAAGAAGCAGAGTCTATAACGGGCAGGCTTTCTAAAGTTCTGCTTCATTATTACGGCACAAAAATAGACAGTGAAATACTCGGTGCACTTCGTGGCGGAGATGAGGATGACAGAGAACAGGTTGAATCGCTTTTTGAAGTAGCGACTAAAATTAACCGCTCAAAAGAACCGATTCCCGTGCTCTTGGATTCACCTCAAACACGAGCTTACTTTGATGGGCCACCCGATCATACGAGGGAACTTTGGTTAGTTTTAGTTGATCCGCGCAGACCGTTCTTTGCCGATAGCGAGATAAAGGACGGGGTTTTGATGCATGCATTCACCGGCCAGACTGCTAGTGTAGTAGTCAAATCACTCGGCTTACTGGGTCTGACTTATGGTGCAAGCGTAGATCGCGATGATAGTTTTGATACTCAACGACTTTCTCGAATGGAAAAATGTGAGCTTATCGGATCGGAAGCACGTGCGGATGGCAGGAGTGGTTCCCATTTTTCTGAATACGCATATTCAGGTAGATACAATAACTTGGTGATGAGTGAAGATGAGGCACCTGTGTATACGGTAGGGTGGGATGCTCTAGACGAGTTGGTAGCACAGGCTCCGACTCGGCACCGTCGGTATAAGGCGGCTCGCAATCTTATTGTTTTGGCAGATGCAGGCGGAGTATACCCGGAGATACCAGTGACGCGTGAAGTGTTGGGGGAGTAAACTATACTTCAACTATCGGTAGCTCTGATGTATGCAGTTTAAGCATAGTTGCTAAACGATCTATCTGTTGAAATTTACAGAATTTAATCTGTTTGCCGTCGGCTGAATAAATTCGGTAGTAGTGATCAAATTGTTTTACTTCACCTTTAAAATTTTGAGCACTCGTCGGTTTGTTTATTCGTTTAATGTACCAACCGGGAGGTTCAGATTCTAAAATACGCTTAATTTTTGCATAGTGGTTGAAAGCCATATACTCAGTATAACTAATGTGTGTAGTGGTATGCTCTATACATGAATATGATTACACCAAAACACAATTACGATGATGGATATATTGCACTAGTGAATCTTAAGCTTCAAGGTTTACCAGAGTACATTGAGGTTGAAGATACAACTCTATTCCTAAAATCTGAATTTCATATTTCATTACTTTGCGCAAAAAGGATAGCACCCCTAATTGACAATAAAAATAGTGCAGCTGTTGAAAAAGGTTTGGTTGATGATTTCCTCAGCTTTACAAGAACTACGCCACTGACTAATTACGAAATTACATCCGAATTTAGGTTGGTTAAACGTGATCAAAGAAAAAGCCTCATTGTTACTGTGCATGTTCCTTCACTAGATGGATTCTTCATTGGTCTAGAAGAGAAATATCGATCTAAATTGCCGCTACAGCCAGCACACATAACACTGTATACTTTGCAGCCAGAAGCGGGCATAGGGATACTCTCTGACGAGCAGCTTATGAGTGAATCTTATGTTGTCAGTGTGCCAGAGTTGCATAATCTTAGAAAAGCGATTGAGTCTATCTGATACAATAAAATTATGGGACAAGGTACACCTCTAGATTCAGTACGAGTTAAAATTGACACAATAGATTTAAAACTTCTGACGCTACTCAAAGAACGCAGTGATTTGGTCGGTCGGGTAACTGAAATTAAAAAACAGTATGGTATGCCAGCCTATCAACCTGAGCGCTTTGAAAGTATGATGAGGGTGCTTCAAGAGAAGGCTACCTCATTGGGTGTTGACCCAGGCCTTGTAGATGCAATTTGGAACGCTATACACGATTCAAGCAAGAACCAGCAGAATAAAACACTGCTCTAAGCTCAAATTAATGAAGATTATTAAGGAGGGTGCAATGACTAATGTAAAACAACTTAGGATTATCTCGTGGGTTTTGATGACAGTCGTGTTGGCGCTGGCTCTGGCTGTATGGATGGGTGAGCGATTGAATGGTAAAGGCTTAACTCTCTATAGTTTCTTTCCGCTGCTCGGTCTAGCAGCGTTTAGTATTATGTGGACACATTACGTACTCGGTTCAGTGCGCCGTAAACTTGGTGCCGAGGCAAAAGATAATAAAACCTACTTTAAGTACTCAAGCTGGTTGGTGCTAGGACTTATTCTGCTGCATCCAGGGCTTTTGATTTATCAGTTAAAGGTTGATGGGTATGGCTTGCCGCCAAATAGTTATTTTGCAGTGTATGGCGAGCCAATTATGAAAGGCGCAATTATGCTGGGCACCATTAGTCTGATTATATTTTTGCTATACGAACTACGGTCTAAGTTCTATAAAAAACTTTGGTGGAAGTTTGTGGATTGGGCGCAAATTGTTGCAATGTTCCTCATCTTTTACCATGGTCTCACACTGGGCAGAGAGCTCTCAGTCGGCTGGTACAAAATGATCTGGTTTTTATACGGGTTAAGTTTAATCTCAGCGATCTTGTATAATCATTGGTATGATAGAACTACTAAAATGAAGGAGAACAAGGCATGAACAAAAAGCTCATCGGGGTGGTTATAGCGGTAATTTTGATTGTGGCAGCTGTAGTGCTTGTGTCTTTGAATAAAAAAGATGTTCAGGCACCGTCAGCAGGTGAAACTATCATCACAGATTCTAATAGTGGAGAGACAGTTCCTGAGGAGCCAACTGAGACTGCAGAAACATCGGCGACCGCCACGATTGTATTCACTAACGATGGATTTACGCCAAATACACTGAGTGTTAAAAAAGGTACGGTTGTTACGGTAAAAAACGAATCATCTAAACGAGTGCAGTTTTCGTCAGATGATCATCCAACTCATCGTTTAAACACTGAAATGAATCTCAAAACACTCTCAGCAGGAGAAAGTGCAACATTTACGGCAGACACTGTTGGAACACACGGTTTTCATGATCATATAGATGATAGCAAAACTGGTACGCTGATAGTCGCGGAATGATGTAGCTTCAAGGACAATCCCTGAGTCAGGAACTGTCCTTGAACCAACAGGGATTATTCTTTAAAACATAAGCACAACCATTGACTTTAATTATAATATTGTTATAATGAAAATATGATTGAAAGTATTCAAAAAGTTATAAAAGTTGGTTCTAGCGCGGCGGTTACTATTCCTGCTAAGATTATGAAGCAAGAGCATGTCTCTGTGGGTGATGAAGTTAGGGTTACTATCGAACGAGTAAAACCGGCGGACGATATTATGCAAGACTATGCTAAGTTTAAAAAACAGTATAGCCAAGCATTAAAAAATCTCGCGAGTCGGTAATGAACTATTTAAGCGCAGAAGAGATTCTACGTCTTCATTTTCAGGTTATTGAAGATTTTGGCGGATCACATGGTGTGCGGGACGAAGAACGGATTCACTCTGTTGTAGTAGGGCCTCAACAAAACGCTTTCGGATCTGAACCGTATCAAACAGTGTACGAAAAAGCTGCGGTGTATGCACGAAATATCATAGGCGATCATCCGTTTGCTGATGGCAACAAGCGGACAGGAACGGTAGTAACAGGTGTTTTCTTGTTAAGAAACAATGTAGAATTAGTGTGTTCAAATCAAGAACTTGAAGATTACGCGGTAAAAATAGCAGTTAAAAAGCTTAATGTGCCAGAAATTGCAGCATGGCTTAAGCAAAATACAAAGAAAGCGAATACGTAAATGCTGACATATTACACCGACGGTAGTTGTAGCCCTAATCCTGGTCCTGGGGGCTTTGCGGTTATTCAATTAAGTGACGGATTGCTTGAGCCAGTTCGTCTTGGCTATGATAAAGATTCTACTAATATTCGTATGGAAGGCAGGGCTCTTGTTGCTGCGCTTGAACATGCGGACGGAGAAGAGTGCGAAATCTTCACTGATAGTGAATTCTGGATCAACGTTATTACGAAATGGTCGCTTACTTGGGAAGCCAATGGTTGGCAGAAAAAAGGCGGTATTAAGAACCTGGATATTGTGCAAGAGGTTTGCCCACTCTATAAATCGTCAAAGGCTCGGTTAACGTGGGTTCGTGCTCACGTTGGCACTGATGGCAATGAAGCTGCGGATGAGTGGGCGAATAAAGCCCGGGCAGAAAGACTTACTTTATAGGAGCGTTATGAAAGAAGTATTACTATACGGCGATTCATTCTTCTGGGGAGTAGATGCAAGCAGTGGTGGGAGGCACCGTTTTGAAGATCAAATAGGGGCATTATGCCAAAAAGTACTTGGCAATGACTACAATGTAATTACGGAAGGTCTGCGTGGTCGGACAATGTTTGGTGAAAATGGATGGTTCCCCGAGAGGGATGGTCTTGTGCAGTTTGGACCGATATTTGCGAGTCACTTACCGTTAGACGTAGTGGTAATTATGCTCGGTACTAACGATCTTAACACTCGAACACAACACAACCCTTCCGATACTGCTGCTGCTCTGTTGGAATATCGTGAAAAAATGAAATTTTGGTGTGAATTTATGAAGTACGAGTTGCCAAAGGTTATTGTTATTGCGCCTCCTGCGATTGACGAAGCTGGTCTTACTGCGTTTAAAGATATATTTGAAGGCTGTGGTGATCTAGTGCCTGAATTAGCAAAAGCTTTGAATTTGGTTTGTAAAGAACAATCGTTTGAATTTCTTAATGGGGGAGAGGTAATAGTTTCTTCTGGTATGGATGGTATACACATTGATGCTAATCAAAACGCAAAACTAGCAGCCGCAATAGCTGAAGCTGTAAAATCTCAAGTTGACTAATTTAAAAGAGGCCAGGTAAGGCCTCTTTTAACGTCTAAAGTAATTCTTTAGTGATGGTGCTCGGCTTCAGCGGCCATAGCTTCTTCATATGTTTCGTGAATCGTGCCCTTGGCATGTTCACCTGGTGCATAGATTGAATAAAGCTTTAGGTCTGTGTCGCCGGTGTTGATGATGTTGTGCCAAGTTCCCGCCGGAACGAAGATAGCGAAGTCATCTTCGGCTGTCTTCTCAAAATCAAGATTGTCTTCACTTGGGCCCATTACAACCTTTGCGGTACCTTCTTCAATACGAAGGAACTGGTCGTGATCATCATGAACTTCAAGTCCAACTTCTTTGCCAACAGGAATTGACATTACTGTCATCTGTAAATTGGTGCCAGTCCATTTTGCAACGCGAAATTTGGTATTTTCTACGGTAAGATCTTCAATATTAACGACGTATGGCTGTGTGCCGTAATCAGTTGTGTCCATATAATTCTCCTTAGTTACTGTCTTCTTATTATACTCCCATAGGCCACTTAAGTGGAGGACTATACTGGAACTACGGATTAATGAGGGGGGTCAATGGATGCACTACAGTTTGATTATCCCGATTCAAGGCAGTGTTTATCAACTGCGCACTTACAGGACCATCTGAAAAAAGTCACACAGCTGCTCGTAGGGGTAAGTGCGGATAGTGTGGAAATGCCAGGCGTTTTACTTGATGACAAGTACCCCCTTAATCTTTAAAAACCATGGAATCATATTTGGATCAATCGAGAAGATTCTCTCAAAAAGCCTCTGTATTTATCGGACACAGATACTGTCAAAATAAGTGATCTGAGCCAATTTCACGATGCCTTTGAGCAGGTAATTACAAAGAATTAATGATTATTTAAGAACTTAGCTTAAAATCATTGCTATACTGGCATGATGAAGCAAACGCAGGCACTAAGGGTAATGATGAATGGGGAATCAGTTTTTTTAACTGGTGCGCCTGGCAGTGGAAAGACGTTTGTACTCAATCAGTTTATTCAATTGGCAAAAACGGCAAAAAAACGAATTGCTGTTACGGCAAGTACCGGTATAGCGGCAACCCATATTGGTGGTACAACAATACATTCCTGGTCGGGTTTGGGTATACGAGATTCTATTTCGGAACGTGACGAAAAGTGGTTAAAAGAAAATGATCGACTGCTAAAGCGGTACAATAATATTGACGTCCTTATTATTGATGAAGTTTCTATGATTCACGGAGCCCGGCTGGATATGATTAACCAGGTTTGCAAGTGGTTGCGTCAGAGTGACGATGCGTTTGGCGGCATTCAGGTTGTACTGACTGGCGACTTGTTTCAGCTTCCACCAATAAATAGAGGGGATACTTCAATTGATTTTGCCCATCTTTCAAAAGCCTGGAAAGAACTGAACCCAAAAATCTGCTACCTGAGTGAGCAGCATCGTCAAGAAAATGACTCACTACTTGATCTTCTTGAGGCTATGCGCGCTGGAGATGTTGGTGAGGCGCATTTTGATAGCTTGAGCGAAAGGCTTGGCCGCGAAGCTCCGGCTGGTGAGTCAATCACTAAGCTGTATTCTCATAATCAAGATGTCGAGCAGATAAACAACGATCATCTACACGCGCTTACGAATGAGACCAAAACCTTCGTAATGGAAACAGCTGGTGTACAGGCGAAGGTTGATCAGTTAGTGAAGAGCGTACTGGCCCCTGAGGTATTAGAGCTAAAAATTGGTGCCGAAGTCATGTTTGTTGCTAATAATTTTTCTGAAGGCTATGTAAATGGATCACGAGGTAAAGTGGTAGACTTTAAAGACGGATCACCACTTGTGGAACTGCAGAGGAACCGCCGAGTCATTAAAGTCGAAAAAAATAGCTGGGCGTTAGAAGAGGACGGTAAAGAGCGCGCGCGGGTCAACCAACTTCCACTTCGTTTGGCATGGGCCATTACAATACACAAGAGCCAGGGAATGAGCCTGGATAGCGCTGAGATTGACCTCAGTCGCGCGTTTACGCCAGGGATGGGCTATGTGGCGCTTTCGCGCGTACGAAGCCTAGAGGGGGTGTATTTAAAGGGCATAAATAACACTGCACTTGCTATGCACCCAGAAATTTTTACGTTTGACGAAGCCTTAAAGAGTGCATCACTTGAACTGGCTGAAGCCACCTCTGAAGAAGAATACAAAATTGAGACCGCTGAGCCGACTAAATCACATACACGAGAACTTGATGAGCAGCTGCTACAGGTTTTAAGAACCTGGCGTGCACAAGAAGGGGCTAGTCGGCAAGTTCCTCTCTATATGGTGGCAGGTAACAAGACTATAGAGGCACTTGCAACAAGTAAGCCCACTAGTACGAGTCAACTTAAAACTGTTGCTGGTATTGGACCAAAAATGCTAGAGCGATACGGCGAAGAACTAATTGGCCTCATTAGAGAACACCTCGGCGTAGTATCTGTTCCTGATGAAATAGATGAAAAGATCAAGCACTTCTTGAAAGAAAAGAGCATATCTCTTTCTGACGAAGATATTAAAACGCTTCGGAGTTTGGCTAAGGGATAGTATTGGTATAGTTTCGTGCGTCCACTTAGCCCCGTCATCCTGAATCAAGTCCAGGATGACGAACCAGAGAAAACCTCTTAATAGTGGGCTTCTTGATAAAGTAGCGCAATAAAAGATTACGCTACTTTCAGGTTATTGAAACGAACCCAGCTTTTAGCTCGAGTGCCTTTGCTAGATTAATGCGACCAGCGCTGTACTGGTCGGCGATAAATTGACGGAGTGAATCGAGCGTTAGTGTACGACCGCTGGCTGGGTCTTTGAGTAGGAATGAATCTTCGTCTTGACTGTTGATAATGTGATCGCTAAGGAAGGCGGGGGAGAGGACGCGCACATGCTGTTCAAGCGTTTTGAGTGTACTAAGCCGCTCTTGTTGAGATTCGGTAAGTTTTAGGGGCTGAGCTAACTGGAGTGTATGCAAAAACAGTTGAGATTTTGAAATAAACTCAGACTGTAGGCTCGCGCTGCTTAGGATGGTGTCGAGCGCTTCGTTAGATTTTTCAACGTCAGACTGAAGATCATCAAGCAAGATTGCTTTTGCACGTAGCCAGTTAACAAGATTTGATTCGTCCTTTAATAGTTTTTCTTCAAGCACGTTTTTACTGTCAAATCCCAGGATATCTTTTTTAAGATGTTTTGGTGCTACCACGAGGCTTTCTGGCGAGAGTAGTGATAAAAATTCTTCAGAAGGTAACTCTTCGGTCGTGTATAGCGTAAAGCAGTGGGCTGGTACCGAACTAGTATCTGATGCGCTACCAACATAGAAAGTGGCATTGGGTTCGTTCTCAGGGGGCTGAGTTGTGAACTTGACTCTTTGCATACGACTAATAGTTCGAGTAAGTTCTAGTATGTCATTTGCCTGGGAATTGACGCTACGAGATGATTGGAGCTGGCGACATAGTTTGCGCCAGTTTTTCTCGACAAGTTTTAGAGTGACTTCTGGGTCGTTGCATAGCAGCATTGCTGTACCTAGTTCAAATCGAAGCTCCCAGTGCTTCATTATTTCAGCCACTCGAGATTCAATATTTTTTGAAGTATTTTGCCATTGAATGTATCGTTTTGTTTGTATCATTTTACCTCTATGCTTTACCAATATTCGGTAGTATAGCACTTAATTTTATATGAATCATGAATTATTTATTAATTAATGCAACTCAGCAGAGAGCTATAGAAGGTGATTCTGGCGGTAGCTAAACTGGCTGGATTTTGTAACTATCACGTGATCATGAAGGGGTATACCTATGAGCTGGCCAGCCGCAGCCAACTGCTGGGTGAGCATAATATCTTTGTCGCTTGGGTTTACATCACCCGAAGGATGGTTGTGGGCAATAATTACGCAGGCAGCCCGATCAACTATGGGATCTGAGAATACTTCTCGAGGATGAGCTATGACACTATCAAGTGTGCCTATTGTTACTGTTCGTTGTGCAAGTAGTCTGCGTCCGCCATCAAGTGAAAGACAGATAAGATGTTCTTGGGGCTTTGTCCGTAGGTCATCAAGTCTTGCTAATATGTCTTGCTGAGATTTTAGTGGCTTTATGTCTAAGAGCAGATGGCGTTTTGTGATCTCAAGAGCGGCTAGGATTTTGCTTGCCGTTGCGGTGCTGATGCCATTTATCTGCATAAGAGACTCAAGATTTACATGCTGAACACCTTTCTGCAGGAGTTTTTGAACTTGACGAGCCAATGTGGCGACATCTGTTCTACCAGCACCATTTCCAATAAGCACTTCAAGTAGTTCAAAGTCTGAAAGAGCTGACTGACCCTTTGAAACAAGCTTTTCTCTTGGTCTGTCGATCTCTGGTATATCTTGAATTTTTTTGTACCGCCCCATAATGCCAACAGTGTATCATTTTTTGCCCAGAAGTGTCGTAGCTATGCTACGGAAGGCAAAGTAAGATATACTAAACGGTAATGGCTGAAAGAAAAAAAATTGATCTTCGTTTTCCAAAAAAATTTCTATGGGGTGCAAGTATTTCTACGCACCAGGTTGAGGGTAACAATCAGAATCAGTGGACTAGCTGGGAGCTTGAAACCGCTCAGGTGAAAGTGGCCCAGGCACCGTATAACTACCAGCACTTACAAAACTGGGACGAGATTAAGTCTGATGTGCTGAATCCAGAAAATTATGTTTCGGGTGTAGCCGCAGATCATTACAACAGATACGAAGTTGACTTTGATCTTGCTAAAAAACTTAACTTTAACGTGCTTCGATCTGGCATTGAGTGGTCTCGAATTGAGCCTCGGGAGGGCGAATTTAACAAACAAGCGATTGAACACTACAGAAAATACTTTGCTGAAATGAAGCAGCGTGGTATTACTCCTGTTATAACACTCTGGCATTGGACGTTTCCGGAGTGGTTTGGGGCAAAAGGTGGTTTTGCAAAACGTAGAAATGTAAAGTACTTCACCCGATATGTTAAATATATCTCACAACAACTTGGAGAGCACTTCGGGTATGTTATTACGCTCAATGAGCCAACAGTCTACGCGGCAATGAGCTATCATGAGCATCGGTGGCCACCAGAGAAGCATTCTAAATTTCTGATGCTATGGGTACTGCTCAACCTAGCAAAAGCGCATCGTAAGAGCTATAAAATCATCAAAAAAATTGAACCAAAAACAACCATCGGGTTAGCCCACCAGTGCGGCTATTACTATGCTGGTGATGATTCTTGGATCTCGAGTATTATTGCTTCGCTGGCTCATAAATTTACCAATGAATTCTTTATAAACAGAGTAAAGCGTCACCAGGATTTCTTTGGGCTTAATTATTACTTTGCAAATCGGGTTATTGGGACACGAGTTCATAATCCAGACACCAATAAGCTTAGTGATCTTGGCTGGGATATGCAGCCCGATAAGATGCGGCCTCTTATGAATCAATTATATGCAAAATATAAAAAACCAATGATGATTACGGAAAGTGGCCTGGCTGACGCTGGGGATACACAGAGAAAGTGGTGGATAGCCGAAAGCGTAAAGGCGGTCAACGGAGCGATTAAAGACGGTACGCCAACACTCGGCTATATTCACTGGAGTCTTCTCGATAATTTTGAATGGGCTGAGGGCTTTTGGCCACGGTTCGGGTTGATAGAAGTCGATTACAAGACACAGGCCCGCAAAGTGCGCGCCAGCGCCATTTGGTATGGCAAACTGATCAAGACCTTACGAGATTGACGTTAGTCTCTTACTTCGTATACCATTAGGGCAGCTAAAGGAGGTGTGGATGGCAGATACTATTCGATTACCAGGTTTAATAGATGTGCATGTGCACCTTCGTGACCCTGGACAAACTCAAAAAGAAGACTTCTTGACCGGAACTTCGGCAGCGATTGCCGGTGGTTTTACTACTGTCGTGGATATGCCTAATAACGCAGAGCCAATTGTCACGATTGATCGGCTGCAGAAAAAAATCGAAATTGCTTCGCAAAAAGTAGTCGGGGATATCGGATTTCACTACGGTACGCTTGGTGATAATATTGAAACGTTTGAAGAGGCTGCAAAACTTGCTGTTGGACTCAAGCTTTATTTGAACAACACAACGGGTGGGTACCTGCTAGACGTTAAGCATCTGAAAAAGATTTACGATGCTTGGCCTCGTGACAAGGTAATTCTGCTGCACGCTGAAGAGGATGTGATTGATCTTGTGATTGAATCTGTTAAGGAAGCCCAGCGACCAGTTCATGTCTGTCATATGCCGAGTCGTGTAATTTTGGAAAAGATAATTACTGCCAAGAAAGCAGGTTATCCGCTAACGTGTGGTGTGTGCCCTCATCACTTATTTTTGAATGAAGATGATGTGACCGAGCTTGGACCATACGGGAAAATGCTCCCATCACTTAAATCACAGGCTGACCAAGATTTCCTCTGGGAGAACCTAGACTATATAGATATTTTTGAATCCGATCACGCTCCACATACACATGCCGAAAAGGCCGAGGGTGCTTTTGGTGTTCCTGGGCTGGAAACAACGCTACCCTTGCTTTTAATGGCCGAAAAAGAAGGCAGGATCACTCGTGAGCAGATTATTGAAAAATGCCACACAAATCCAGCTAAGATATTCTCACTTGAAACTTCTGACAATACGTACATTGAAGTCAAGATGGAAGAATATCAGGTAGAAAACGAAAAACTCCACACAAAATGTGGCTGGTCACCGTTTGCGGGCAGAACTGTACTTGGTAGAGTCGAGACAGTTGTTATTCGTGGTGATACGGTGCTCAAGAACGGCGTTATTGTGGCCGAGCCTGGCTCGGGACGTGTTTTGAAGGGTGATTTATAATGGCAAATTTTACACTTGCAACCCCGTTTATGAATGCTGCTTGTAGTGTTGCAAAAACAAAAGAAGATATCGAAGCATTGTGCGCTACACAAGCTGGAGCGGTACTGATTGGTTCGATAACAGCTGAGGCACGAGAGGGGAACCCCGAGCCGCGATGGTTCGCTGGAGAAGGTTTTGCGCTTAATTCTTTTGGTATGCCCAATGGTGGCCTAGAGTTTTATGAAACTGAGCTTCCGAGTATGGTTCAAACGATACATCAAGCAAACAAAATAGCAGTTTTAAGCGTGGCGGGATTTTCTACTGGTGAGTATGTGCAGCTTGCTGAGCTGGCAGACAGAAGTGATGTTGATATGCTTGAGCTAAATTTTGGTTGTCCGAACGTAAGCATCGACGGTAAGCAAAAGCCAATTGTTAGTTTTGACCCAGCCACAATGAAAGAAATTATTCTGGCAGTTCAAGCTGTAACGGTGCTGCCACTAGCAATTAAGCTTTCGCCCTATAGCAATCCAGCGGATTTGCAGCGAGCTGCGAACGTTCTGATTGAAACCAATGTAGCGGCAGTGGTTGCCAGTAACACCTTCCCAAATGGATTTATGAGTAAAGAGGGTGTGGGTGGATCTGTTCTGGCGAATGAGCTTGCCGGTGTGAGTGGTCAGGCGCTCCTTGCGATTAATCTAGGCCAAGTGAGGCAATTTAGAAATCTGCTCCCAGATGAAATATTAATTATTGGTGTTGGAGGAATCGAAACTTCTGAAGACGCGAAAAAGTACTTTCAAGCAGGCGCAGAGGCTGTGCAAGTTGCAACCTTGATAGTCCGTGACGGTCACGAGGCTCTCGATAGAATTGTATTTACCGAAAAAGGAGACGAATGAAATTTTTAGACCAACTAAACGCGCAAATTGATAAAAGTAATTCATTACTTTGTGTTGGACTCGACGCGGATATCGAGAAACTACCAGAGCAACTTAAGAACGTGGCTAATCCGTTGTTTGAGTTTAATAAAGCTATTATTGATGTCACGGCAGATCTAGTGTGCGCTTTTAAACCAAACTCCGCATATTACGAAGCTCATGGGTCAGAAGGGCTAGTTCAGCTTCGTGATACGGTCTCATATATACACGAAAACTATCCTGGTATTCCGGTAATTCTGGATGCCAAACGGGCTGATATTGGCAATACGAATGACCAGTACGTCACGTTTGTTTTTGACTATCTTGGTGTTGATGCAGTAACGCTTCACCCGTATCTTGGTCGTGAAGCGCTCGAGCCGTTTTTTGCCAGAAAAGATAAGGGCTTGATTATTCTTTGTCGAACCTCGAATCCTGGTGCTGGTGAGTTCCAGGATCTTCCTGTAGATGGTGAGCCTCTGTACCGTCATGTTGCACGACAAGTAGCGGAATCTTGGAACACAACTGGTAATTGTTCGCTGGTTGTGGGCGCGACGTATCCAAAAGAACTTGAAGAGGTCCGCGCGATCGTTGGTCCAGATATGCCATTCTTAATGCCAGGAGTTGGTGCGCAGGGTGGAGATATCCAGGCTGCGGTAGAGGCGGGCCTAGGCGCTAATAACAGGGGCTTAATTGTTAATTCAGCACGTGGCATTATATTTGCGAGCTCAGGAGACGATTTTGCCCAAGCCGCTCGAGAGGTGGCCGTTAAGACTCGTGATGAAATTAATAAGTATAGATAAAGAAAGGTCTAAGATGACACAGACTCGAGAAGAATTACAGAAAGAAATCGCGCTAGAGCTACACGCTATCGGGGCACTCAAATTTGGTGAATTTACGTTCAAAAGTGGCATTCAAAGTCCAATGTACATGGACCTCCGATTATTTATTAGTCATCCTGCACTACTAAAAAAGGTGGCTAAGGCATACGCGATGTTGATTGAACCTCTAACTTATGATCGTCTCGCGGGTATTGCATACGCAGCTCTTCCAATTGCTGGTGCGGTTAGTCTTGAAATGGAACAGCCCTGGATTTACATGCGAAAAGAAGGTATTGCCAAGAGTTATGGCCTGAAGAAGGCGATCGAGGGTGAATTTAAGCCGGGTGATACTATTGTTGTAATTGATGACCTGATCACCAAGGGTGATTCAAAGCTTGAAGTAATTGAACCATTCCAAAGTAATGATCTGAAGATTAACGATTTTGCAGTACTTATTGATTACCAAAAGGGCGGCGGCGAACTCCTAAAAGAAAAAGGCTATAATTTGCATGCCTTTTTGACAATGCATGAAGTGGTGCAGATTATGAAAGATGAAAATAAGATCGATGATGCAAAATATCAGCAGTGTCTCAGCTTTCTAGAGAACTAGATAGCTCTTAGTTCTTCGGTGAGCTGACTGACTTGGATTAAACAAGACGAAACAGCTACTTATCCCCACAACTGTGGATAAGTAGCTGTTTTTAGTTTGCTGGTGGGTAATTTCGCAAATATTATGCTAAAAAGGTATTGCAAGTGGGTAGGTGTGGGTAGTATGCTGTTTGCAGTGGGTAATCGTGGGTAGCAACAAGCACCATACGACCACAAACAAACATTAACAAAAATGAAATCACTAAATTTGACTGGATCTGTCGGCTGGCAGATAACAGGTAGAAAGAAAAGGATTTCAAAAGTAAAGCCATGAGCGATTACTTCGAACGAAAATTGGACGATAAGCGTAGGTTAACCATACCTGCTGATATTCGTACAGAATTCGCAAGCGGAGTAGTAGTAACAAGGGGGTTTGGTTCTTATCTACATCTTTACCCAAAAGATGTCTGGGATCAGACAGTTGAACCTGCACTACGAGGCGATATTCTTGATGAGCAGATTGCTGACAAGAATGTGAAACTTCGGATGGGCAAGATCGAGAGCAGTCTAGATCTTAAGCAGGGTAGGTTCACATTGGAAAACCACTTGTTGCAGTACGCAGGCATCGATAAAGATGTTGTTGCCGTACGGGCTGGTCAGTACTGGCGTATTATGCCGGCAGACCATCCCCAGCTGTAGGCCTTACTGTTGCACTTTAACAATTTGCGTTACAAGTAGAACCCGTTATTTCGAGGTCAACTACCTGGTAGTTAGCAGTGGGACCTGAAGATTACACATAAAATAGATCTTAGTACATTCTGGTTTTAATTAACCTCCCAAAAACTCCACCTCACACATAAGTCTCTCTCGTCAAGTGGCAATAAAGTAATTTTTGAAATTGCCTTCACATATAACCACTTGGCACACTTTTACATACATATCGTATGTAACAAACAAAAACAAAAACATCGTTCGCATTTGGCGAATAAAAAAACAAAAAGCTAACTACCGGATAGGTGACCTCGACCGAGGTCGTAAGTATAGGGTATAATATATTTTATACATTATGGCAACGGATAAAAAAACACACCACCACAACAACTCCCACGTTCCAGTTCTACTCGAAACAGTCGTTCGCATTTTGGCACCAAAGTCTGGAGAAACATATCTAGACCTCACGGCCGGGTATGGAGGACATGCTTTGAGTATTCTTGAAAATACGGGTAACGCTGCCGGCTTAACGCTGGTTGATCGAGATGAGCATGCGATTGCAAGTCTATCGGAACTTTCAAATCAAGGCGCACGTATAATCCATCAGGATTTTGCTAGTGCCGCGGTTGAGCTTTCTGAAGCAGGCGAACAATTCGACATGATTTTAATTGATTTGGGTGTGTCGTCACCACACCTTGACAACGCCGAGAGGGGATTCAGTTTTCAAACTGAAGCACCTCTTGATATGCGGATGGATAATCGCCAAGTATTAACAGCCGAAAGGATCGTTAATAAGTTCCCTGAAGCGGAAATCGAAAGAATTCTGAGGGAATATGGCGAAGAGCCGAAAGCTAAAAAAATCGCTCACGCCATTCGGCTGAATCGACCATTTAGCACTACGCTCGAACTCGCAGACGTTGTAGAGGGAGTCTACGGCCGCAGAGGTAAAATTCACCCTGCGACTCGCACCTTTCAAGCACTACGCATAGCGGTGAACGAAGAGCTTGCTCAGCTTCAGACTGTGCTGCCACTTCTGCCAAACTTATTAACTATGAGTGGTAGAGTAGCAATAATCAGTTTCCATAGCCTGGAAGACCGGCTTGTAAAACAATATTTTGCAAGTGAGAGTAATTCTGGTTACGAAGCGAGGCTACAAGTGCTTACGAAAAAACCGATAAGCGGTGCAACCGACGACGTTTTTAACCGGCGCGCAAGAAGCGCAAAGCTTCGAGCCGCAGTGAAAATAAACACATAAAAGAAAGGAACCTCTCATGCCAATTACGGTAAAAGGTCGTTCCCGAACACAGCGAGTTATAGTCAAAATCGGCTAGTACTCCGTAAGCGGTCGGCTTTAGGAAACTAGGGCCGACCACCACGAAACTCTATGTAGATAGATGCTTTCATGCAAAATAAAAATAAACTAAAAGGTAACAACAATGGCATATTCCACCACATTTATGCTTTCTCGTACCGGTGCTAATACATCATGGCGTCGAAACCAGAACACCGTTAGGCATAATTTTGAAGGCAAGCAATTTGGTCCAATTGCACACACTGTCGTAGTCATACTGCTTCTTAGCGTTATGGGACTCATGTACTTGGCGCAGATTAACAAAACAAATGCATTCACGTACCCAATTAACGAGCTTGAAACGCAGCGAGACTCACTTATAGCAGAACAGCAACAATTAAAAGTAGAGGCAGCTCGACTTGGTTCACTCGATACTGTTAAGAACAGCACTGTCGCTCAAAATCTTACCGCACCTTCTCAGACTCAAACGATTCGTTAATATCTTCACTATGGTTATCAGCTTGTAGGCATTATTACCGTGCGTACAGATGGCCGAAGTGAATGTAGTAGCGTATAATTACTACAATACATAACAACTATGAATCCGCGCACAACACGACAGCACTACCGGAAAAAACCGCAAGAAAAAAAATCAGGCAACGGTTTTGCCCAAAATAGAGCCCTCAGCATGAAGGTGGTGGTGTTCGCTATTGGTTTTGTATTAGTTGCACGACTGTTCTATCTGCAGGTGATTAAGCACAGCCACTACAATGCCTTGGCTATATCTGAACATCAGAAAAAATTTACTATTCCAGCTTCTCGTGGGACTGTTTACTTTAGGGACGGCGATGAAGTTGTGCCAGCAGTGCTTAACTCGAGTGTCTATACACTTTATGCCGATCCGAAAGAAGTTAAGGATTCCGAAAAGATTGTGACTAAACTTGCAGGTGCTCTTGGGCTAGACAAGACAAAAACCAGGGAGTTACTGAAGAACAAAGAGACTTCATACACGGTCCTCGCAAAGCGATTAACAAAAGAACAGGTGACGGAACTATTCAAAGACAAACAGGATTTGCGCGGAGTTAACGTCACTCCAGTACCACAGAGAGTGTATCCTGAAGGCTCGCTGGGCGCTCAGGTGCTTGGTTTTGTAAATGATGAAGGAATTGGCCAGTATGGAGTCGAAGCGGCGCTAAACACGAGCTTGCAGGGTAAGCCTGGCCTACTCAAGGCTATTACTGACGTTAATGGGGTGCCGCTGAGTCTTGACGACGCAACTAATGTTGCACAGCAGCCAAAAGACGGGGATGGGCTGGTACTTACCGTTGATCGTAATATTCAAGCAAAGGCAGAGGAAGTATTAGCAACTGGGCTCAAAAAGAGTAAGGCAACCAAAGGTAGTGTTGTTGTAATTGACCCAAGTACTGGCGCAGTTAAGGCTATGGCTAATTTGCCAACGTATGAACCGGCAAAGTATTTTGATGTTGGTGATGACGCCTACCAGCGGTTTCAGAATAGGGTTGTCAGTGACCAGTATGAGGCTGGATCTGTAATAAAGGTGCTTACAATGGCGGCTGGGCTTAATGAGGGTGTGGTTAGTCAAAACTCCACATTTAATAACCTTGGTTATGTCCAGGTTGATGATGCGCGCATTAAGAATGTCGAACAAAGTGTTAATGGCACACGCACAATGACAGACGTATTTAAGTACTCACTCAATACGGGTGTTGTGCACGTCCTTTCTCAACTTGGCGGAGGCAACATCAATGGTCAGGCACGAGGCAAACTATACGATTATTTTTCTAATCATTATGGTTTTGGCAAAGTGACCGGGATTGAACAGGCGGGTGAGGCTGAGGGCACTATTTTTGGACCAAAGTCTGAGCAGGGGAATAACGTGCGATATTCTAACATGGCGTTTGGTCAGGGCATGGGTGTGACTATGGTGCAAACCGCCGCAGCGTTTTCAAGCGTTATCAACGGCGGTAACTACTATAAGCCGCATGTTGTTGAGGGTATTATGAACGACGCTGGGGAAGTTGATTCTACTGCCCCAAAGCCTGAAAGAACAGGTGTAGTTAAACCAGAAGTTTCAAATTCTATACTTGAAATGACGCGGGCCGCACTTCGTGAATCAACTGCTGTTTCAAGTTTAGTGCGCGCTGGCTATAACGTTGGAGGGAAAACTGGGACATCTCAAACAATAGATCCTGCAACAGGTAAATATACTGAAGACAAAACGGTCGGCAGTTACCTTGGTTATGGGGGTGACACAGCACCAAGGTATGTCATAATGGTACGAGTCGACGATTCAAATATTGGCGCCGGTAGCTTTGCTGGTAGTGCCGCTGCTGGACCAATATTTGGCGAACTCAGCAACTGGCTGATTGATTACTACAATATTAAGCCAATGTAACATTCAATAATAAGGAATACTATGCAACAAACACCCGTCACAGCCCAGATAATTTTAGACAACTTACGTCCAATACTAACGCTGGGGTTTGGGGGGTTTGCACTTTCGATGCTGTTGACGCCAGTTTACACCTGGTTCGCGTTTAAGTACCAGTGGTGGAAGAAGCCGCGTGTTGACACGGTGAGTGGCGAGAAAGCTGCGGTGTATCAGAAGATGCATGCCGAAAAACATAAACGAAATATTCCCACCATGGCTGGTGTTATTGGACTTCTTGCACTTGCAGTTGTAACAGTGTCATTTAATCTTGACAGAGGGCAGACATGGCTGCCGCTGGCTGCCGCTATTGGCGCCGGCATGGTTGGCCTGCTCGACGACATTATAAATCTTAAGGGCACCGGAAGAGGGACTGCTGGTCTTAATTTTAAGATTAAGCTACTTCTGACAACACTTATTGCTGCCGGACTTAGCTACTGGTTTGTGTATAAGCTTGGCTATAGTTCGGTGCACATTCCATTTAGTGGTGATCTAGCACTTGCAGCACCAATTCTGCTCGCTGGCTTCATGTTTGTGATTATTGCTACTGCTAACGCAGTAAACATAACAGACGGCCTCGACGGTCTTGCTGGTGGCTTGCTAGTGACGGCTTTCGCAAGTTTCGCCTTAGTTGCATTTTTACAAGGGAACTTCGGTATAGCAGGTTTCTGCCTGACAATTGTTGGAGTGCTTCTGAGTTATCTTTGGTTTAATATTTTCCCGGCTCGATTTTTTATGGGTGATGTCGGAAGTTTTGCATTTGGCACGACACTCGCAGTAGTTGCTATTATGCTTGATTCAGTGTTTTTGATACCGGTTATAGGTCTTCTGTTTGTCGTCGAGGTTGGTTCAGTAGTAGTGCAGTTGCTTTCAAAGAGGATTCGCAAAAAAAAGGTGTTTCTTTCTGCGCCAATCCATCATCATTTTGAAGCCATGGGATGGCCTGAGACAAAGGTTACGATGCGCTTTTGGGTGCTTGGACAGATTTGCGGTGTGCTAGGTTTGCTTGTAGCGATTCTTGGAGGTCATATAACGCTATGAGATCACAGCAGACGCGTCGACGTAAGCCTGCAGACATGACCAGTAAGGTCAACCCTATCGGCAGGCGTCACCGTCCAGATTATATTCTGATGCTTTGCATGGTCATGTTGCTTGCGATTGGACTGGTGGTGATATATTCAGTGAGTCCAGCAATTAGCGCACAGCTGACGAGCGATGTGGACCCGAACCACTTCATGTACCGCCAGATATTCTTTTTACTAGTAGGCTTCGGTGTCTTTATGTTTACAAGCCTAATGCCACTTTCAGTCTGGAGTAAGTTGCAGAAGTACATTATCTGGTTTGCAGTTGGCTCATTCTTTTTACTTTTGGTGCCCGCACTTAGTCTCAACTACGGGGGCGCAACACGGTGGGTGCATATTGGACCTATTAACTATCAGCCGGCAGAACTGCTTAAGTTTGGTCTAATTTTTAACTTGGCATTATTCTTCAGTACACGTGTAAAAAACGGCACGCTTAATTCCAAGGCTACCACCTATACATTTATGGCGATACTTGGCGCTATTTCGCTTGAAATTGTTGTGCTGCAAAAAGATCTGGGCACCATGATTCCAATAGTGGCAATTATGCTAACCATGCTTTATCTGAGTGGCATTTCCATGAAGCGATTTGCGCTGATTGTTTCAACCATCATTATTGGCGGGGCACTAGCCATTGGTATGGCTGGGCACAGGCGTGCTCGCGTGTTTACGTTCTTGAATCCTGATGCCGACACAAGCGGTAGTGGCTACCATATTAACCAAGCGTTGATTGCAGTTGGTAGCGGGGGGGTGTTTGGCAAGGGGCTTGGTAGGAGCGTTCAGGCATACGGCTACCTTCCTGAGGCTGCAAACGATTCAATATTTGCAATTATGGCTGAAAAGTTTGGGTTTGTTGGTATGCTGGCTGTATTCTCTGTTTACGGAGCAATGTTATTTAGAATTTTGGGCATTGTTAACCGAGCACCAAACTATTACTTAAAGTTTGTGAGTGGAGGTGTGTTTGCTTGGCTTTGCATTCAGGCATTTGTGAACGTAGGCGCAATGCTAAGTATCATGCCGCTGACCGGAGTAACGCTGCCGCTACTTAGTTTTGGAGGTACAAGTTTGATATTCACACTTGCAGCGTTGGGGGTTGTGTTCCACATTTCACGTTATACAAAGCTTGGTCATGAATCTGAGGCTGCGACTCCTCAGCGTAAGGCATCCGTTTCTCAGCCAGCTTTTCGTGCTCAAAGGGGTAGGATCTAATGCGCGTTTTACTTGTTGGCGGTGGCTCGGGTGGCCATGTTACACCGCTTAAAGCAATAGCTGAGGTACTCAGATCTGAGGCCACAGATGCGCAAATTACAGTAGTAACTGATAGGGGTTTTTACGCAGAGACCGAGGCTATATTTGCGGGCGACACAGACATACGGTTGAGAAGGATCTTTTCGGGTAAATACCGACGTTATTCTAATAAGTCGTTTTTGTGGCACATCGTTCATTTACCAACACTATTGAAGAATATTCGTGATGTTGTTTTGCTGGGAATTGGATTTATGCAGGCAGTTGGTTACTTTCTGCTACATAGGCCGGATGTAGTTTTCTGTAAAGGCGGATTTGTGTGTGTGCCAGTTGGAATTGTTGCCCAGCTGTTTAGGGTGCCGATTATTATCCATGATTCAGACACTCGACCAGGACTTACGAATAGAATTCTTGCTAAATATGCCAGGGTTATTGCTACTGGAATGCCCGCTGGATTCTATCCGTACGACCCTCAAAAAATGGCTTATACGGGTATACCTGTGAGTGCGCAGTACCAGCCAGTTTCACAAAAAGAAAAAGAAGAACACAAGACGTCTGTTGGCTTTGACCCAGCTCGTCCACTGCTACTGGTTACGGGCGGGGGTAACGGGTCTACACCGCTAAACACGCAGCTACAAATGATCGCGGGGCAACTTATCAGTGCCGGGTGGTGCATCATGCAGCTTGCTGGCAGGGGCAAAATTGAGCCGGTGCAGCGAGTGCGAAGCAAACTGCCTCAGTCACAACAAAAGCATTGGCAAATTCTCGAATTTGCGCCAATGCCGCCACGATTGCTGGGCGCAGATGTTGTAGTGTGTAGAACGAGTGCTAGCACCATCCAGGAGTGTGCAAATTCACAGAAGACCGTGATCGGTATAGCGAGTCCAAGCCTGGAAGATCAAAAAATGAATGCCGATTTTTTTGCTTCTAAAAAAGCTCTTGTTTCGCTTGATGAAACCAAGCTTTCACCAGATGGCCTAGACTTATTGGCTGTCGTCACCGATTTACACGCTAATCTGAAACTAGCTCAAGAATATGCCCACGCACTTCATCGGCAGTTCGCAAAGCCTGAGGCCGCCCAAGAGCTTGCTCAGTTGATTCTAGAAGCCGGATCTTCATCTTAACTATCAGATACGTTATACTACGTATAAGGATAAGCGCAAATAGACATGTTTAAGAAAAAGCCAGAACGTCCGTCGGCACGTACCCGGCAACCAAACGGTACGCTAAACGAAACATTTCGTAGAAATAATGTGGTTATTTCAAAACGCCAAAAAGAGATAGCTGCTCGACAGCAGTCTGTCACTCAGAGACAGGCTGATCTCAAAAAGTCGGTTGCCAGGAAACGTCAGAAGAACAGGTTTATTATATTTGGAGTATTGGCCATTGCGGCGACACTTCTATATCGTATGCAACTTACCAGTGTGGTGGTTGAATCGAACGCGTCTTCGAAGCTGACAAGTGTACAGAAAAAGCAGTATGAGATCGATATACAACAGCAGTACAATAGTTCCACACTGTTTGGACAAGGTTGGTTACTTGATTCTGAGGAGCTAGGAAAAAAGGTGATGGCTCAGCATCCAGAGATTGAACGGGTACAGTTTTCGTCTTCTGCGCCGCTGCATACTGCCCTAAAGGCCGATGTACGGTTTAGAAAGGCTATTTTTACCTGGAAAGATGCCAGTAACGTACAGCAGTTTGTAGATGCGCAGGGGGTGCTGTTTGCTAAAAATCTTGAACCTTCCGTGAGTATCAATGAGCTGATTAAGATTGAAGATCAGAGTGGGGTGGTGCTCAACGAAGGCACCTCTGTTCTTACGGACACGATAGTTTCGTTTATCGGCCAGCTCCCTGGTAAGCTTACCCCTGTTTATGGTACGGATTCTAGTGTTGCCAAAGTAATAATCCCACGTTCTACCAGAGAAGTGCAAGTGCAGATGACTAATGTTCCGTATGTCATCAAATTTAACTCTACACGGGATCTAAACGAGCAGGTGGGGGAGTTGCAATCGCTTCTTGGCTTTCTAAAAGGTGGTAACGTTACACCCGGTGCGTATATAGATCTTCGGGTTGCGCACAAGGCGTTTTATAAATAGGGAGGGAGTGGGGCTCTTAGTACTTGAATCGATTAGTGGATAGGAATGACGCAAGAGAGTTTGAGTTATATGGGGTCTAAGAACCAAGCCCTGAGACCTCCAGCACTGCTGCTTCGCTCCCCTCTGTGTTCGTATTTTGTTCGTATTGTTTTATATGCAAAAAAAACATATAAAACATACAAAACATGAAAAAAGCAAATAATGCAAATATTCGACGTGTAGAGGGGGGAGAGCAGTATAAAAACATTACGGTATGAAAATGTCAAAAAAGCAACTTTTCACAAGCGAACTGTGGAAAAGTCAAATGTTTGTGTACGATGTGGAAAACGAGTGAGCGTCACGCACGGAGTACTAAAAGTCAGCAAGCATTAACGAACAGATGCAACTATGGCAAAAAACTTTAGCAGGACGAGTCTTTAAATGCAAAAAGTCCCCTGCTGGAGTAGCACTTATGTTATTAGATGAGTATTTCTTTTATGTCGCAAAATATACATTGTGCGACATTACATTACAATATAAAAGTCGTATGTATACTCATCTTTCTTATGCTTTAATCTACATGATTTTGTGTATTTGACTTACGTTGCTTTGTGTATGCCCTACTAGCCATGTTCAAGAACGCTTGGTATATAGCTTTCGGTAATCATTATCTAATTATGCATGCACGACAAATTATAATGTTCGTATTTTGTTCAATATTATTTATACGTGATTTTTGTGCGTGCAAAGCTTGTATCTCTCGTGCTTACATTTTAGAGATTCCTGCCTGCGCAGGGATGACAAACAAAGTTGAGGAGATCAATAAAGTGTTCGTTTTTTGTACGCCCTACCCTCTCGTATTAAATTTGGATTAATTTTTTGGGAAAATATGAATCGCTAAGTGGCATAGTCTACACTGGATCCTCTGGTTAAGCCGGGGGATGACAAAAACAGGAAGCGAGATTATTTTTTTGGAAAAATATGATCAAATATGCCACGAACACCGTATTTTGAGAGTATCCGGTCAAACACAGATGACTTACGTTTAAGTTGCTGTACTCTCATCTGACGCTCATCTGGTGGAAGCGCCTGCAATTCACGATCACGTTTAATGCGTTTGATCTTCTGGTTGTTGCGATAGGTTAAGAATAGTAGTACCACGGCAACGGGAAGATAGATCCACCAGCTTGTTAGAATGAATTCAATCATGTAAGCCAGTATAGCAACTTATTAGGATGTAATGAACTGGCGGCCAAGAGTGTTGCCAAAGAGTACTATGAATCGTTCACGAGTACTCAGAGTCTCTAGCTGTGGCGTCATCTCAGCTGCAAGTTGAGCGAGGCTGTCGGCTTGAATAGCGTGATTCTCGATAATAGTTAGGCCGCCGTTGCCATTATTGGCCTGTCGTTTTTTGAAAGCTGGTGCACCGATATCTTCTCTTCGAGCCACAATGATCCCTTCTTGAGGGTTAAGGGGTCGTAATATTCTGCGTACTTTTGGTGAAGGGTATGGTTCTGCGTCAACGAGACTGTGTGGGCTTTTGTGATTGTCGACGAGCCTGTTAAACGCAGTACCTACGGATGCACTGGGTAGGTGTAGGCCCGTTAAGGAGTTAAATTCAAAGAAGTGTTCTTTAAGAACCCAGTCGCTCGGATCGGTAATGCCTTCATAGGAAGATACTACATCGCTCGCTTCTCCGACACTTATGTTAGGTTGAATAGTTAATTCGACCTGATTTACACCTAGTGAGCCTAAAAGTTCTTGAAGCACTAATAGCCCTTGCGGAGTTAGTTCTCCGCGTGCAATGAGTTCAAAGGTTTGTCTTGGTAGGCTTGAGGCCATGCTGGACTACTCGGCAAGTTCGTATGTAGCTTTTGCAACGCGTTTAAACTGTGACTTGCCCTGTAGGTTGAGAAGGATGGTGGTTTCTTTTACCTGGCGGCTTTTGAGGACTTCGCGAACGATGTCATCACGATGCATTGGCTCTTTGTTCTTTTTTAGGATTTTGCTGATAATATCTGCAACAGTTCCTTTTTGGTAACCCCATTCTTTGAGGGCATAGATACCGCGACCAATAAGGACGAAACGGCTGTCTTTGATAAGTTCGTTGTGAATAGCTTGAGTGGTAACATCTTTTCGCTTGAAGTCAGAGTCTTTGATTTTGCCTGAGATTTCAGAAAAGTGCATTGGCTTTTCATTTTCTTGTAAGATGACATAAATTTTGTCCCGAATATTCTTAGGATTAACGAGTGGCCATTTGATAAGACCCCACTGATCTTTAAGGCTTGCGAGTTTCTTACTAATACTAGCAAGAGCGCGAACATGTTCTGGGTGTTCGTAGCCGCTGAGCTTGCTGTGAAGCTCTGAAATAGTGACAGGAGCACCATGGACTTTGATGGTCTTTACTACTTCGGCGACTTGTTCTTTGAGTTGTTTTTCGTCGTAGTGCTCTTTGATGGCTACGGCTTGGTGGAAATCGTCATTTTCGTCAAGGACGGTAAGGTTTGGTGCTAGGGTAGCAAGAAAAGCTACGTGTGCTTTGTCGCGGTCGTCACCAGTCTCCCCTATTTTCTTGGCAAGGTCAGATACGCGGGCGACACGGCCCATTTCTGAAAGGTGTTTGATAAATTCTTTTTCGATAGCGCCAATGTGTGGAAGATCTTTTTCGGCAGCTAGTTTAAGACGAATAAGGATTGCTTTTTCAAGTTGTCGTACTCGTTCACGAGTGATTCCGAGTAGTTCGCCAATCTGCTCAAGAGTTTCTTTGCGATCATATAAGCCAAAACGACGTCCAATAATCTCGCGCTCTCGATCGCGGTCGATAGTTTCCAGGATCTCTTTCGCAGATTTTTTAATGTCGAGTTTTGTCATATCTTCCATAAACGTCCTCTTGAATTTTCCTTACTTTATTGTACATTAAACATATTGTAATACATAAATTTTTATAAGTCAACACCATAGTGTATGGATGTATGAACAAATTATAGCACTATATAGCGTGGTTTCCAAATACATGAACACACTAAATGTAACATTTTGTACTTGTCAAAAGTAGGAAATAATAAGCATATTACTACTGTTGAGAATTACAAAATACATAAAAGGTCGATGATTCGGGGTGAAAAGTAACAGTGTAGTGTGAAAAAGAGCGGATTGGTGACGCGGATGGGGTGAACTTGACGTAGAGCTTACCTCTACGACCTCGATCATGACTATGCGAGTCACCCCATCCGTCGCCCCCTCTACTTGTTCTTGTTGTTGCCCTTCTTCTCCTTGCCGGCGGCCCGTTTGGCCGATCGACCCTTGGGTCGTCGTTGATCTCGGGGCCCTCTTGACCCCGGCAGTGCGCTCCTACCGCTACCTCTGGCCAACTTGTTGTCCTCTCGGTTAAATTGGTCTTCGTTAGGCCCTTGTGGGGGCCTTCATCTTTGGGGTACTGCCACTTGGTGGGCTGGATCCATCCCTCTTGGGCTGAGCCTCGAGTTTGGTTCCAGCTTTGTTCTGTGGTGACTTGCGTTTTTCGCTTGAGCCTGGCATCGGAATCCCAGTTTTGCAGGCGAATGAGGATTTGCTCTGGGGCGGGTTCGCCCAAGTCTCCTTTTCTATATCAGAGCCCACAACAGATGCACGTGTCTACTGAGGGCTCTGATATATCACTACACTGTTAAGGTGCTACGGAGCTGACATGCATGCCGGGCCGGCGCTTGTCGCGTCTCGTAGTGGTTTGTATAATACCACTTTGTATATTTTTGGCAACGGTAATTAGGTCTAAGCTATGGAAGTTCTGTTTGTATCATCTGTCTTAGCGGGTCCAGCCCAAAACAATTGATCCCCCTCGCCTACACCCCGCTGCTTAAGCGAGAGAGGGGCGGACTTGGGTTAACAGATTGTAAGTAAACGTAAATTCAGTGTCTGGACTAGCGTTTAACGACAAGTGTTGAAGGTGGGGCCTGGCCGTGACTACGAAAGGAGCGAGGGCATGCTCGACTTTGTGTCACGACCAGGCCCGCCTGCTGGTGGAGGGCTCGCTTCTTGCGAAGGTGCTCGCTTCAAGTTCCAGCAACAGGAGAACTCCCGGGATGGCGCACAGGGACGCCGGTCGATTTGGCGCCCGGGCGAACGCCTACCGACTTTTATCCCGGGGTCGCACGAACGTCCACCCCGATTGGGATGTTCGTGCGAGTTTGCGTGCATTCGAAAATGCAGCGAATGTGCCCGTGAGCACATCGTTGTCGACCCGGAGGTGGATACGCTATGTTCACGGGAACGGGTTCGGAGGTCTATAAAACTGGTGGTTCTTTCTGAGCAGACGCACGTAGCGCTACTTCCAGACTGAACTTCAGCCATAGTCAACCCCCGGGGGCGGCAATCCTGTGAAGGACTGCGCGATAAGACGAGAATACTCTAGCTCTGCCAAGGTGATGAGACCGAGGTTCTTTGAGTTTCGAGTGAGCTAAGCTCTTCACCCCGAAGGGCTCCATTCTCGCTTAGATACATCTGCTCCTGCGATCTGCGCCAGGATATGCGTGCGTGAAACACGGTGCAACAGATGTATCGTGTTTTTTTAAGCCAAAGGCTTAGCGGTAGAAGATTTACGCAATCTGGCCACCGCTAAGCCTTTGGTACTTTGTTCTTTGTTAAGGTGTGCTGTCAATGTACTGCTTTTCTTGTTTGAGGTCAAGGACAATTGTAAATAGTATGCTAATTTTTTTGCAGAACAACGCCGTTTCTAGGGTGATTACTTCTTTTTGGTGGGAGTTTTGCGCTTAAAGCTTCGCTTGCCTTTTGCGGGTGCTTCTTTGAGTATTTTCTTTGCTTCGTCGTGGGTTATAGTCTTTGGATCAGAGTCTTTTGGAATCTTAGCATTCTTTTTGCCATCAGTAATATAGGGGCCGTAACGGCCATTGAGTACCTTTATGCCATCACCAAAATCTGCAATATTCTTTTCAGCTTCGGCCTTAAGCTTGGCAGCGTACAGTTCAAGTGCCTCTTCGTGGGTTATGGTATGTGGATCAAGTGGCTTGATGCTGACAAACAGCTTATCTACTTGGATGTAAGGGCCAAAACGACCAATGTTAGCCTTAATATCTTTGCCGTCTTCGGTTTGGCCAACTACACGAGGTAGCTTAAACATTTCAAGAGCTTGTTCAAGGGTGACGTTCTCGATTTTAGCTCCAGCCGGCATTGGTGCAAACTGTGGTTTGTTTTCTTTGTCTTCGGTATCACCAAGCTGTAGCATCGGGCCAAAGCGACCAAAGCGTGCCAGAATTGTTTTGCCAGATTTTGGATCTTTGCCGACTTCTCGGGCCTGAGCAACTGAAGAACGATCGATTCCACCCGATTCTTCGATAAGTTTATGGAATGGTTTATAGAACTCTTCAAGCATCTTGTTCCGCTCTAATTTACCTTCAGCAATTTGGTCAAATTCTTCCTCTACGTTAGCAGTAAAGCCATAGTCAATAACGCGGTCAAAATGGTTGGTTAGAAAATCACTGACTACCTGGCCGCTTGGAGTCGGCAGTAGCTTTCCCCTGTCGGAGCCGGTTTTTTCTTGTACGATTTCGCGGTTGATAGTGTTATTTTCTAGATTTAGCACTATAACGTCGCGCGGGTTGCCTTCACCTTCACCTTTTTCGGCATAGCCGCGCACCTGAACGGTGTTAATAATTGTTGCGTAGGTTGATGGTCGGCCAATGCCGAGATCTTCAAGTTTTTTGACCAGGCTACCTTCTGTGTATCGAGCTGGTGGTCGTGCAAATACTTGTCGAGCGCTGGCGGATTCAAGGGCAAGTGAATCTTTTGCAACAAGAGCTGGTAGAATTTCTGGATCTTTTTTGCTGCCACCGTACACTTTTAGGAATCCATCAAAAATTACCACTTCACCTTTGGCTTCAAACACCTCTTTGGCAGTTGAAATAGCAATAGTGATAACAGTTTTTTCAAGTTTGGCGGGAGCCATTTGGCTAGCTAGGGTTCGACGACGGATAAGATCGTATAATTTCTGGTTGTATTCATCGCTACTGGCAAATTCGGCACGTACGTCTGTTGGGCGGATTGCCTCGTGAGCTTCTTGAGCACTGCTCGACTTTGTTTTGAATGTTCTGACCTGGTGGTACTGTTCTCCATACTCACTTTTAATGTAGTCGGTCATTTGTGAAAGTGCTTGACCGCTGAGGTTCACGGAATCTGTACGCATGTAAGTGATTTTACCGTCTTGGTAAAGCTTCTGAGCAGAACCCATGGTGGCCTTAGCACTGAAGCCAAGTCGACTGTTGGCATCCTGCTGCAGTGTACTAGTAGTGAATGGAGCACCGGGGTTTCGTGTACTTGGGCTGGTAGTGACGTCGCTGACAGTAAAAGATGCCCCTAGTAAGCTTTCTAAGAACTTCTGGGCTTCTTCTTCAGTGGCAAAGCGCTTTGGTAGCTCGGCCTTAACATCGCCAGCTTCTGTGGTGAACTGAGCAGTAACCTTGAATGTTGCAGAACCTTCAAACGCATCGATTTCACGCTCACGTTCTACAAGTAGCCGCACGGCTGGAGACTGAACCCGACCTGCAGATTTTCCACCGGGAACTTTTTGCCAAACTACGGGCGAGAGTTCAAAACCTACGATTCTATCAAGAATTTGGCGGGCTTGCTGCGCCTTTACAAGACTCATGTCGATAGTACGTGGATTTTTAACCGCTTCTTCAATGGCGTTTTTTGTGATTTCGTGAAATACGATTCGTTTTGTTGTGAGTGGATCAAGTTTGAGCACTTCACACAGGTGCCATGCAATTGCTTCACCTTCGCGGTCTTCATCGGTTGCGAGCCAGACGGTTTCAGATTCTTTGACGGCTTTTTTAAGCTCGGTTATGACCTTCTTTTTTTCAGGATCAACTTCATATGTAGTTTTAAATCCGTTGGCTACCTCTATTGGTTCGGTGCCACCCTTCACTTTTTTAGCGATTGAACGAATGTGGCCGATACTCGAGAGTACTTTAAAATCACTACCAAGATATTTTTCGATAGTCTTTGCCTTTGCTGGGGATTCTACAATAACTAAGTTCTTTTTGCTCATGCTTATATAACGGTATAGGCTTTCATAAATTTATGCAACAGCAGTTTAGCCTATCGCATAAACGTAAAAAGTGCAAACGGTCTAGTCAAAACTATTCTAGTTGAGTGTTACGTAGAGCTATAAGGTAGTTGCCTAAATTAGGTTCAAAAGCATTGAACCGATAGACCATAAAGGCGGCGGCTTTCCGAACGTTGTCTGGGGCGGACTCAAGCTTGGACTCAGGCGCTTGTGCAAGGCTGTCGTCCGCTAAGGTTGCAGCATTTTCAAAAGGTGACCACATTCCGTATGGACTGGCGAAACCTTTTTCCCAGTTATCAATGTCAACATTCTCTATAAGGCCCTTAGGGATAAACCATTTGAGTGGTAGGTCATTTTCAAATTGACCCAATGCACTACCCGCTACACTTGCACACACTGCATTATGGAGAGCATGTGAATATTCGTGCACGAAAAAAGAGGATTTTTCTTTCGTAAAATTATCGATTAAAACACTAATACCACCCGTTTCAGGATCGTAGTTGCCTCCGGTTGGATCAGCCTCAAATTTCCGGAAAATATCCAAAGTCGGGATATTTAATTTCTTGAAGAAGTCTGTCGGCATCATGCTAAGCTGTCGTGCTAAATAAAACATTTTCTGCGTGTCACTTTCGCGAAGGCCGATATTGTGAGGTCGCTCTCCATCTTCAAACGCTGGTAACGTTTTGTCTGTAAATTGTAGATCCAGGCCAAATTCTGAATGCGCCCAATCCTGTAGTAATCTCCATTTAGCCTCAGGGTTAGTTACTGAGGTAAGGTGCGTCTCAATTTCTTCCAGCGAGCCCTTGTCAACTAGCTCGAAGCCATGGTGGTGAGCAATTTTAGTAATTCTATCAAAGCTAAAGCCAGATTCAATAGCACCCTCGCGAACCCTCCTCTGTATGAGCGGATACTCCTTAACAAGCAGATCGCTAGGGATTTGCTCACAGTCTTGATCGAATATTGGGGGTGTGAATTTTTCGGCAGAAGGTGCCGCGAGTACCGGGCCACCAAGCATAAGATTGGCTGCAGCAACAAGTGTTGCAATACGAGCAAGTGGTCGTGGTGGCAGGTTGGGTTTCATAATTTATGAATATTAACATATTATCATTATAATGTCAATAAATTATTCTAACTAAGACTAGTGGGTCTGGGATCGCATCCGTTCCGCTAGAATTTGTCGAAGTGTAGCAACGTAACGGGGTTGTACTTTGCGAGGATTGTCGTCAAGTGCATCGAGTAGACCGAGAAGATCACCTCTTAGTATTAATTCTGATTGATGCGAACCGACAGGTTGTTCGCTGACGGCTATAAGAGCAGAGAGTACGGGATCTTGAGCTATCCGTTCTGCTAGTCGCTGAAATGACTGTACGCCACCATGCGCTTTGTGGGTTGCAAAGTCTTCGGCGCGAAGCGTAGAGGCTGAATCTAACTCGAGTACGGGGGCTGAGGGTACGGCTTGGGCTGGATCAATCCTATCCAGAAGTGTTATGTACAGTGGGATTTTTTTATGTCTTTCGAGCCCACGTAGTGCAACAATCTGACTTGAAAGTTCACTGGGACAACACCTGACGGTAAGTATATCGTCTCGTGGTATTGCAGTTACTTCGGCGGGAAGTTCGGCTGCATGCTCTGTTACAAACCATGTTAAGGCATAGAACGAATTATTTGCGTACAGTTCGGGAATAGTCTGACGATGAGCAATAAAGAGTTCTGCCGTTACATCATGCACTCGTGCTTCACTAACACTATCAAGTTGATTCGGTGTATGTAAAGCTCTATCTGCACTGGGCGTTGACATGTATAGTTTATATCATAAAAATATGTATTATACAAATAGTCTGGTCACTTTTGCTGTTTTTGGCTTATCAGATACTAGCGGATAACCCAGTGGGCTGCACCAAGAGGACGAATCTTCCCAGAAATTTATAGCATTGTGAGCGATTGGCTGAATATAGCAGGGTCAAGTTCACTATGCACCTGGATCTGCTCAAGTGCCGTTATGCCTTGTTTCATAATATCTAAAATAATCTGTTCTTCTTTGGTATCACCAAAGATCTCTTGTGCCACCTTGGGAGTAGATCGTATGTTTAATGCGTCTAGTGCATCTTGAGCTGAAGTTATCGGTGTTGCTCCACTTTTAATTAAGTTATTTGTGCCTGCACTTTGGCTGCTTGTGACGTTACCCGGAATTGCGCCAATGAGCTTGTTTTGGTCAAGCGCAAAGTTGGCGGTTGCCAGTGAGCCTCCGTGCTGTGCGGATTCGGTAATTATTACCATATCTGACAGTCCTGAAACAATGCGATTTCTGGCTATAAAATTTTGTTTAAGTGCCGGCATACCCGGTTCATATTCGCTAATAATGGTGCCATGTTTTCGAAGTATCTGTATGGCAAGATTCCGGTGAGTTGTTGGGGTAACTTGGTCTAGTCCGCTGGCCAGGACTGCTATAGTTCTGCCGCCAGCATCAAGCGCGCCTTGGTGGGCAATGCCGTCAACTCCAAGTGCGAGTCCACTCACGATGGTTATGCCGAGTTTGGCAAGATCGTATGCAAGCCTGTAGGTGACCTGCTCGCCATAGTTGGTGACCTTACGGCTGCCAACTATTGTCACCGCTGGTAAATAGTCCTCAAGCGGTTCACCTATAAAGTACAGTTGCTTTGGAGGGTGGGTGATTTCAGTCAGGTAGGCGGGATAGTGCTTATGTTTCTGTACAACTTTATTGATTTTCATACAATAATCTTCCAAAAAGTATTGACATATTAGCTTCAGTATGCTAATATCGTAATTCGTAAGTGATGTATATTCACTTTCGTACCTTTTATACCCCATTGTAACATTCTACTTCGGTAGAATATGTTAGGAAGTCCTCTTAAGTAGCGCATAAAGTTTTTACCCTCCACTTTTCGTACTTAGGCAAGAGCTCTTGCTCGTTTGAAGCCAAGCTTGGAGGATCTTCTAACCCCTTTAACCCCAATTTCAAGGATAGCCCTGACGGGTTGGTTTACCTAGCTGTAGGCATTCGAGAGAGACATGCACTACACGCGTATCCGGGTGGGTTGAAGGGAGGTTTCAGCGCCCAGCAGTGCCCACCCCTGCTGGGCGCTGTTTATTTATTGCGATTTTTCAGAGTCATGTAATTGACAAATATGTTTATGTATGCTAATATATTGTATATGCCAGAAAGATCCAACAAAGGAATAGAAACTACTGTAATTTCTGCAAGTGCAGAAGACGTGGCCGCCGCACAACTAGCTTTTCAGGAAGCGGTAAAACGGGGTGATGACCTAGATGCATCGCGAAAAGCACTTACACGAGTTTTAGGAAAATATCGTGGGTCGCAAATGGCCCACGAGTCTCGAGTACAGGGTGTAGATGAGTCTACTGAATTAGTGGATGGTGGTGAGACTGTAATCGGTCAACTCAGGAATGAACATCCAGAGATTACAGATCCTTATACAACTATAGAAGACGAATAAGCTCACTACAATTTTTTAAGAACAGCTTCGAAAACTTCACCGAGCTGTTCTTTTTCTTTTGAAGAAAATTTGGCAAGCACAAAGTCTGCGGCGTCCATTTTTTCTAGTAGGTCATTTTTTATGCCAATACGGATGCGTTTAAAATCTTCACCAATGTGGCTGATAATACTTTTGAGGCCATTGCTGCCCGCAGATCCCCCGCCTTGCTTTGTTTTTACGGTGCCAAAAGGTAAATCGAGCTCGTCGTGGACAACCAAGATATCTTTATTGGTAAGTTTATAAAAGTCTTTGAGCGCACGAACAGATTCTCCGGAAAGATTGTAGAGTGTGGTTGGTTTAGCCAGGATCACTTTTTTACCGGCTATAAAGTCTTCAGTAATAAGCGCTTTGAATTTAGTTTTTTCTTGCCAGTCGGGGAAGTCGTTTCCTTTTGCGTAGGCATCTAATGCTGTAAACCCACTATTATGTCTGGTGTTCTCATATTCTTTACCAATATTACCGAGCCCGATGATTAGCGTAATAAAACTTTCGTCTTCAACTGAAAGCAATGGTTTCTCATGTGCTATTTTTACGAGTTGGTCGTTGCGGTCGTATCGTTGGAATAATGCCATATACTAAGTATGGCTTATCTGTGCAACGGAAGCAAACCTAGCTTCAAAACCTTGTTTGCTGCTCCGTGCAGATTCTTGATCCGCTACGGCGTGCCAGGAGTCAAGTCTACAGCAAAGTAGCTTCCTGTCTCTACGTCCTAAGCTTCTCTCAATCTCCATCTCCCCAAACAAGTCTCTTATTCTCTCTTTCCTTTCATTCCTTTTGCACAAAAGGAATAT
>CAYNKQ010000007.1:0-51534 GCA_964397855.1 uncultured Candidatus Saccharibacteria bacterium | reverse complement strand
GTGTGCTTTTATCTTACTTTTGGCGGCAAAAGGAAGGAGAGGTGATTGTTAATTGGATCCTGAATCAAGTTCAGGATGACACCGCTCCGCTGAAGCTATATGGAGTATGGACACTGGGGATTGATTGCTGTTGACCGGATCCGCCGCGGTGGACAACGCTCCGCTTCAACACCCATCTGACTTCACGCTCCAAATATGCTAAAATTGTCAGTTAGTATTCAAGGAGTCTCCTCATGGGAAAAAACAATCCATCAGATTACGTAATTACCGCTAAGGGCCTTAGGAAAGCTTACGGCGACAACCGGGTCTTGAAAGGAATCGATCTTAAAGTAGAACGTGGCACAATGTTGGCACTACTTGGCCCAAACGGAGCTGGTAAAACCACTACGGTTCGTATTCTCAGTACGTTGCTAAAATTTGATGCTGGAAAAGTAACTATTGAGGGTCATGATGTTAGTAAAGAAGCCGACAAGGTTCGTAATGTAATCGGTCTTACCGGACAATCTGCCGCTGTTGATGAACTTCTTACTGGCCGCGAAAACCTCGTCATGATGGGTCGGCTATACCGGTTAACCGCCGAGAGTGCCAAGAATCGGGCCAAAGAACTGCTTGAAGACTTTGATCTTGTCAAAGCCGCTGATCGTCCAGCAAAAACATATTCTGGCGGCATGAGGCGCCGACTTGATCTTGCAGTAAGCCTAATAGCCACTCCGCCAGTCATATTTCTTGACGAACCAACCACTGGACTCGATCCACGTTCTCGACTTGCTATGTGGGATATCATCAAGAATTTAATGGAACGTGGCACGACAATCCTGCTTACGACTCAGTATCTTGACGAGGCCGACCAACTTGCTGATCAAATTGTCGTTATTGACGGCGGTAAAGTAATTGCCGAAGGTACTGCAAAACAACTTAAGAGTAAAATTGGGAAAGACCGCCTTGAACTTACGTTTGCAAATAAGCAGACACTTGAACAAGCCATTAAAACACTCGGTAAAGAAGTTGTTGATACAAACGAAAAAGAAAATTCACTAACACTTGTCATTAAAGACACAAACTCTGACGTGAAACGAATCCTCGAAGTTCTTAGTTCAAAAAAGATCAAGATCGAGTCACTTGCCGTTCACAAACCGACACTTGACGATGTGTTTCTTTCGCTTACTGGAAAGCAAGCAAAAACTAAGACCCCCGCAAAGGAAAAAAAGTAATGGCCACCCAACTACAGTTTGAAAAAAAGCCAAAGTTTATTCTTGCCCTGCAAGATTCACTTATAATGATTCGACGCAGCAGTACGCATATTGTCCGTAATACAGACCAGTTACTTGGAACCTTTTTCCAGCCAATTATGTTCCTGGTGTTGTTCTCGGCTGTATTTGGTGGTTCAATTTCAAAAGCACTGCCAACAGGGGTAAGCTATCTTAATTTCCTAATGGCCGGAATTATCGTCCAGACTGTAGCATTTGGCTCTACCACCACAGCAATTGCGGTTTGCAACGATCTGCAAAAAGGAATAGTTGACCGATTCAAGTCTCTCCCAATGAACAACCTCGCGGTACTCAATGGTCACGTAGTTTCAGATATTTTTCGAAATAGTATTTCAACCATTGTTATGCTCATAGCTGGCCTCGCGATGGGCTTTCGTTCAAGTGCAAGTTTGCTAGATTGGCTTGCAATTATAGGAATATTACTACTCTTTACGTTCGCATTTTCATGGCTTGCCGCAATAGTAGGGGTAGTCTCCAAGAGCGTAGAAGGCGTGCAGTGGCTCACGTTTGTACTTATATTTCCTCTCACTTTTGCAAGTAGTGCCTTCACCCCAACAGCAGGTATGGGTAAATACCTAAAAATCTTTGCCGAGAACCAACCAATAACCCATGTTATTGAAGCTGTTAGAGCACTGATGCTTGGTAGTCCAATTGGTGACCACGGGTGGCTTACAGTATTCTGGAGTCTTTTGGTTCTGGCAATTGCTATTCCTGTAGCTTCTACGCTCTACAGCCGCAAAACATCATAGGCACTTACATAAATATCTATTTTGAAACTTGCTCAGAACTAAAATTCTTAAGAGCACGAATTATGGGAAGCGAGGCTTTGCCTTTTTGAGTAAGTTCGTAACTAACTGACTGCTTGTCAAGTGATTCAGTGATTCTACTGATGTAATGAGATTCTTCTAGCTTTTTGAGTCGGTTAGTGAGCGTAACTGGGTTAGAGTTCTTAAGTATACGTTCGATTTCACAGAAACGAAGTGGGCCAGTTTCGAGCGCGCCTATTACCCTGAGCACCCAGAAATCACCGAGTACACGCAGTGTCTCGTTAAAGTGTTCTTCGGCGCCAGCGCCGTCACATCCAGTGTCAGTTTTGAGATTATCAGTCATACAACTTGCTATATTTTCTATAGTACTATATTATTATTAGTACATTACTATTATATAATACCAAGAAATCGGGGAAATTACCATGGCAAAGAACATCAAACTTATTATCGGCAGCACAAGACAAAATCGTGTTGGAACCGCAGTCGCTGCATGGATACAAGCACAAGCTGAAAATGTAGATATAAATCTTGAAGTTATTGACCTTAAAGAACTCAATCTACCAGCCTTTGACGCGCCCGTTCCACCAGCATACGCTCCAACTGAAACCGAAGCAGGCAGGGCATGGGCAAAGCAGGTCACTGAAGCTGATGGCTTTATTTTTGTAACTCCAGAATACAACCGCAGTATTCCGTCATCACTCAAAAATGCTATCGACTACTTAGCTGGTGAATGGAAAGAAAAACCGGCTGCAATTGTAAGCTATGGTTATATTGACGGCGGGGGAAGCGCTACGAAACACTTAAAAGATATTTTTGCATGGTTAAAACTTGCGGTTATTGAACCTTCTGTAGTAATTCAACTCTCTCAGGATCAATTCGACGAAGCTGGTGCATTTACAGACATAGACACTGCATTTGAACCAAGCAAAGCTACCCTTGACGAAGCACTCGCACAACTTGCCTAATTCTCTCGATGTTCAGGCGACAAAAGGACTCTGCGCAAAGAGTTCTTTTGTTTTAGTCACTACAAAATCCAGCTGCAGTTGATTGTCCGCTCTACGTCACGAATATTTTCACAGTCCCTAAGGTGTACTTTAAGAGCCCCGTCCGTTCTTGAAGGCTGGACTAATATATCATCGCCTTGGTGAATTTTTTCGCTGCAGCAGCCCGCAACCAAACAACCTGATGCGTCTTCGATTCCAGGAACGCTAATCGCGCTCAGTAACGTGGTGTTATCTAACGCCTCCTTTACCTCTTTGTCCTCAGGCGCCTCAGCGACTCCATGCCTGTCTCTAATCCAGTTGGCTACTCGTGTTGGCTTACCTCTATTCTTTCCTCCACCAATGACAATAAGCAGTTCTTCAAACGAAGCCAACCCCATTCTTTCTGCCAATTGCATTCGATCCTGAGAATCAAGAAGAGCCAGTGGGTCTTCTAGCTCCAATTCTCTAACCATTAACGATATGATCTGCGCTCCGTTTTTCCTTAGCTGATCACGTATAAGTGTATTTTTACCCTGCTCGATACTATCACGAGCGTGACGAGTTGCAACAGATGTGAGCATTGAAGTAACCCGAGAAGGCTGTGTAGGGTATTCCGGTCCATACTCTATTCGTACGAAATCCCCATGGTTGATCAGATCTTTGTAAGCAACGAGTCGATCGTTAACATATACCCGACGGGTCCGAAGTGCTCTGTGCGAATGAACACGGAAGCTTGCATCAAGCGCCGTAGAGCCAGTTTCGGTACGATATAAATTACCGTCCTCCCTAAAGAAGAGGATCGTGCCCTCCATAAAACCTTCCGTCTGACCATTATTGTCATACACAAACTTCGAAGCATCACTTCGCCATTTATATAACCGGGGAGTGCCCTTGTAGGTTTTTTGAATTTTCCCAGGAATTTCTTTATACGTTGCCTCGTAAGCCTGGTGAGAAAGCGCGCTGTCTGTCTCTGTAAAATCGTGCATCTGACGTGTGCGTATCTGGACCTCAAACGGTGGCCCTAAGTCGTCCTGGAGTGTAAGATGGATGCTTTTGTAACCCGAGGCCTTGGGTTTGAATATATAATCTTTAATTCGTCTTTCATCACACTTAAACCCGGCTATGACCGCTGCTGCGGCAACATAGCATTGCTCCATGGCTTGTTGTTCGTCTCCGCCCAGAATTATTCGATACCCCAGTAGATCAAATAGCTTTGCTTCGGCTCGTTTCTCGCTTTTGAGTTTTCTCCAAACACTGTAGTTACTTTTTGGTCTCGAGTTAATCTCGTAAGGTGTCGATGGATCAAGAGATTCATCGAGTAGGGCAGTAATTTTCGATTCTATAATTCCGAGCAGACCAAGCTCATGTCCGATCGTTGCCTGATCATAATCTCTGCGTATTCGATCAGATTCTTCTGGATACAAGACGTTGAATGCAACGTCTTCAAGTTCGGTTTTATGATTATACAAGCCCGCAATTTCTGCAGCGGGTGCCCAGATCCAGAATACCTGTTGCGCTAACATTTTCGCGGCATCTACATCATCTATTAAAAGTGCATTTTGCATATGGCACAAAAATACATCGAGTGTCTCCCTTGTACCCGCCGCCTGCAAGGCTAAGCGAATATAATTTTCAATCGTATTATCATGTGTATTCTTCTCGTCGGTTGCGTTCTTCGGAGGTAGTAGTGCCTTGACCCGAGCCAAACGCAATAATCGTGCACTCTCGTCTAATTCGCAAATTGGTTGCTGCCAATCGACATCGTACGGTGTACGCGAATCAAGTAAAGTACTTAAAAGTTCGGGATCTGTTAAAACTTCCCGTGAACGAGACCACTGAACCGACGCTTCATCTGCCATATCTACCAATCATCTAGTTTCGTGTCATTTTAGAACAATCTACTACTATTAGCAAACCTATGGCATATGGTTAAAATAGCTAATGTTGACTTTTTTATATATTTCTGCTATAATTAGAATATGTCCTGTCTGGACAGCCCTTTTCCCCACGAAAGATGGAAGCAGATGACCATAACCGTGCTCTTGGCGTACTTCGCCTACATGCCACTGACGATCCTGATGCAGCAGTGCATCGGCCACAAGTACGGAGCTCGGCGATTCGCATTCGCACAGACTTCACCAAACCTGGTCACTACCGAATGGTCGATCAAGGCGCTCTCGATGGGGGCGTTCACGATCTTCTCATTCACCCTACCAGGGTTACCTTCATCAATGACGTTTGTACCCATACGTGCTGCCGGGTGCCTGCTGATACTGGCAGGAATGGCTCTTAGCGGATGGGCGCAGATCGTGCTCGGCAAAGGCTGGGGCGGTGGAGGAGGAGCTCTCAGCAAAAGCCACAAGCTTGTGCAGCACGGTCCGTTCAAGTACGTACGACACCCGCTCTACAGCGGTATGATCGTTTCGGCGATCGGTCAGTCGCTACTGGTACTGAACATCTGGCTGGCACTGTCGGCGTTGCTGATGGCAGCTTCGTTCGTCGTCAAGGCACCGTACGAAGAGTTCATGCTCTCCAAGAAGTACAAGAAAAAGTGGAATCGGTACGTCGAGTCCACAAACTGGTTCTTTCCGTCAATCAAGAAAGGTTAGGGGATCCCCGTCATGTGCGCACTTGTGCTGCACCGGCGGGGTTTTCCATGTCTATATATTACTATCGTGATAGACGTTAGTTGAATAATAATCAAAAATATGATAAAAATAGTACAATCTGTGCTCATGCTGCGCATTTTTCTTGTGCGCTAGCCCAGACGAACATTTACAGTTAGATATCAGTTTGGTGAAGACTCCCCTAAGTATCGAGGTGGAATATTTATGGGAGTTTTCATCAAGTGGAGAGCGACCAGCTTTCCCGCTCCCTAGCAAAGGAGAGACCATGGTCTCGATCGTTCCCGTTAGTGGCATTCAGACTGCCGAAGGTTTCGGAGATGTGCTTGCACAGATCCGTGCCCGCGACGAGTTCCGGCAGCCACTGGCATGGGGGATCGGCTACGCTCGACACGACGCCGCTGGCAACGTGCTCGACTGCCGATTCCCAGTCGTCAACATCAACGAGGAGAACCAGGGGGTCGCCGGCCTGCTCGTCAACGAGCTGGGCTTCCCGAATGACAACGGCAGCGACACCCTCGTCTACGAGAAGTTGTCGAACATGCTCGAAGCACTAACGTGCTTCAGGAATGACGGCAACTCCCACCCCAACCTCGATGCGCTCGACCACCTCAATGCCATCATCAGGGGCATCGGTCCAGGATACGGGCGCGGTCACAGCATCGTCGCTGTGTACGTGTACGACCTGGACCAAGCGCCCACCTCAACCGAAGAGGCCTACTTCAGACTGCACCTGCTGTCGCACCGCAAGGTCCGACCGCACGGGCTCAACCTGGACGGTGTCTTCAGCTTGCTGCCCAACAACCTGTGGACCAGCGTTGGACCGGTGGATCCGGCCGACATCATGTTCACGAGGGGCGAGGTTCAGGCACGTGGTGAGCATCTCCAGGTCTACAGCCAGGATCGCCTCCCGCGCATGACGGACTACGTGAACCCGGAAGGAGTACGGATCGCTGATGCCGATCGAGTCCGACTGGGCGCCTACCTTGCGGACGGCACCACCGTCATGCACGAAGGCTTCGTCAACTTCAACGCCGGAACCTTGGGCACCTCCATGGTGGAGGGCAGAATCAGCGCTGGCGTGGTTGTTGGAGCTGGCACCGACATCGGTGGCGGCGTCTCGATCATGGGCACACTCTCTGGTGGCAACGGCATCATCGTTTCCATCGGGGAAGACTGCCTGCTCGAAGCCAACTCTGGCGTCGGGATTCCCCTTGGGGACCGTGTTCGAGTCTCGGCGGGTGATTACATCAAGGGGACCACTCCCGTGCACATCGGTCGCTTCGACTGGAACGACAACGAGGTGGCGCAACGTGCCATCGAATCATGGACTGGCGGCACAGGAACCAGCTGGGTCACCATCAAGGCGGAACAGTTGGCTGGTATCAGTGATGCCATCTTCCGCCGGAATGCACGAAGTGGTGTCATCGAAGTCGTACCCCGCGGCAATCACATCTGGGGCAAGCTGGACCCCGCACTCCACAGCAACTGATATCCAACTTTCGCGAACCGTCGTCTATGCCCGTATTCCGGGATGCGCGCTTCTACAGCGAGCATACGACGGTTCGTGGTTGGACCAGGTTTTGTAATCGACTTGCAAACCCTGACCCAACGTTTGTAACTTAAAGCTCTTCGAACTTAACTTCGCCCGGATACAAAATCATAAAAGGGTAGCCACCGTTATTTCTTTCGATAGTACCGCAGTCAAGTTCTTTCAAAAACACCACCATCTCTTTAGTTATTCTCTCAGAATCAGCAGCGACAGCATCACCTTTATATTCAATCTCTACAAATTCACCAAGGTCGGTGATTTGATCTAAAGCAATTTCGTAGTTTTCATACACCCAGGTCTTACGCGTCTTTTCAACAACAATAACAGGTTTGATATCTAGCACGCTGAATATTTTTCGCATTTGATCAATATCATCTACTTTGGTTTCGTATTCATCACAGTGCGTGCTCTTGCCATCCTCACCATAGTGCCAGTTTTTATACGTAATTGAACCTTTGCCAGATTCACGCAGACGAAGCCACTCGGCAATCGGCTTTATTGCCGCAAAGTCACGATGAGCAGGTGTAAAATACTCGTCTTTTTGATACTCTTCAGCCACAAACTGTGCATTAGATTCTAAAAACTCCAGTAGTTTCTTTGTTTGACCAACCCTAACTTGAATCTCAATTTCAATATCTTTCATATATCAAAATAGTAGCACACTTGATTGTGCCCCGAGGTTCACTAGGCACCGCGGCCATATATAAGTTCTGGGTCGTCAGTAACCGTCAGACAGATTATTGGGTCAAGGTCAGCGTGCCTATTCTGACTACCATTTCTTATGCCTTCGGCATATTCTTGCATGATAGATTCGTGAAAGAGCAGCCCTTCAGTATAAAAATAGCCTCTGTCTATGCTCCGTGACATCCGGCCAGATTTTAAGCCATAATACCTAACATCCGACTCAGCCGGGCTCCCAGGATTTCTTGCAGCCACCCACTGATACAAAAACTCAACAGCATGTCGGGCTTTTGTTGGCGTAAAACCAAGGATTTCAGCACACCCTACAAAGTCTTTCAGCATCAAGAACTCACCCGTAGCAAGTAGTGATTCGGTGACCTCGCCGTTATGCATAAATATACCGGGTGCCCGACAATATACTTTTCGCTCATGGACATAGCGTGGTGACGCCAATACATTTGCACCATCTGGATTAGCCAGGTAATGTCTGATGCAAATACCTGCTACCATCTGTGTAACCTCATCTGCAGAGGCAAGTCCTTCCATACACCTTTGTACGTTGGCTTGACGAGTTTGTCGAGTGCTAATAATTTCATCCGTAAGGGTGGTTAGAGCGTGTTGCTCAAGTTCAGTGAGTTCAGTTGAATCATTTGCCTCAGCCATAATACGGCAAGTATCTCATACAAGTCACCAATTAACACAAGTACTACGAGCCCTCAACACCTAACTATGCAGAGTGTTTTGAGGCAATATACTGCATCAAAAATGCTGCGGCAGCCGAAAGTGGCACAACCACCGTGATGAACGACCATGCAGTATAACCTTCTGAAAACCAACTAATTATTAGAGCCAGCAGATAAACGATGTAGACGAAGTAAATCACTCGGCCGGCAGCACTACTCGGCAAATAACTGCCCCGAACTTTTTTGAACCAAAATTGCGAATGAGATTTTTTCACAGTATCCTCCTTTGACCTACAGCGATTGTACTACAAGAATTCTTTGTGAATGAATGGGGATGTATACTTGAAGGTATGAAAATGAAAAGTATTTCAGGAATCGTTTGCCTGGTTGAAGAGCTCGACAGAACAGTTTCATTCTATGAATCACTTGGGTTTACATTTAGAAGAACCGTGCCGGGTGTATCTGCCACCGGTTACGTAAACTGGTTTTGGATAGAGTTTCTACTGAAGGGCAAGGTGGTTACCGAAGAATTCAAAGAAGATATCGCCGCTTCACCCAAAGGCGCGGGTCAGTACATACACATAAATGTAGAAGATGTTGATGAATTCTATGCAGGCGTTTTAGAAAAAGGCTTGCGGCCTTCAAGCCAACCACAAGATTTTCCGTGGGGTCATAGAGAATTTGCACTCAGCGACCCAGATGGCTACAAACTTGTATTCTTCAGCAAGGTTACCACCAAAAAATAATCTTTCGACAAAAGTGTATACTAAATAAACAGTATGGCAAACAACAAAGATACCAATCGTAAGAAAATATACCTTTTATTAGTATTCGGCGCCTTAGTACTGGCAGTAGCTATTGGATTGGCAGTGATTCTTCTGTTAAACGTATTCACACCAAAGAGCGTCGAAACTTCAAACTGGAAGCAACAAACTACAAGTAGTGGCTTGGTGAAATTTCACGTTCCTCCAGAGGCTAAGCTAACAACACGAGAAAACAAAGGCACAGACGCACTCACGGGTAAGCCCTTCCATAATGTTGACACCACCGCTGAGCTCAAAGGTGGGTTTATCCTTGAAGTAAAAGAATCTCTCGGTGGTAATTCAGACACGTCGACCCCGAGAGATTCAATAACAAAAATTGAAACACTACAGATAAACAATGAGAATGTTTACATTGTTAGAGATCTTACCAACAGCAAACTGATTCTAAGTCCATGCCTAGACAACGAGTACTGCCGACTGAAAACAAACGGCAACGATTCTTACGCCACAATATATGTCTGGAAGAACATCAGCCAGCCTTCGAGTAAGACCAGGAGTAGAGTTGATGGGGGAGTTGGTATGGCAAATCCTTCAGGTCCATTCAAAAATAGTGACAGTTATATGCCTACATTGCTAAGCATACTTCGTTCTGTTCAGTATTAGCCCGTCACACTATCGGTAGGCGAGCTGTCCACAACTTCACAGGACACCCCACTAGCCATGATCCTGAGTCACATGCCCTCTATATTGACTTATATTGATATATTTGCTATAATATCATAATCTCACGCACTCCGCGGAGATACTGGATATTGGAGCGCACCTTATGAAAACCCCATTCACCACCCAGAGCGCTGTCTTGGTGACCGACAAGGTCGACCCCAAGATCATCGCACTGCTCGACGAGATGACCGAACGCGACATGTCGCACGGTGAGATGTTCAGCGCGATCCTTCACGAGATCACGCCGGGCGTCTACATGCGAGCTCGCCGCCTGGGCCTCAGCCACAAGCAGGTGATCGACAACCAGACCCGCGTCAAGACCGTCTACCTCAACCTGCGCGAGCAGTACAAGGTCTCGGACGAAGACGCGATCGAGGTCACCGATCTCACCCCTGACGGTCCGTACCTGCATGGCAAGCACAAGCGTGACATGTACCGTGCCATGATCAAGGCCGGTCGAAGCCATGCTGACGGCCTCAAGGCGATGAGCCTGGTCAAGGCCTGCCTCGAACTGAAGCACCCCAAGTTCCCTGACAGGAGCACGGGAGACCGCGAGAGGCGAGTCGAGAACCTGGGCCGATTCATGGTCAAGGCCTGCGAGTCCGCAGGCCCCGATTCGTCGGCCAACGACATGTGGCGAGCCTGGCTTGTCCACAACGGGGTTGACCCGTTCGACGTCGAAGACGCGGCCTGATCAGTCGCAGCAGAAGAGATGGTGAGCGGCGGTGACGCAGCTCGATGTCCAGAAGGACCCGAACGCACAGATGCCACTTCGCGTGGCACCACCCCAGGGTGTATGTGCAATTAGGGTCCTTTCTGCTATCAAAAAATAGTCGCTTTGTCAGTCAGAATCATCTTTGTGAAGTGTAACTTCATAAAGAACAATCATATAAGACACAAGCTTAGCGCCACCCTACGTTCTTGGTGCTGACCTCCTTTACAGCAGGGTCTCGGAGCATGCTGTTAAAATAACGAGAATGACCACTTGCTGCCCTCACCCCGGGTCAGGCAAAAATATACTTGTTTTAACTCTAAATACGTTGTATTAGTACTCTAAATGAAACAGATAAAGAGCACTTTTGTAGCTGCAGATGGTGAAGCCAAGTGTGGCAAAACAACTGTCATTGGCCACATAACAGGCGAAGCTCAGTACCAAGCAGATTTATTTGGCCAATTTACCGACGCCCAGTATCTGGAAGAAACCTGGAACTTCAGTCCAGATTCAGCAGCTGGCTTAGCCACCAATGTCTCGGGAATGCTCGATGCCCATGGCTTTCAAAACATCGTAGCTATTTCGGCCGGTAATACATACCGGGCCGCAGCACTATATCAGGCCCTTCTAGAAATAAATGGGGTTACAAAACCCGCATTTGAAGCATCAGACGCCGACGAAATACGCAGACTTCTTGCAATAGAAGGCATTGAAGACGTGCTGCAAAATGACCCAAATATAGGCGCCAGCGTTAGTAGGGTCGCTCAATTTGCAGGAGTGCAATCCCTGTGCGGCGCGCTTTTCGCTGATACTGCGCTTGAAGCATACCAAAGAGATGGTGGGGGAAACCTTGTTGTTGCAGACGCGCGCGATCCAATTGGCCACCTTCTACGAAACGGCATGATTGGCACCGGCGAAAATCAGATAGATCCTAGCACAATAGTTCCACTCTACATAGACACTCCGGCTGATGTTGCCGCCGAACGAATGCCAGGAGTATACGAAGAAAACCTGATTATTGTTGAAAACAGAAGGTTCCTAGACGCGACCAGGGCCGAGCTACCTGTCGTAAGGCCAGAAGTGCTGATCGACGATTTCACTCTGTGGGAAAAACTCCTTGCCGAAGCTAGGGCAGAGGGCACCATACCCCCAATGTATCGAGTCAATAATAATAGAGCGGTTGATCTTGGTAATATACAGCGCCTAGGCGGGGTAGTAGCAACGCTCGCAAGTGATATTGGGATCATCAATTACGCCAATCTTGATATTGTCGACAAAATTACCGCTTAGGTTCGTAGATTCCTAGCTGTAGTAAGATACAATCAAATCATGAATAAAAATCCTAAAGAAGTACTTATTGTCATAGGACCAACTGGCAGTGGCAAGACCTCACTGGCCAGTTATGCTGCCAAAAAGCTGGGCTGGCATCATATTGAAGAAGATGATTACTGGATGAAGAATGGCTGGAGAAACCAGCGCCGTACGGTGGAACATGAGCTAATCGTTCAGCAACAGGTATCTGAACTTTTGCAAAAGCGTCACGAAGCAGGCGAGGGTGTGGTGCTAGAGTTCATACTCTATAAACATCCACCGAATCCACTCACAGCCTATACTGAATTCTTAGATAAACATTCAATATCCTATCGCGTCATAGCGCTTAGGCCTCGCTTTGAAGAGATAATAAAACGCATAGAACATCGAGGTCGCAAAGCTGATCTAGATGATCTTGAAGACTGTCGTCAAGATGTAAAAAATCAAATACAGTGCCTTGAAGCAAACAATATCAAACCGACCCAGATTATTGACTCTACAAGCATGACAGTTAGTGAAATATTTCAAAGACACATTCTACGACCCACCCATGAAGATCGCTACCGCGCTTTGTCATGATTTGTCTCTGTGTCATTAGCCTCGTTTAACAAGTGTTCTGCTAAACCACGCACCTGAGCCAGTGACTTTTTGGGTCGATATGAATCGAGATTAAGCCTATCATTAATAACATCAATGCACAGCCGACTAATATATCCGCAAGTAAGTGCAGCTATCTCGTCACCCCGTGAGGGCAACTTTAACATCTCCTGAAGATTAGCAATTGATTTATACTTTTGGTTACCAATAACATCAACATCCGCGATCATAAAGCCCACCTGGTAGTACAGGCTAATATCCGAAGCAAAGTGATCAAGATCAACCAAGTGAACACCACTAAGATCTTCGGTAAAATTACTCACCACCGGATCTTCAATCCCATATCCAAGTGAGCATATAAGACTAGATCCTTCTACATACTCAATCAACGATAGAATCAAGGGGTCATTAAATAATTCGTTGAAAAAATGTATATATCGCGGAACAGTAAAAACCCCCTGAGTTGCGTTATGGTTGTGAATACGAAAAAGAAGCTCTTTGATTTTTGGGATGTTCGCGGCTATCGGTTCAATAGGAGCCCCCAAGTACGTGACACTTAGGCTCAGTTCACTTTGTTGCACACTAAGAACCTTACCTATATACACAGAAGGTAGCTTCTCATAAGCGCTTAGCGTTTTTTGAAATAAGCTAGCGTACTTCTGCCCAAAATGCATCTGCACAAAAGCATTTTCGCCCTCGGTAACTAAAAAGACCTGCTTGCGGCCAAGTGACCTGTTGTTTCGTTGCTCTCTGTCATTCAATCTCTGTTTTGCCATTAATATAAGTGTAGCAAGAACTCTCCAAACAAAAAGAGGGTCGAGGATGAACAGGCAATGCTTATGCTATAATTTGGGTAATTATGGAGTCTAGTACATCGCAGAAACAGCCTCAAGCCGCCCTACTTGGCACGGAAGTTAATTCTGCTGGTAGTCTGCGACTCGAATTTGTGTCACGTTCGTTCAAACTAGATGATGGAGTTACGGCAAACGCACTCAAAGAGGTGAGTCTATCGATTGAGTCTGGTGAGTTTGTAGCCATAATGGGCTATTCAGGTTCAGGAAAGTCAACCATGCTCAATATTCTAGGATTACTCGATAGCCCTAGTAGCGGCAGCTACTTTGTTGGCGGTATTGATACAGCCGTGCTTTCCCAATCCGAACGAGCCCGCATGCGTCGAGACAAATTTGGAGTTATTTTTCAAAATTTCAACCTACTTAACCGATACACCGTGCAGCAAAATATTGAACTAGCGCTCGCGTACCAACGAGTTCCACGCAAAGTGAGTCACCAGCTTGCTGGTGATCTACTGCAACAACTAGGCCTAGAAGACAAGGCCCAAGCGCATCCTCAGCAACTCTCTGGCGGCCAAGCACAGCGTATAGCAATTGCGCGTGCACTTATAAATAACCCGCCAATCATACTAGCAGACGAACCAACTGGTAATCTTGACTACACCGCCACTACTGAAATTGTACAGCTGCTCAAAGCCTTGCATACAAAAGGCTCAACAATAATTATGGTTACCCACAGTGACGAAGTAGCTTCAGCGGCAGACAGAATCATTTCTATGCAAGACGGTCGTATCGTATCAGAACAGAGGACGGATGTTCAGTAAATACGCCATTTCCGCGCTGCTTGGCGTCCGTTCGGCGAGACTCCGATCGCTGCTCACTATCTTAGGCATAGCGATGGGAATATTCTTAGTTGTTACACTTCTTGCAGTAGGCAAGGGCGCTCAACACGATGTTGTTTCAAGAATAACTGACCTTGGCGCAGATGTTATTACAGTACAGTCGACAAACCAGAACCTAACAAGCACCCAGGCAGCCTCACCGCTCACACTTGTTAGTGGGTTTACACCGCCTACCCTGACTCTGGATGATGTGGCAACAGTTAAGCGACAACCAGATGTAAAGACAGCAGCTCCAGTTCGATACACGCTGAGCAAACTTACTGTTGGCTCAAACACTGTTGAGCCGGGTCTTGAAGTCCTAACAACACCTTCATATGCAACTGTCCGCACCATTGAGTTTAGCTCTGGTAACTTTTTTAATGAAGAGCAGGCTAGTGCAGATATTCCCGGCGTCGTAATTGGCCAAGGTCTTAAGATCGAGCTATTCGGCAACGACACCGCTATCGGCCAAACGCTCAAGTACAATCAAAAAGAGACTGTGGTTGTAGGAATTATCGCTGCCACGGATTACGGTGGCCAAGCAGACAGAACGTTCATTGCACCTTCACAGCTTGCTGATGACCCAGAACAGGCTAGTCTTTTTTCAGCGATTCTCGCAAAAGTAGATCATGTTAACCAGGTTGCTCCAACTATTGTGGATATTCAAGCTGGCTTATTAGAATATCGCAAGCAATCATCATTCACTGTTACGAGTTCAAAAGAACTGCTGGAAACTAGCCAGAATGTTCTACAGGTACTAACAGCACTAATCGGCATACTTGCAGCAATATCACTCACTATGAGTGGTGTTGGCATTATGAATATGATGGTGGTCGCCGTCACTGACCGTACAAAAGAAATCGGCGTGAGAAAAACCGTTGGAGCTACGACCTCTAACATCTTCTGGCAATTTTTGTTTGAGTCGGTTCTGCTTACCGTAATCGGTGGAATTATTGGTCTGCTTATGACAGCAGGGGTAGTGTACGGAATTAGCAAGCTACTACCGATAGTTCCAATTCTAGGCTTAAACCTGGTGCTGATTGGCTTAGGGCTTTCCGTGCTAGTTGGTGTTGTCTTTGGTGTTGGCCCAGCAATGCGCGCAGCTCGCAAAGAACCAATTGAAGCCTTGCAGACAGACCATTCTTAAAATGCTATTATACATAGCAGTATAACCGTAAGCTGAATACAGCACTGAAATTAACATGCCCCTGGAACTTGTCGCACAATTACAAACCAACTATACAACCAGCCTCAGCAATAGAGACGGTGGTTCAATTCCACTTTTTATACTGTTGATACCTATTGCCTTTGCGCTTTTTAATATAGTGATGGCTTACCTTGGCAGTGTTCGCTATAAAAAGCTCCATTCAACAGCTAAAGAACATGAATGGCTCCTGCAACAAAAAACAAATTGCCTCGCATTTATAAAAACTCGGCTTTCCGACCCTCTCGAAGCAATACGCACGCAACTCGGTGAGCTACAAGCAACCAACTCGCTCTCAGCCGCTAGTCACAAGACGTTAGTGGAATCAATTGAAATATCTGAAGCCAGAGTAGTGAATCTGAGCAAAGAGTTACAGCGCTCAACCTTAAACGTCACCAAAGAATCGGTCGATATAATCCCATTTTATCGTTCAGCCACGACGCTCGTTATTCTTGGATTAACCATCTTTATAATAACTGTTGTCAACTCAGTTCTAGCTTCTACCAAGATTGTTAGTTTTACTTTTGGTATGTTAGCCGCGCAGGTAGGCATGTTCACACTTGCTGCCGCCGTAGTGTTGCTCACTAATCGCTATAAACGCGTTTCCGATCAGCTAATAATGCACAGTAAGGCGACCCTCAGCTTACAGCAACGCATGGACGACAGCAAAGATCATCTCATTTCACTAGTCATCAAAATCATCTCTGCCGATATAGCAGATCTCAAACAGGGAATCGCACTACTGGTTGAGAAGAAAGACCAAGAAGCGCTTGAAGAACCACTCGCGCAGATTGATCAGGTTATTGAACGTCTTGAACTTCTCAATAATGTCGAAAGTAGGCTGCTTAAAGCAGATGTGCGATTGCTAAATGTTGAAGATCTTGTTGAAGATGTTTTTCGCACCTATCAAAAAGAACTCAACGAACGTGGTTTGCAGGTTGAACACTTTCATAGAGTTGGTGCGACTAAACTACAACCGAGCGTAGTGCAGGATTATAGCTTGCTTAAACTTGCACTCAGCGAGGTATTTGCCAACGCTCTGCAGCATTCACCACCACGAGGTCTTATCAAAGTAGTGAGCGATCATAACTTAACCACATCATCCCTTACAGTGCTTGACCAAGGTCCTGGGATAGAGTTGAAGCACAGCGAAGCACAGCCATTTATGCGCGATGCCGATCAACAACACACAGAAGAGAATGTGGGTATAGGCCTATATCTTGCCGATCAAGTCATGCATATTCTTGGAGGCGAAATCCAGATTAGCGCCAGCAAAGAATCTGGTACAAGCATAAAACTGGTCTTTATTAATGCCTATGTTCGATAGTTGTAACATTGACACTGACGAAAGCTCCTCTTATGATTAAATACAGAAGAGTGGGGGATTATGACTACAGCCAAGAAGATTTCAGGAAAAACTAAGAAGGGGGATAGGAAATTGCTAAAACGAAGAATATTTGCAACTGCGGTATTAGTGGTGGTAGCAGGATTTGTGACACTGTCTGCGTTTGTTTGGACCAAAGAATCAAAAGCTGACACCCCCTTTGATCCGTTTTATAGTCTCAGTAGTGGGTCTCCCGCAGTGAGGATCTTCCAACCACTTCAAAAATCACTCGACAACCCTTCAGACTTTGTTGCAAACGGACAGGCCTCACCAGGCGCTACCATAACATTAAAAATCGATGGCAATTCTGTTGGTACCACAGTCACAAACGAAAAAGGTTTATGGAGCAAAAGTATCAGTGGCGTAGCAGATGGTGATCATCAAATCACCGCATCTTCTACAATCGTCGGCCCACTCGCCGTGTCGACAACCGATATTTTTTCACCAGGCTATAACTTTATCGATCTCAATACCGACAAGATGGTGAGCTCATACGGGACCGGACTTGCTGCACTGTACTTTTCAACCATTGGTCCATATTCTGGCCAGTCACTCAGTGCACCCAATCATATCGTCTCCCCAGAGGATAGCAACTACATATATTTGGTTCGTAATCGCAACATAGTTGTTGTTGATTCTGCTACTCAACGATCGGTTAAGATAATCGACCTACAACCCCGTTTCACTAACCCAGATGGCAGCAGCCAAAATGGCGATATACGCGCCGCAATCGATGCACCTGGACAGGGTAAATTTTATCTTCTGTATTCAGGGGGTGGCCCAGGAAGAATAATAGCTATAGACACCGCATCAAATAGCCCAGTTCCGCAAGAACAATTTGGTCCAGTTGTTCAAGATAATGCCAACAGAATGGTGCTAGCTTCTGGCAAGCTATACGCTGTAGGCGAGGGTTCGTCGGAGATAAATACAGTCAATCTGAGCGATGGGTCTACGGCAAACATCACACTACAGTCAGGCGTGCGCGCAATGGCGTTGTCACCTGATTCTAGTACACTTTTTGCTTCTGAGAATGGTACAGAGGGTACTTTTCCTATCACAAAGATAAACACCGCAGACGATTCACAACAAAGCCACATTATTGACCTTGGCTCATCCTTTGCAGCTGACGGAATCTACCCAGCAGCTTCTGGAGAAAAACTCTACATAGTAAGTAGATACAGCTCTGATCTTCGAATTGTCAATCTTAACGACAATACTGTCAGTAACTCAATAAACTTCTCTTCAAGTCCAAAGTCAGATCTTAACGGAGCATTGCCATTGCTAAGTACTAACGGGGATCGTCTCTTTGTGCCTTTGGAAGACCAACGTATTGGAATCATAGATACGAGTAACGATGGAGCTGGAGTTGTTGCCTACATTAATACTCCAAATTCAAGTTACACCCGACTCAACAGCCAAATGTACTACAATGGCAAATTATACCTTGCATACAGTAGAAATCTCAGCCCAACCGACATCACTGATCCTGCACAAATATTTAACTCAATGGGAGTAGCCAACGCTAACACTAATAGCGACATAACCCCTCAGGTCCTCGCAACTTCCGCAACCGCGTCAACCCTCATTTCACGAGCGGTCGCAATTACACCGCAAACCTATACCGGTTCATCTGATTTTTCAGTGGGTACTCCTATAACTATAACCAGCCCTGCCAATAACGAATCCCTCAAAACTAGTACGCCGACAATCACTGGAAAAGGTCCGAAAAATAAAGTAATCCAACTTGTTGTAAACACCGGTAGTCCGACTAATGTTACTGTTGACGGAAACGGCAATTGGCAGACGCAGGTAACGTTACCTAAAGATAAATTCAGCAAAATCACTGCACTATACAACAACAAACGTACTCAGCTCGTGATACCCAATGTAACCATTTTTGGAAAAAATGTAACGAAGAACGAACTTTCGATTATTGACGGTGAAAGCGAACTTCAACAGCAAGCCATTAACATACCCGATATTGGAACCCAAAACATAAGAATTAACACCAGTGCAGCTATTAATCCTAACGGACAACGCTATTACCTTGTAGGCACAGATGCCACTTCAATTCTCAATACGGTGATTAATGCTGTAACGGGAGGTGGAAACCCTGAAGATATCTCTCTTAACATAGCTCAGGCTTTGGCCACCAATCAGCTCGGAGGTGTAAACGTATATAGCGCACAGACCCGTCAACAAGTAGGCACAATCACGCTACCGAGCGGCACAGTACCCATTGGAATAACGGTAAGTCCTGATGGCAAAAAGGCTATGATCACTGCTGCTGATATTCAGACCCTAATTGATTTGATCCAAGGCAATATAGAGCTTGGGGAGACATCACCTCTGCCAGGCGTGCTGTTTCCAGTGAACCTAGAGAACAACACCGTAGGTCAAAAGATCGGATTCAGTGCAGATCTAACTGGTCTTTCAAGTAACGAAGCAGAGGCTTCTATTAGATCTATAGCATCACTGGCGTCTGGAGCCTTATCTCTACTTTCACGACCTGGCAATTTCAATGCAAATGGAAGCAAATTTTACACCACAGCATTCGAACCTGGTAAGATCGCTGTAATTGATATGAATACGCTGCAAACTACTGACATTGTTCTGCCCCAGCAATACGCCAACGCCATAGTTATCAACACTCAGCTGAATAAGAACACTGGCGTACTGTATGCATCGTATCTTAATATCTCTCTGCCGACAGGACCAAACTCTGCTCCAGGTTTTGTACCGGGCATGATACTCCTTGACACACAAACTAATCAAATTGCTGGCCAGAGCCTGCTACCGAGCATCCCATTATTCAACTTTGCAGTCAGTTCAAGCGGGTCCAGAGTGTACTTTGTAACAGCAAACTTTGACGACTTCCTAGGAGCCTTGATGTCGACTGATTCAAACCCAATGGGCGTATTCGCCGACACGCTTCCGCAGTTTAGTCTCGGTGTCTACGATCTTGGTGCTGGTACTTACACAGCGCATCCGATAACTAACACGGAGGTGCCTCTCGGTCTTGCTATCGCGCCAGATGACTCAAAAGTATTCATCCCGACCCTCCTTAGCAATCAAGTTCATGTGTTTAATACTAGCACTAACCTAATAGATGATGGTAACGCGCCAATTGTTCTACCGGGTGTTTCGGTGATGTTTGGCACGGGAGATTTTGTAAGTAGCGCAACTATCGGTTCCTATACTGCAACTGGTGATTACTATGTCCCAGCGGATGCACCCGTAATTCCAGGTGGTGGCGGAGGAGGAGGCTCGACAGTAGTGCAAAACAACGGCGTGACGCAGTTTAGGTATTTGCCGTCAGCACAACAGGCAGCGTTCACCCCACAATCGATCACCGTGCCTCAGCAAACACTCAAGACCGTACAACAGACCCTGCAAAGAGCGGCCGAACAGCAGAAACAGGCTGAGATACAATCGACAACCCGAAACTGGCTCATATACATCTTCTACGGTGCACTTATGGTTGTGCTCACCTCCATTGGTATAACAGTGTGGCGCACAGATATGGTGCTGGGTAATGGCGTAACGCGTGATCTTTTTAGCTAACCTGGTCAGTAGCCAGAACGAAACTAATCAAAATAGACTGTCGTAACGACAGTCTATTTTTTGTGTACCTTCAGGTAGAAAGTGGAGCCCTGACCTTCTTCACTCTCAACCCAGATGCTAGCGCCAAGCGCCCGAGCAAGACGTGAGCTTATGTACAGACCAAGCCCAGCGCCCTTAAGAGTCGTGTGTTCGGTGTCCGTGTTGGAATGAAAGGTGTTGTCAAATAGGTGCGGTTTTAGTTCTGGGTCAACGCCCGCCCCAGTATCTCGAACCATAAATATCACACCATCATTTGCAGCCTTGGTTGCGATAATAATGACACCCCCAGGCTCTGTAAACTGAATCGCGTTACTAACGAAATTCTGTAATATAGACAAAATATGAGCTTCACTTGATTGCAGTGTCTTAGCGTCTGAATCATGATCAACAATCAAAGCTATGCGCTCCGCCTCTGCCTGTGAGGTAAAAACACGTTTGATTTGCTCTAGCACGCTGTGTGGCGAAACAGGCTCTGCGCTCAGAGTAACGTCACCTTTTTGCAGTTTGCCGTAGACAGAAAGATCACCCAGAAGTTTCGAGAGCAACAGAGCATTTTCACGAGCAGCATTGATAAGTTTATGCTGGTGCGGCGAAAGGTCCTCACTCTGATCGGCTAAAATCGCAGAAGTACTTGCTTCAACAACTGCTACCGGTGTACGGAGTTCGTGTGATATCACAGATATGAATTCGTTCTGCTCTCGTTCCATCTGCTGTCTCTCGCTAACATTAGATAATCTCCAGACATAAATAACCTGGCCGGATAGTTTTGAATTTATCCGGATCAGCTGCAATTCAACTTCAATCTTTTTATTAGTTTGATCCAGGATGAATAGTTCGTTGATGGTAATAGCTTCTTGATCTTTAAAGTGGGGGAGGTTGCGCAGTTCTACGAGTTGGCCAGATTCATCAACCATCTTGAGCAGTGTAGATAGGTCCTGATCATTCATGATAATACTCGCGCCTAGCAGTTCACGGAATCTGAGATTATAGTTAACAACATTAAGTGAACGATTCGTGATTACAACAGCGTCATCTGTGAGAGTAAGAAGCAGACGAATTTCAGGATTTGCAAGCTGGTCTTCGCTCCCGCCGGCTACAGTTTTATGACCCGACTTACGGTGCAAAAGAAGGAGTATCGTGATAAAAGCTATGCAAACAACAGCTGCACCCGCTGCAAAAAGTGCAACCGGTAAACCAGCTCCTGTTTGTAAATCCGCTATTTGTGTCATAGAGACCGTGTTCCGTGATAATTTATAGTAACTAATTCTACTAGTAAGAATTTTACCATAAGCAGAATCAATTCTATAGCCGCAATACGACAACACAACACCAGCCCAGAGTCGTCACCCAATTCAGAATGTGAGCATTATGCACATCACTGACGGCCCTTAGTTAGTAGCAGCCCGGAAGAAGACATGAAGAATGCGGCACATGATTTATCAGCATACATGCAACTACTTAATATCCACGGTACCATCTGCTTAGTCGGACCGATCGAACCTATGCCAGGATATCATTCAGGCGATGTAATAGGCGGACAGAAGTCGATAGCTGGATCTGGAATCGGTGGTATTAAAGAAACCCAGGAAATGCTCGAATATAGTGCGGAGCACGGCATCTTGCCCGACATTGAAGTTATTAAGGTTCAAGACATTAATAACGCTTGGAAATCTCTTTTGGAAAAGCAAATGGCTAAACGTTTTGTTATCGATATAAAATCCTCTTTCGACTCGATTCAATAGTTACTCGAGTATAAAATCCGACATGCCTGCTGGGTTTGGCTTGAATCTTCCTGACTGAGGCAGAAAGACGGACCTCTGAGTTCTTCGCTTTACCCCACCAGGGCCCAAATGACAGCTTTGCTTAAAAGCCGACCCGCGGAAGAGCGGGCCTTTGCTGGGGCTTTCAGGAAGAAATGTACGTGATAAACACTTATGTTTGAAAAAATACTTGACATATTGTTTAATATTTGCTATACTAGTTTTCAAGTAAGGTATTCTCCTACATATAAAAGCAGGTATTCCCTCTGGAAAACCATTAACTGAACAACAGACATGACTCTGGACCAATACGCTTTTAATTTCTAAGAAAAGTAGAAAACCTATCTTAAAAAAATAGCAACTTAAATTATTAAAGGAAAAAATGAAACAAAATAACACGCAGAAGCCATTAAAACGCGCTTCTACTAATCGTGGCGCCGCAATGCGCGCCCAAAGACGCAATCAAGACGATGCAACTCGTATAATCAGCCAGTACGCTGATGCAAGCCAAAAATCTCTCGAATCTAACACCAAAGTAAAAAATACTAATGAAAAGTTGAAGTTAACATTCCTTGGAGGGCTTGCAGATGTTGGCGAAAAAAATATGGCCATTATTGAGTATGGAAACGAAGCGATCGTTCTCGATTGCGGAAACAACTTAAGCGTAGATCTGCCTGGCATAAACTACGAGATTAATGACACTGCATACTTGGAGAGCATCAAGCATAAAATCAAAGCCTACGTAATCACTCACGGACACCTAGACCATATGGGTGGGCTACAACACACAGTGCCAAAATTTCCAGCTCCAATCTATGGGTCAAGGTACTCTACGGGCATAATCGAAAAAGCGTTTGAAGATTCAGACTTTGCACCCGAACTTGTTGCCGTAGATCTCGATGCTCATAAAAAACAATTCTTAGGAAACTTCTCGGTAGAATTCATTCGTGTAACCCACTCATTGCCTGATGCTGCAGCAGTCTGCATACAAACACCAGTTGGAAAAATTATTGCCACTGGAGACTTTCGGCTAGACCCTGAGCCGCTCGACAAAATGCCAACTGATGTCACACGCTTAAAGCAACTTGGTCAAGAAGGCGTATTGCTATTACTAAGCGACAGTAGCTATGCCGACATAGAAGGACGAGTGCCGACCGAAAGCACGTTGCAGCAAAGCTTCTACGATATTATTGGCCAAGCCGATGGGCGAATATTTGTTACTTCGTTTTCGAGTAACATGAACCGGACTCAAATGATTATTAACGCAGCCGTAGCGGCAGGCAGAAAAGTACTGCTTGATGGCCGTGGCATGCTCAGCTACGCAGAAATTGCAGTTCGCCAAGGAATACTGAAAGTTCCAAAAGGCACCATAGTTTCCAGTGCACAAGCAAAATCTATAAAAGATAGTAGGCTATTAATTATGTGTACTGGTGGTCAAGGTGAACCAAACGCAGCGCTTAGGCGCATGAGCGAAGGTCAACATAAAACTATCAGCCTTAAATCTGACGATACCGTTGTAGTTAGCTCATCTCCAATTCCTGGCAACGAAGTGCGCTATGACGAAATCGGCAATAAGCTCAGCCGTATAGGTGTCAAAATATACCGACACCCAACCCACAAATTAGACGGCTGTGGACCTCTACACGTTTCAGGCCACGCAAGGCGCGAAGAATTACGCGAAATGATTCAGTCCACTAAGCCTAAGTTCTTTATACCCGTTCACGGCGGAGACCTGCGACGGACCTATCACGCTGATATTGGCATAGAAGAGGCGATACCACGAGCAAACATTGCTTTGCCCGAAAATGGTGATTGCCTCTACTTCACGGCTAGCACTATGGAAGTCGGCGGCAAAGTACCGCACGGAAGTCTTCTGGTAGATCAAACCGATAGCATTGTAAGCGGAATTGTCATTAAAGATCGTTTAATGTTAAGTGATCAGGGTATTATGGCGGTTATTCTCACAATAGACAAAAGAACCGGCCAACTCCTAACTAGCCCAGACATAGTAAGTAGGGGATTTATACCGATGCGTGGAAGCGAAGAACTCATGGAAAAATTCAGAAACGAACTCCGCCGAGCCGTTAACCAACGCTTTAAACGAGTCGGGCTTGACCGATTTAAAGCAGAGTTACGCGACCATATTATAAACTTCTTATATGAAGAAGTAGGGGGTAGTCCTGTAGTTATTCCTGTGGTGAATATCGTGAGCGCAAAAAACTATTCGGTGTAACTGGGACGGAAAGATAGCGCTATCTTTCCGCTCAATCATGCTCGAAGTAAATTTCTGTGCGTGATTTCGCTACACCGAACCCCGAATGTATGTAGCTATGCTCCTTATTCGTGAGTTCATATCCCAATTCCAGCCAAGCAAACACCAGATCTTTGTATCTACATTAGGTCTTATTTATGAAATAATAGTGCCACGATTGATCAAGTAAAGTTACGAGAAGCAATTGAAGCTTCGTGGGATGAAAAGACATCATATCTCGCTGCAAAACAGAAAGGTAACCCTTCACTCGGGCAATGCTATCCTACGGCTTGGCTAGTTCAGCAATACTTTCCAGAAATGGAAATTGTGAAAGGCAAAGTATGGAACGGCCATAAAGAAGAAACTCACTTTTGGAATATTCTGAGTGTTAATGATTCTAGTTATCATATCGATCTGACCTGGCAACAATTTCCACATGGCTCATATGTAAAAAGTTACGTAATTCTAGATCGTACTAAGCTCAACGACGGGCCAGAGACAGTTAAACGGTGTGGTATTTTAAGAAAACGAGTCGAAGCTAGATTACAGAAAATCCAGTAGAACGCGTGCTTGTCAAATTCTAAATCGATTAGCTACACCTCAGCAGAAGACTTGTTAACTGGATATACTCTGTACTCTATAGTGTGTAGAACATAACCTCGGGGTGTCTCGGTATCGTACTCGACCGATGCAACGCCACCAATTGATTCAGCAACCTTTCTGCTTGCAGCATTCCTCTTATCAACCGGGTAATTAAGGTATTCATACTCTAGGTTATCCTCGGCCCATATCTTTAATGCGGCTATCGCTTCTTGGCCGTAACCATTGCCATGGGATGCTTGCTTAAGCCAGATTCCAAACTCAGGAGCGCTTGTATCAATGTTATGAAGCGCAACGCAGCCTAAAAAATCCCCAGACTGATCTTCAATCACCATCTGTAAATCGACACCTCTGTTATTTTTATCAGTCTCAGCCTCAACAAATAGTTCTGTTTCGTGGATATCACTAGGAACCGACGGGTACATATATGTAGAGATTGCTTCGTTAAAGTTAGCATATATATCTTTGATATATGCTTCAGTAATGGGCCTAAGGATAAGTCTGCTTGTTTCGATCGGGCTTAAACCACGGTTCTTCATTCCACTATCATACCAAAGAGTCTGTCTTAATCCTTTGCCAGGAATGATATGCCGAACTCCACCGCGGGGGTTTTCGACATCGCCTGTGTAACGTGGGATTAAGTGTATGTGGCAATGTGGTATGGTCTGACCTGCTACTGCTCCATCATTTATGCCGATATTGTATGCATCCGGACTGTGCTTTCCGTCAATTACTTCTTTGACTTGCTTAGCAAGCACAAAGAGCGCCTTGATCTCTCTATCACTTAGTTCAAAGTATGAGCTTATGTGTCGTTTTGGGACTACTTCTGCGTGGCCATTGCTGACTGGAAAGTCATCCCATCTAGCATAGGCAAGATCGTTTTCGGCAATGACTGTATTTGTATCTTGCGACTTACAGAAAAAGCATTCGTCATTCACTTTCTTAGTATAGCAAAAACCCACTCGTGAAGAGTGGGCCTTAGCTTGGCTGGGATGGAGGGATAGCGGCTAAAGCCTTCTCCGCTTCGCTACGCCGAACCTCCCGAATAACAGCTTTCTGTACATTCGGCGGTACGTATCACTCAAACCCAAGAATACAAAAAAGCCCGCACGAGGCGAGCTTCTTTGTATGGCTGGGATGGAGGGATTCGAACCCCCGAATGTCGGCACCAAAAACCGATGCCTTACCACTTGGCCACATCCCAGTATTACATTCTTGTTGGTAAAGCAAGAACAGAGGATATTGTATCTGTTTTCGGAGAAAATTTCAATCTAGCAATAGACTAAACGATGAGCATGCAGTCACCAAAAGAATAAAATCGGTACCTCTGTTCAATCGCGTGTTTATAAATCTGCACAAGCTCGTCTTCTGATCCTAAAAACGCTGCTACAAGTAGGAGTAAGCTAGTTCCTGGCAAATGAAAGTTGGTGATCATTGAATTAACTCGGCCAAATTGGTAACCAGGCTGAATCAAGATATCCGTAGCGGTTGAGCCTGGTTGTAACGAGTCGCTCTGCCACGCCGATTCAAGCGTTCTTACAGAGGTTGTCCCAACAGCAGTAACATGCGGGGCATCTGTAATCTTTTGAGCAGTCTCACTATCAATCTCGTAACGTTCTTCGTGAAGATGGCCAGATTCTAACTGTTCTTTCGTTAGCGACGCAAACGTACCGAGCCCCACGTGTAGCGTCACTTCGGCCCAATCACGTTCTTGCTTAGTTTTTGCAATTAGCTGCGGTGTAAAGTGCAGTCCAGCAGTCGGGGCCGCCTTGCTGCCGAGATCTTTGGCGTAAATAGTCTGATACTCAGCTGCGAGTGTATCGTTTTGTTCAATGTACGGAGGAAGGGGCACATGCTGTGCGGCAATAAGATCGCTATGATCGGTTGGTACGGAAAATTCAAGTGTCCGAATACCATCTTCATCAATATTGGTCACCGTAGCAGCAACAGCAGGGGTCAGTTGAACCACGCCGCCCAGCTTAAAGACTTTACCGGGTCGCACAAGTGCACGAACGGTTTTGTCGTTTGCGCGCTCAAGTACAAATATCTCCCGTTTACCTTCGTTAAAGAGCAGCCTGCAGTGCTCAACTTTAGAATTATTTACTACCACACAGGTAGGATCTGGTAAGTAGTTGAGCAGGTTGTAGAAGCAATCATCAATAACCGTTTTAGTGGCACGATCATACACCAACATTCTGGCGTGATCTCGGGGAGAAGCCGGTTCCTGGGCAATGAGTTCGTTCGGAAGTTCAAACGTAAGATTTTCTAACATCACACAGAGTATACACGAATATTAAAAGTTGGTCAGAATTATGTACCAAAAGGGAAGCGTTAGAAGCGAAGTACACGTAGCCACCAATATTGAACTTGCGGCAAGACGTTCGTCAAGCTTAAGGTTCGCCGCAACAACCAAGCTAAATACTGCCGGCGGCAAAGCAGCTATGAATACACCTGCGTATACTGCAGGTTGACTCAGACCAAGTAGTTTACTCGCTACAAATACCAATGCCGGAAGAACGAATAACTTTAAGCCAGATACTACCGCAATTTCTTCGTAATCCTTCTTGGAAATCTTCAATTTACCCACAGAAAGTCCTAGCACAAACAGCGCGGCATAAGATGCCGACTTTCCAATATATTTAATGCCTACTGCTATAAAATCTGGCAATACAACTTTAAAATACACCAATGCAAAGCCAATAAGTAACGAGACAAGGAATGGATTTAATATACTTCTAGCTAACAGTACAGCGTGACTGCTATGAATCTTTGAGGCGCGTTTTGAATGGCTATGAATTACTGAGATTCGGATAAAGTTGAGTACAGCGTCCATCAAAGTGCCAAGTAGCACTGCAAATATGAAGGCTTCTTGATGAAACAGCGCCAAAACCAAAGGAAAGCCAATAAACACGCTATTGGGGGCGGTTGCGCTGAACGCGATCACTCCAGCGACCACATGCTTCACCTTGCGTTTCGTCATATAGATATGCGCAGCAAAAAATACTCCTAAATATACTGCGCTATTTACGAGTAAAAAGATTCCGTAACGCGAATAGCCCTCGAGTTGATGCGTGGTGAGTGCATGAACGACCGCCACAGGAGTGGCAACGTAGTAAACATACTGAAAAATTCGTTGCTTTACAGCTTCGGAAACAATATCACGACGACGCAACACGGCACCAAATACTGCCAACAGTACCAACAAGATAATGCTTATCATTACTTGGTATTATACACCAGAAGCCCTTGCTGCAGACATCAAGATTAAACGGAAGAAGCCCCATTGTCATATCTGACAGACAGAGTGAGGCCAGCTGACAGTATAATCTGTCTGCCACAAACAAAGACCGCCTAATTTTAATACTCGTCAGCGTCGTACCAATGAGTCTTTTCTTCAAAGTGAAAATGCTGGCCAATATACTTTACGTGGTCGGTATCAACTCCTTCAAACTTCTTTGTTTGTTTTTTGAGCTGAGCAACACTCATCCAAGCGTTTCTGCCGCCTTCAAATTCTTTAATAAGTTCACCTTTAAGATTTGTGCAGACCGCTACATAAAAGAGCTTGTCTTCCAGTAGTGCACCATCTTCATTACGACGATCTATCTTATGATACACGCCGTTAATAGTAACGTCGGCCGTAAGACCCATTTCTTCCATAAGTTCGCGTTCAGCAGATTGCACCACAGTTTCACCCCAGCGAATCTTACCGCCAGCACGGCACCAAAATCCAAAAAATGGCTGTTTGAGTCTTTGCTGAACCAACACCTCAAGATTGTCACCTTCACCACGAACTGCCACCAAGATAACACTGCTCTTGGGCTGCTTTTCGATTGTGTTATCGTCTGTATCAAGTCTGCTAGCGTACTCTTTTCCTTTTGCAGAAAGGCTATAGACACCTTTTTCAAGTTTTTGCACGTAACCAAGTTCTACGAGCCGCCCAATATGAAATTTAAAGTGATCACTATCAAGTCCAGTTGGCTTTTGTAACTTGCTAAAACCTGCACTTGGGTGAAAGAGCAGTTCTCGCAGAATTGCGGTTTGTGCAGCGTGGATGTCGACTTCATGACTCATAATGTATTCCTTCTTTAATTCCATTGCAGTGTAGCAATCAAAAAGTTTGAATACTAGGGAAGTTGAATTCCGTTAAAAATGCTGTGGCTCGTAACCGTTGACTAGCTCCACGAGCAAGTTCTGGCTACTTACAATGTCTTGAACCATGAGAAAGCCCGGAAATGTTTTTTCAAACTTTTGGGCGTCTTCGAGTTTAACCCATTTGTTATAACAACCCTCGCCATCAAGAAGAGCGCCCGAAGTAGCGGTCGTTTCGGTAATCAGGAATATCTTATCCTCAAGCAGTTCGTTGGTCTGCGCGTCTTTAGCGTGTTCATGATAGATCCCATGAAAACTAAATTCACCATGAAGACCCGTTTCTTCTTCAAGTTCGCGCTGTGCTGTCTGCAAAATTGTTTCACCCCAAGCCACTTTACCGGTAGGGTAACCCCAAAAGCCAAAATATGGATTTTTTAACCGTTCTTGGAGTAGTAGTTCTTTCTTCGTTTTATCCTTCCATATAACTAGTATCACTGAAATTTTCGGTTGACGCTCTACGGTGTTACTTTCTGTGTCAAGTTTGTTGGCATATTCTTTACCAGCTCTGCTCAGCGCATAATTTCCCCTCGAGACCTTCTCAACAAGACCAAGTTCTACTAGGCGACTGATGTGAAACGTGAAATGATCACTGGTTAAGCCGGTAGGTTTTTGCAAAACCGCAAAACCAGCGCTCGGGTGAAAGAGCAGTTCTCGTAAAATTGATGTTTGGGCTTCGTGAATTTTAACTTCGTGACTCATAGCTTCTAATCTCCATTTCTGAAACTCAGCCTAACTGCCTAATTCAACTAAGTCTAGTATAGTCGACTTTACTTATAAATCTGCCGGATCTAAAGCAAATCAAAAGCCCGCCTTGTCATCCTGAGCGTAGCCATATTTCAGATCTAAGCTTGACAAATTTATGATTGTATGATAGTATCGATTATTATGCATTGTCATAGAATATCAGTTATGAACCAACTTAAGCAGTCCTCACAGCCTGTGTCTACTTTTAACGCCGCAAATGGTGTCTATGGCACAACCGCAAACTATACTGGCTCATTTTTTGATATATAACTCTTGTCTGTAATTCTAATCACCAAATGAGCCTCCAATATGGAGGCTTTTTTAAAACAAAACAACCTATTAGAGGCTTATTCGGTCATTAGACCGAGCTCAGTGGCAGAAATCCTGTCGCTGAGCTTTCCAGACATGGAAGGGAAGTGTAATGTTCGGACCTATCATGCGTTTTTCGGTTGGTCAACTCGCCATTGAGTTGGCCCCACTCACGCGAGAGGACATGCCGCAGTTCATCGAGAACGGCGGCATGCAGAACTTCACCGTCACCAAGTACCTCGGCCGCTCCAGTGGCCCAGTGCTTGAGGATGAATACGACTGGTTCGAGCGTACGCGCTCCGACAAGTCGAACGTCTGCTGGGGCGTGTACGTGCTTGAAGGTGACAAGCGGACGTTGATCGGGAACACCTCGATCAACCAGATCAACACCAACATGATGCACTACGCGTCCACGGGCTTCCTGATTTTCCGTCCCAAGTATTGGGGCAAGAAGATCGCCAGCCACTGCCACAGGGCACGAACCTGGTACGGCTTCACCCAACTCGGTTTGGTGCAGCTGCGCTCGGCCGTGTTCGACGGTAACGACGGCAGCAGGAAGGCGCTGCAAGGCGTCGGCTACGTGCCAGTGTTCCACGAGCGCAACCAGTCGTTCGTGGACGGTAAGTTCATCGGTTTGACCAGCTTCAGCATGATCAACCCCATGGGCACCCTGTGGGATCTGTGGTGGCACGGTGACCCCGTACCCGAAGAGTTCCTGCAGGCACGCGGGCGCACCCAGCAAGCACTGGAGTGGGCCAGCGCCAACATCACCTTCGGGTGAATACCGCGGCAAGGCGGCGTGAAGTGATCGAGACCGACGTCTCTCACTCGCGCCGCCTTGGCCGCATTTTTTAATATCATAATTAATAGTATTGCAATATTCAAATACTTTGATATAGTTGAAAACATGGAAGACCTATCAAAAGTGTTCACAGCACTATCGAACCCAACTCGACTCGAAATTTATAATCGCATTTTAACCGAAGCTTGTACATGTAATCTCGACAGTAAAAAGAACATCTCGGGCAACTGCGTGGGCGAACTAGCCCGTGATTTGAAATTAAATCAGCCAACCGTCTCTAATCACATCAAAGAACTAATTGCGGCTGATCTGGTAGGCATTAGAAAAGTAGGCACTCGGTCGTACTTGTTTGGAACCAAACGGAGCGTCTCAGACATGAGCGCCTTTGCGTCACACGCCTATAAAGAAGTGGCTCGTAGTAAAAATTCATTTTAGATAATCATGCAAAACATCAAACGTCTTCACGTCATAGCCTTTAGCTATGGCATAAACTTCACGAGCACAGTTTTTACGCTCTATCTTTTAGCCAATGCCATTAGCCTTGAACAAGTTATTGTTTCTCAAATCATCTATGCGATCGCTTCATTCGCAGGTGAGATACCTTCTGGTATGCTCTCAGATAAACTTGGTCACAAGAAGCTCATAACGTTCGCATATGGCATGTTGATAATTAGTCCGCTACTAATGCTAATCTCACCTTCAGCATTAATGCTCTACATAGGCCAGGCCTTGAATGGGCTGGCTGGGGCAGGTCTTAGTGGTAGCCAAGAAGCACTCTATTACGATTCATATCACCAAGAAAAGGGAAGTATGAAGGGTTACAAAAGGTCATTCGCAAAGTTCTCTTCGTTGCCAATACTTGGATTTATTTTGTCTTCAGTTTTAGCCGGCCTACTGCTGCAACTATTTAATCAAGGTTCGTACCGACCACTCTACATAATGAACGCTCTGAGCGCTGCAATCACAACAATGCTTGCCATAAAACTACATCATACATTTGACCAAACAGAAGTGAAAGACGAGAGTCCGATCAAACTTTTTAAAGAAAGTATTGCCACGGTCAGGGGTAACAAGCTGCTTTTTTCACTAGCTATGTTCGGACTGCTTTCACTCAACGGCGAATATTTCTTGAGGCAAACTTACCAGCCACACTTTCAACAAGCAAATGTATTACCACTTTTTATGGGACTCGTGCTCGCGATAGGCTCCGCACTTAACTACCTAGTGACACGCCATTCGTACAAGCTTGAGAAATACCTTAACCTCGAACACATATTACTGTTGCACTCACTTGCTCAAGGTTTATTCTTCATAGCGCTTGGAAGCCTTGGTGCACCGTGGCCACTTGTGGTTGTATTTATTCTGCTGTTTGGTATGTTCAACGCGCAGAATCCAATCGTGTCAGACTACGTAAATACGCGTATCAGTTCTGGCCAACGCGCAACTGTACTCTCAACTATTTCGTTTATTCGACAGCTTGGACAAACCGGAATACGATTTGCCTATGTGTTTTTAGTAGGAACCGTTGGGGTTGCCACGAGTTACAAAATACAAGGTCTATACCTAATTATAGGTGGCCTGATTGGCTACTGGCTACTTGTTAAGTGCGGCTGTTCGTATGCAGTTCCTGAGCATGCCTCAAATAACCCTAGCTTGCAGCACGTAGCAACCGCTCAAGACTAGCGCCATACCACAGTAGCAAGAAGTGATACGCCTAAGGTCTCGCTCTACCACGCCTCAAAAATAAAAGATAGCCGATCGCTATCTTTTTCAAACTCCTCAGGCTTGTCGCCTCTGTTAGTCGGCAGTGCGAATGTTACACGTTCATGATGCTGCTGTGTCAGTATAGCTAGCCATTGCTTTTTTTCGATTTCTGTGCTATAATTGCAGTATTAATGAGGACTCGGAGTAGCCATGGCCACAACCAGCAAGAATAAGAAACCGGTAAAGACCCCCAAGGTCAATAAAAGAAGTGAAGTTGAAGTAAAAAATATCGCTGATGTCAGTGCCGCAATCAACAGGTTTATTTACCGAAATCTGCACAGTAGGTACGGAGTGAGAATACCCGAGGCAACCCGCATGCAGATAGTTTCATATGGTCCATGGATTGCAACAATTGTGACAGTTATTGCGTTACCGCAGTTACTTGTGCTCGCACAAACTGGGAGCTTTGTCTCACTGAGTGGCTTCTTTAGCACTGTATTTTTTAATCAAGACTCGTGGATGCTCCTTCTTGTCATGCTCGCAAACGTGCTGCTACTTGTTGACGGTCTTAGTTATATATTCAACAAACTCCACCGTGGCTGGAACAGAATCTACCTAGCAAGCCTTACCTCAACCACATATGTACTCTGGCAAGTTATCGACAACTCCCAACAACGAGCCGCCGCAGTATTGAGTGCGCTCCTGTGTTTTGCAGTATTATTCGTGATCCTTGACGTTCGCGAATACTACAAGTGAACCCTTAGTCTTTCAGTCCATCCAGATGCTTCAAGTAGTGTAAACTAAACGGTATGGACTTTAGTGCTACCTACAAGCAATTAAATCATGCTCAGAAACAAGCCGTCGACCAGATCGACGGTCCAGTTTTAGTAATTGCGGGACCAGGTACCGGGAAAACTCAACTCCTCAGCGCGCGTGTAGCCAACATTCTTGATAAAACCGATACTCTGGCACAGAATATTTTATGCCTCACTTTCACCGAAAGCGGCGCTGCCAATATGCGCGAACGCTTAACTGGCTTTATTGGTCAAAGCGCCTACGATGTTGGTATTAGCACCTACCATGCCTTTGGTGGCGATCTTATTCGCAGATTCCCAGAATACTTCGGCCAGACAAGACTACAAGAACCAGTCGACCAGCTTGGTAAAAGGGAAATTATCGCCGAAATTGTTGATCAGATGAGCTACCTTAACCCCCTCAAGCAAACCAGACATCATCTCGGTGACTTAATGAGCACTATCAGTGAAGTAAAACGCGCTCTGCTTACCAGCAAAGATCTCGAAGCAGTGGCGTTAGAAAACACCGTTTTTATTACAAAAGTAAGCGCTAATATTTCAAAAATATTTGAAGGCTTTGTACGTATGCCAAGAACTGTCGAAAAGGCCAGTGTCTACTTTGAGCCTATCCTCAATGCTATAGAAGCCCACCAACCAACCAAAGCTTCAAACCATGCCTTCGGGACGCTTGCAGGTATTGCCAAACAACAACTTGAACAAGCCTTTGAAGCAGCTCACGAGACCAACAAGACTTCAGCTCTTACAAAGTGGAAGAACGACTGGCTTGTCAAAGACGCCAATAACGCGTTCATACTGACGGGCGAACTTGAAAACAAACGCATGGCCTCACTTGCCGATGTTTGCAAAAAGTATCAACAAGAGCTTGAAAAACGTGGTCTATACGACTTTGATGACATGATTATTCGTTCTATCGAAGCTTTAGAAAAAAACCTAGACCTTAAGTACACCCTGCAAGAACAATATCAATATCTACTACTTGACGAGTTTCAAGACACTAACGCCGCACAGCTACGCTTAGTTGAACTACTGACCGACAACCCCGTTAACGAACGCAGGCCGAACGTTCTAGCCGTAGGCGACGACGACCAAGCAATCTACGCCTTTCAAGGTGCGCAGTATTCCAATATGCTCGATTTCTACAACTTGTTTGACGGAGTGCTAATGGTAAATCTGACAGAAAACTACCGCTCACACGCCAATATACTTGAAACCGCTCACAACGTAGTGCGACAAATTGATGCCCGGTTGCATCACAATTTTGATTCTATGAGTAAAACACTGACCGCAGCCAATACTAAACTTACTGGCTCTACCGTAGAACGACACGAATTTGTCAGCGAAGTCGGTGAATATGATTGGATTGCTGCACAAATAGAGACCTTAGTAAAAGGTGGGGTTCCAGCTTCTGAAATTGCAGTACTGGCGCCACGCCATAAATACCTTGAGCCATTAGTGCCGTACCTAAACAACAGAGAGATCGCTGTTCACTACGAAAAGCGTGAAAATATTCTGGAAACTCCCGTAGTTTTGCAGCTGCTTACTATGAGTCGACTGGTTCTTGCGCTCAAAGAAGGCGACCGTCAAAAAGAAGCTTCACTTTGGCCCGAAGTACTGAGTTATCCATTCTGGAATATACCAATAAGCGCAATCTGGAAACTAAGTTGGCGAGTAAGTGACAATTACAAAACCACCACCTGGACCGAAGAGCTACTTAAAGACCCGATCTGCAAACCACCAGCTCTACTCTTTTTAGCCCTTGCCAGTAGGGCAGATTCCACGACGCTTGAAGACATGCTCGATTTTCTAATTGGCACCAAACCAGTTGAAACCAACGAAACAGATGTAAGCTTGGTACTTTCACCAATGCGCGAATTCTACGCTTCGTCTCAAGCGCAGGCAGCCAATCCAGAGCTCTTTTATGAAACACTCTCGCATCTTACCGTGCTACGCCAAAAGCTACGAGACCATCAAGCTTCAAACAATAAGGTGCTCAAGATTGCCGATTTGCTCCACTTCGTAGAACTCTACCAACTTGCAGATGAGAGAATGATAAACACGAGTCCATATAATCAAAGTGCGGACGCAGTACAGCTTATGACCGTTTTCAAAGCCAAAGGTCTCGAATTTAAATACGTCTTTTTACCTCGCTGCCACGACGATGTTTGGGGTGACAGCTCAAGAGGTAACAGTAATAAAATAACGTTACCTGCCAACCTAGCCCCCATACGTCACGCTGGGGCCAGTCAAGACGAACGCCTTAGATTATTCTTTGTAGCGATAACCCGCGCAAAGACTGGCCTGTATCTTACAAGCTTCAACCAGACATACAGTGGAAAACAAACCAAGCGACTCAAATATCTCGACGAACAGATACAGCCAGATGGCTCATTCAAAACGCTCGCGTTACCTGAAGATTCTCAGAGAATAACAGCGAACCAAGAAAGCACACCAGCTATCGAAACCCTGGAGACCAGTTGGCGCACTGCTCACTTACGAGGCATCGCTACCACTCAGTTAAAAGATCTACTCCAGTCCAGAATCAAGAACTACCAACTAAGCCCAACACACCTCAATGCTTTCACCGACCTACAGTATGCCGGCCCCGAACAGTTTTTCTTCAATACCATACTACGGTTTCCCCAGGGGCCAACTGCGGATGGTCAGTTTGGTAATGCCATTCACGAAACGCTCGAATGGCTTCAGTATCAGCTCAACGAACATCAAACACTGCCTAACGAAGCGTCCATCAAGAAGTATTTTGAAAAACAACTTACTTCTAAACGGCTCTCTGAGACCGAAACGAAGTTGCTGCTTGAACGAGGCAACCGAGCTCTGCGCAGCTATATTGGCGCAAAAGGTTCACAGTTTAACCTGGGCGGTGTAGCTGAACATGGTTTCAGAAACGAAGGCGTTTTGCTGGGTGATATCCATCTTGGTGGAAAAATCGATCGCATGGAAGTGGATAAAGCCCAAAAGACAATTGTGGTTGTAGATTATAAAACCGGTAAAACCTACGAAAAATGGGGAAGTGACTTAAAACTACACAAATACAAGCAGCAACTATACTGCTACAAGCTGCTTATAGAGGGTTCACATACGTACAAAGGCTACAAAGTCACGAGCGGACGACTTGATTTTGTTGAACCTGACGTAAATGGAAGAATCAACAGTCTCGAGCTTGAATTTAAAGAACCGGAACTCAAGCGAACACAGCAGCTTTTAAAAGCAATGTGGCAACGAATCCAAGCACTAGATTTTCCAGACACCAGTCAATTTGATCAAACTCTCAGCGGCGTAAAACAGTTTGAAGATTGGCTTATTGAGCACATAAAATAGCGAAAAATGCTAGAAAATTGGCAAAATGAGGTATTTATTACAAAAAGTGTTGACTTTTATTTCAGATAGTTGTAATATCTCCTATGCACGCAGCGCCAAACCTAATTTCTGGTGGCAGCACGTAGCACTTTGACAGATGTGATCTCGGATAACAAAATGAGCAAATCTTATACAGTTTGTTGATTTTGTTATCCGATCATAATTAATTGGATACAACATGTGATGCCAGGGTGTCCTACCCGCAAGGGGCCCTGGCATCGCTTTCTCACAGCATGCTGAAAATTGTTTCGTGTCACCTCAAGGTACCACGATTTCGTAATCACCGCGCTGTTTAGGCCGGAGTGTATAGCTCAGTTGGTAGAGCATCTCCACACCATGGAGAAGGTCAGGGGTTCGAGTCCCTTTACGCTCACGAGCGCCAGCTGCACCTTTCTAGGACGGTTCCTCCCTCCCACCACCAGGGATCGTCTGAAGATACGTGTAGCTGGCGCCAAGCCTGAGAGTTCTGCAAAAGCAAACAGGGGAGTGAGTGCGCTGCCGTCTTCGGACCGGCGTCTCACTAGTTTGCCTAGTAGAATTCTCGATGTCCGCGAACAGTGTTCCTACGAACGTCGCGCCCCGCGACGCCTGGAACTAGGGCCTCCACCCTACCCACACCGGGATCCACCGCCCAACGTGGGGCTGTTCGCGGCCTTTCTCAAGATGAATAGCTGTATTCAATTATGCTTTTATGCGCCGTTTTGGCAGCAAAGAGGTATCGCATCTGTCCATCTTCCAGAACTGACAAAATATTGTCATTTGTGAAAGATGTTAATCAGTCAGACCTTGTCCAATAGATAAGTTTTGATCGAAAGGTTATAATGACTGCAGTGAATATTTGGCACCAACTCCCAAAACCTTTTTTTATTTTAGCCCCTATGGAAGCGGTAACCGATACTGTTTTTCGTCGCGTGGTGGCGAAGGCTGCTAAGCCAGATCTCTTTCTTACCGAATTTACCAACGCTACGGGCTGGGTTCACGCAGGAGATAAAGCTGTTGCCGGCAGACTCGATATTGTAGATAAAGAAGTCGAATCACCAATTGTTGCTCAAATATGGGGTGGAGTACCCGAAGATATTGCCAAACTCGCCGCGCACTGCAAAACGCTCGGCTACCAGGGCATAGATATCAATATGGGCTGCCCAGCGTCAAGTGCCCTTAAGGGGAGCGGTGGGTCAGATTTAATAAGGAACCCCGAGCTCGCCTCTGAGATTATTGCAGCAGCAAAAACCGCTGGACTACCCGTTAGTGTTAAGACTCGACTTGGCTATAGTAGCCCAAATGAATGGGAAACATGGCTCAAGCACATACTCCAGCAAGATATTGTTGCACTTACTATACACCTGCGTAGTAAAAAAGAAATGAGTAAAGTGTCAGCCCACTGGGAACTCGCACCGCAGATTAAAATGCTCAGAGACAAAGTAGCTCCAGAAACACTCTTAGTCGGCAATGGAGATGTGCAAAGCAGGTCACACGGCCTTGCACTTATTAACAAAACAGGCATAGACGGCGTTATGATTGGACGCGGAATTTTTACGAACGTTTTTACCTTTGAGCACCAAGAAAAAGTACATTCCCAAGCCGAACTTATAACAATGCTTGGTTACCACCTAGACTTATTTGAAGAACATCACTCCCTCGAAGTACCTCGACAAGATGGTCATATATATGCCAAGCCATATGAAACACTCAAACGATTCTTCAAAATCTACATCAGAGATTTCCCGGGTAGTAGCGAGCTTCGAGTTGCCCTAATGGAGACTAAGACAATCCCTGAAGCTAGAGAGTTGCTTAGCAAAGTCTCGTAACACCGTAATTTGAGTTATACTGATACATAATCACAACTCACACAAAAGGAGATGACACCATGGCGCAGAAAGTTCCAAAACCCGTAGCAATTCCGGAAGTACCTGAATACAATTCCAACCCCTTTACACTTGCGTTCAATGCAATGCTACGGTTCTTTTCAACAAATGCAAACTGGGCAATTGCTGTCGTTATTTTTGCGTTCTTGGGCGCCGTTGGCCAAGGGTTTAGTGAAATTGGCCGTATATTAAGTGAGCCTAACTCAGGTAGCGTGAGCCCACCAAGCAGTGGAGCATCCCTTGATACTACAGTCGTTATCGCCATTATCATTGTTGTCTTTGTTGTAGTATTAGTGGCAGTCGTAGTCGGAACGATTTTTAGTGTATTTATTCAAGGAATGTTCGCCTACGTTGCACTTGAGAGTGAAAAGGGCAGAACCGTATCGTTTAACGAAGCACTTCGAGCAGTTACGCAACGCTTCTGGAGGCTTCTACTGGCTCAACTACTTGCCAACTTAAAAATATTTGGCTGGACATTACTACTAATTGTTCCCGGAATAATCGCTTCACTTCGCTACAAACTACTAACTTACGTCATTATGAGTGAACCAGAAAACCAGGGCGCAGTAGGCGAAGCTCATAACCGCGTTAAGACAGTAACTAGAGGTAGGCTCATGGAAGTGTTTGGAGTAGGGACTGTTTCAGCAATTGTTCCATTTGTTGGCTCGCTTCTTAGTATCTGCGGCGGCGCAGCCCTCTATAGACAGCTACAGCACTACCACGACAATAACATACAGAAACCACCAGTGCACTGGCTTAACTATCTTGGCATACTTCTGCTTATACTACTCCTAGCATTCATTGTTATGGTGGCCGCTATCATAATTGTTATCGTAGCAAGCTCACGTTAATTAGACGCTGAACTCTCTGAATGAGTAGACACCGGTGAACTACTGGTAAGTATCATGAGCGTTACTTCAATAGGAGCATTGTTACTAACCCAAGAAAACCCATTTGAAAAAGGCAGATAGATAGTTAGAAGACTCACTATAGGCCGAGCCTTCTAATCTCAAAACATGCGTTAGTGCTTGCGACGTTTATACTGAGCAACGTTCAAGCGAACCGCTTGACGATCAATCATGGCCTGAGCCTTATCGAGGCTCAGCTTATCTTTAGCATCCTTGTGTGCTCGCTTAGCGGCTTCAAGAGCTTTCTTAACGGTATCTTCGTGAATCTCTTCAGCGTGAACGGCTTCATCCGCTAGAATCCGAACGGTGTTATCGAGTACCTCGATTACACCACCGTCTGTAGCGAAGTATTCTAGCTTGTCATTACCATCACGTTCGTTTCTGCGAACTGAGATTACCCCAGGAGAGGCAAGTGATACCAGCGGCATGTGATTTGGAAATACCCCTATGTTACCATCTGGTGTTGGCAGCTGTACTTCGTACACATCTTCATCAAATTTGACTCCAGACAGAGTCACGATTTGAAATTTAATCATAGTATTATTTTACGTCCTTGATTGAGCCCTTCATATAGAAGGCGCTTTCAGGTTTGTCATCATGCTTACCATCAAGAATTTCGCGGCAGCCGATAATGGTTTCTTCAAGTTTTACGTAAATACCAGGATTTCCAGTGAATACCTGGGCTACATGGAATGGCTGCGTAAGGAAGCGTTGAATGCGGCGTGCGCGGGCAACGATCTTCTTATCTTCGTCGGAAAGCTCTTCCATGCCTAGGATAGCAATGATGTCTTGAAGATCCTTATAACGTTGGAGAATCTGCTGTACGTCACGAGCTACCTGGTAGTGTTCTTCACCAACAATTTCTGGGTCCAAAATTGTAGAGTTTGAATCAAGTGGATCAACCGCCGGATAAAGTCCCTGTTCGGTTAACGCACGGTTAAGCGCAATTGTTGAATCAAGGTGGGCAAACGTAGTTGCAGGAGCCGGGTCAGTAAAGTCGTCTGCAGGTACGTACACAGCTTGCACAGAAGTAATTGAGCCTTTTTTAGTACTGGTAATGCGCTCTTGCATTTCGCCCATTTCCTGTGCAAGGTTAGGCTGGTAACCAGCTGCTGAAGGGAGACGGCCAAGTAGGGCAGACACCTCTGCACCAGCTTGAGTAAATCGGAATATATTATCGACAAAGAACAGAACATCTTTACCTTGATCCCGGAACCCTTCTGCCATAGCAAGACCTGAAAGCGCTACACGAAGACGAGCGCCTGGTGGCTCATTCATTTGGCCAAATACAAGCGAAGTCTTGTCCAGGACTCCAGATTCTTCCATTTCGTAATAAAGGTCATTGCCTTCACGAGTACGTTCACCGACACCAGCGAACACGGAGTTACCAGAGTGGAATTTTGCAATGTTACCGATAAGCTCGGTAATAAGAACGGTTTTACCGACACCAGCGCCACCAAAGAGACCAACTTTACCACCCTTGGTGATTGGAGCAATAAGGTCAATAACCTTAATACCAGTTTCAAGAATTTCAACCTTACCTGATTGCTCTTCAAGTGTTGGTGGACGACGGTGGATAGGGGCGCGTTCGGTGAACTTGTCTTCTTTACCGTCAATCGGTTCACCAATCACGTTAAACATGCGGCCCTGAGTTGCATCGCCAACTGGCATCATAATAGCCGTACCAGTATCCGTAACGGTATCACCACGCTTTAGGCCATCGGTAGATGAGAGTGAAATAGCCCGAATAGTTGATTCATCGAGGTGCTGAGCAACCTCAAACATTACTTTTTTACCATTTAATTCAGCTTCGAGTGCATTGTAAATTGCTGGCAGGAAACCGTTACTGAATTCCACATCAACAACCACGCCAACTACCCGAGTGATTTTACCTACTGCCTGCTTAATTTTTTCTGTTGCTGCCATATTAGTTCTCCTTTGTCCGTTCTGCTGTTATAGATCTGTCGTAAAAATACTGATGTCCGGTCATGACATTGCTCCCGCGCCACCGGTAATTTCAGCAAGTTCTTGGGTGATTGCAGCCTGACGAGCAGTATTGAGAGCAAGTGTCAGGTCATCAACAATATCGTTGGCATTGTCAGTAGCGTTCTTCATGGCGACCATTCGAGATGAATGCTCCGAAGCAGCAGATTCGAGCATATACTGCATCATAGTAACCTCCACAAAACGTTCTGTAACTTCTTCTAGTACCTTAAGTGGTGTTGGCTCAAAAACTGCATCCTCAAGATGAACTGGCAAGTCAATGTCATCAAACGCCACAGGAAGTAGGCGAGCTGTGCGCGGAACTTGATTTACGCTAGAGACAAAATCTGTATACACAATATCGACTGCGTCGTATTCGCCATCTTCAAAACCACTAATAGCAGTTTTAAGAATCGGTCGAAGATCTTCGGCTTTTGGGCTATCCACAAAGTCGTGGTACGCGCCAATAACCTCAAGATCATGTACTTTAGCCGTAAATGCCGTAGCCTTTTTACCAACCGTAATTATCTTGTTAGATACGCCATTTTCTTTGTCTGCCTTAAGTTCATTTGCAAACTGCTTCAGAAGCACTGCGTTGTAACCACCAGCCAATCCACGATCTGAAGCGACAACAATTATGAGACGACTTTTAATTGTACGGCGAATAAACAGCGGATGCTTTCTCACATCAGTGAGCTGTCGGATTCGAGTAAGTAGTTGGTTTGCAATCTTGGCAAACTCACGAGATTTTTGAGCCGAATCCTGCGCACGACGAAGTTTAGAAGCAGCAACCATTTCCATAGCCTTTGTAATCTGTTTTGTGTTTTTAACAGATTTAATTCGTTGTCGAAGTTGCTGTGTAGAAGCCACGTGTTATGCCTTTACTTCCTTTTCATCAGCCACAAGATCAGAAGCTATATCACGAGCAACTTTAAGAATAAGCTCCTTCATCTCACCTTCAACTTTTTGATCACCCTTATCAAGTGCAATCATCTCTTTCTTGTGAGATGAGTGAAGTTGTGAAAGAAGATTCTTTTGAGCTTCTTTGATTTTTTCTACAGGAACAGTGTCGAGCGCTCCTTCGTTAGCAGCAAGCAGAGTTGCAGCTTGCTCCCAAATTGCGAGAGGTGAATACTGAGGCTGCTTAAGAATTTCGGTAAGTCTTTGACCACGTTCAATACTCTGTTTGGTTTCAGGATCAAGATCAGTTGAAAACTGTGAGAAAGCTGCAAGCTCACGGAACTGCGCGAGCGAAAGCTTAATGCTACCAGAAACAGATTTAACTGTTTTAGTCTGCGCAGCGCCACCAACACGTGATACCGAAATACCAACTGAGATAGCCGGTCGAATACCCTGGTAAAACAGATTAGTTTCAAGGAAGATCTGACCGTCAGTGATAGAGATTACGTTGGTCGGAATAAATGCCGAAACATCACCGGCCTGCGTTTCAATAATAGGCAGGGCGGTAAGTGAGCCACCACCAAGTGCATCTGAAAGCTTGGCGGCTCGTTCAAGAAGACGAGAATGAAGATAGAACACATCACCTGGGTAGGCTTCGCGACCTGGTGGGCGTCGGAGTAGTAGGGACATTTGGCGATACGCTACAGCATGCTTGGTAAGATCATCGTACACCGCAAGCGCATGCTGACCGTTGTCGCGGAAGTATTCACCCATAGCGGCGCCAGCGTATGGAGCAAGATACTGAAGTGAAGCAGGATCGGATGGAGAAGTAGCAACTACAATGGTTTGGTCCATTACACCTTCGCGCTTGAGGCGTTCAACAAGTCGGGCAACCTTAGCGTTCTTCTGACCAATTGCAACATATACATTGATGATTCCGGTCTTCTGTTTTGCCTGGTTAATCATGGTATCAATCGCGATAGCGGTTTTGCCCGTCTGACGGTCACCAATAATAAGCTCACGCTGACCTCGGCCGATAGGTACAAGTGCGTCTACTGCAACAATTCCGGTCATAAGTGGCTCAAATACACTCTTACGGTCGAGTACGCCAGGAGCATCTTTTTCAATAAGGCCCATTGTTTTTGCCTTAATTGGTGCACCGCCATCAATTGCTTCACCGAGTGGATTTACAACACGGCCGATAAGTTCTGGGCCAACTGGAATTTCAAGCACCTTACCTGTTAGGTAGACTTTTGAACCGGCTTTAATCTTAGTATCTTCACCCAGAATTACAGCACCAATTTCATCTTCCATCAGGTTAAGTGCGAAAGCCGTAATACGAGCACCATCAGTTGCTTCAATCTCAAGCATCTCATTATAGCCAGCACTCTTGAGGCCATAGATCCAAGCAATACCGTCACCAACACGCACCACAATACCGGTATCTTTGGTAGCTCCCGTATTTTTAAGTTCATCAATAGCAGCTCGTAGCTCTGCTGATAGTTCTTTCATTGAAATTTCTGCCATATGTTCTCCTTATGCCTTAAGCTTCGTCAGTTTTGCTTGTAATGTAAGATCAAGTTCCATCTCTGGTGCGGTAATTTTTACGCCACCAAGTACCGTTGGATCAAGTTGTTCATGAAGAATAACTTTTGTCGTGCCGGTTTTATTGGCCACAATGGCCTTTATCTGTTTTTTCAGTTCTGCCGTAAGTGGGAATACAGATGTGGTAGTAGCTTCAATAACGCCATGTACCCGCTGATATTCTGTTTGAATTGCTTCTAAAATTTCATCGGTTTGGTTATGGATACGATTTTCTAGTATTAGCGCAGCAAGCTGAGCACTAGCTTTTTTAGAACCAACCTTATCAAGTTGACTCACAAAGCCACGAGCAATATCGGTGCGGTGTAGCAGGCTCACTTCTGCACCTCTTTAAGTGCGTCTTCGATCAACTTAGCGTCGGTCTTAGCATCAACTTTTTTAGAAAGCACCGTTTCGGTCGCAGCAGCAACAAGTGAGAGTGTTTCTTTTTTAAGCAGTTCCTGAGCTTTAGCGACTTGCTGCTCAATCTGCGCCTTACCGTCAGCAATAATCTTTTCGGCTTTTTCACCAGCTTTGTCTTCGGCGGTGGTAATAATTGAACCAGCCTCTTCATGACTTTTGTTAATAATATCTTCGGATTCTCTTCGAGCCTCTGAAAGAAGAGCGTTGACACGCTTTTCGGCTTGTTCGTTTTGTTTTGTAAGTTCTTCAGCCTTATCAAGGCTGCCTTCGATTGTCTTACGACGATCTTCAAGTGTTTTTACAATTTTAGTTAGTGCAAACTTTTTAATAAGAACGAAGAAGAGTAAAAACGTAGCACCTTGTGCCAAGATCGCGAGCGGATCGATACCAAGCGCTGCAATACCTTCTGATTCTTCAGCGGCAGTAGAGGCAAGTTGTGACAGAATGTGGATCATTAATTATTTCCTTTATTGTTATCAAATACGAAGTTAGTAGCACGAACGCTTACATGTCTGATTCTTGTTACTGACTTCATATTTATCCTTTATATTCATTAAATCTGGGCAGCAGACGAATCTACTGCCCATTTTGCGAACCTAGCCGAGCAAGAATGCGCCGAGTAGGAATGCAAGTAGTGCGGTAACTTCGATCATCGCTGCGATGATGACGATTTGACCAGCAGCTTTACCAGCTTCTGGGTTACGGCCGAGTGCCTTCATGTAACTGCTGCCGACCCATCCAAGTGCAATAGCGGCTGAGCTGAGTGCGAATGCAAGCATTCCAGCTTTCACCATGACTGGACTCCAGGCTGCAGATTCTGCAAAAAATTGAATCATATAGTGTTAATCCTTTTTCTTATTTGATCAATTTTCATCACGACGATACTGGTTCGACCTTAGTATTAGAATCTGTAACGTGATGAACTTCGTGATCGTCGCCATGTTCGGCGGCGTGGGCAATAGAAATACCAAGGTAAGTAGCAGCAAGTATAGTAAATACATACGCCTGGATTCCGGCAACTAACATTTCAAACATAAATATGGGAATAACAGCAACAGGAGTTCGGCCATTTGGGGCAATCATACTGGTGAATACTGCGATGAGAATTTCACCAACTGCGGTGTTGAGAAATAAACGAAGCGACAGACTGGTGATGCGAGTAAGCTCTCCAAAAACTTCTAAGATACCGATAAAAAAGTTGATCGGATTCCACGGCTTGTCACTAAAATAGTGTTTTAAGTGCCCACCAAAGCCTTGTTCTTTTATTGAAAGAACCTGCACTAGAATAATCGCTATGACAGAAAGTGCGATTGTACCATTGATGTCTGCGGTAAATGGTCGAAAGATTGGATTGCCGCCGTATTCTATAGACGGGCCAACTACAGGCAGTAGACCCATAAGGTTGTTGAACAAAATAAATATAAAGAACGTTCCAAAATAAGGCGCAAACTTAGCAGCCTTCTCTCGTGAACCAAATGGACCTTGCATGAGGTTAATTACAAACTCAATAAGCCATTCAATTGCACCGCCAAAAATAGATTTACTTGGCTTGAAAGTAATCTTGCGAGCCGCAATTAAAAGTAGTGCAAAAAGCAGAATGATACAAAGCGTCCCGTAGATCATCGAGTTTGTTACAGTAAGTGGACCCAGGGTAGTTATAGGTTCAGCTTTAAGACTTACGTGAATACCTTCCGCAGCAAATAGGCTAAACATTCTTACCTCCGTAAAAAGCGCTCTTAAAGAGCGATGGCGCATTCAATAAACGTCGACTTTTTACTGTTGATCTCATCTGTTGCTCAGTATACAAGATACTACCCGATCAATCAACCAAACTCTAAATAGAGATTTTATACGTTCAAATAAGGCCAGATCTCTGAGGACCCCCGACTTGCTTTAGATTAAGTATTCACTTAAACTAGGTACATGCAGCAAACTGAAGACCTTGCCAAAACATTCAACGCGCTAGGTGACAAAACCAGATTTCGATTATTTCAACTTGTCTCAGAGAAGAAAGAAATTTGTGTCAGTCAGCTCGCCGCAGAACTCGGTATTACTCCAGCCTGCGTTTCACAACACATGAAAATTCTTCTCGATGCTAAACTCGTCGACCGCATTCGCGAAGGTCAACGAGTTTGTTATCAGATAATGACCGATTCACCCAGTAAGTTATTACTCAGTGAGCTTATTTTTAATAAAGTACGTCAGTAGTAAGGAGAAGCGATGAGCACCGAAGCAACCGTAACAGTATATTCAACAACCTGGTGTGGATTTTGCCACCAAGCAAAAAAATATTTTGATAGCATTGGCGTAGAATACACCGATATCGACGTTGAGACCGACCCAAAAGCCGCTGAAGACATGGTAGCTAAAACCGGTCAAATGGGCGTACCAGTAATTGAAATAGGTGACACGACTATTGTCGGCTTTGATCGACCAAAAGTTGATGCCGCACTTAAAACTGCAAAACTTACGTAGCCTACCTGCAGAGTGACATATCTCACAGTAAGATTTGCGCTTTACTGATATAGTTCCCTTGTAGCAGGAGACTACAATGAGTGAAGCAGCCGTGTTCGATGGCACACAAGATAAGTCATGCAGACCTATTCTAACTCCACCTCTTGAAGTAGTGGAGCCACTTTCCGATACAACACCGCCAAGGCTCACTGTCGAACAACTCATGAGCCCAAGCTATGAACACGGTATTTTACAAGACAAGCATACCACTCGCGTAACCAAAACCTCTCAACTAGCCGCCCGAACACTCGATGTTGCGGCTTCGATATTTGAGCACGACAGCAACTCCTGGCCTGGAGTGCATGAATTTGAAGAAAAATACGGATTAGCAGGCTACCTGTGGCAAACACGCGACATCGACGAAACAGCAATACTATTAGAAATAATGGATGAAGCGTTTGAAGAAGCCCCCGAGCTATATCAAGCAATTCTAGGGCTTTCTGAAAAAATTGCGAAACGAATGAAGCTCTACAGCGAGGCACAGGTGGCGCATATTATGGTCAAGCTCTGGGTTGTTGATGAAACCGAACCCGATCTACCGAGTAGTTACGAGAAAACACAGAAGAGAGCGCATGCGCGAGCCACTCAATCATTTGGGTTCACTTCGCCACAATACTAAAATGATACTTCTTGCCCTTTAACGAAAGGTGACCGATACTACTCTATATGGCATTTGAAGACTACAAACAAAAAAAAGCTGTCACGGTTGTCTACACCGGGGAAAGTAAAGGTAAAACAAGCGCCAGCATTGGCTTGATGTGCCGTGCGCTTGGACGTGGCCAAAAAGTTGCCTACATTCAGTTTATAAAGCACTGGGAAGTAGGCGAACACACCTTTATTCATAAAATCGAACCGCTGTTTGCTGATTCGCTCTACTTCTACAAAGGTGGCAAAGGCTTCTACAACGCAGGCGATCTTAGTGAAGAAGGTATTAGTGAAGAAAAACATAAAGCTGCCGCCAAAGAAACCTGCAAAATTGCACTTGAGTGTGCTCAAAGTGGAGAATACGACGTAGTAATTTGTGATGAGATTAACAATGCCGCACATGACGGTTTGATCACTCAAGAACAGCTTGAAAATGTACTGACCCTGCACCACAAAAATACCAGCGTATGTCTCACTGGCAGGGATTTTCCAAAATCACTCCTTAAATACGTTGATATTGCAACCAATATGACTAAACTGAAGCATCACTTTGATAATAAGTTCTTAGCCAACAAAGGCATCGACTACTAGCCACTTAGGCAGATAAACCCGCGTTAACCACACACCCCGTTCGGGCGTTTCGAGACATTGAATGTCAAGATGCCGTAGCCGTTGATTCACTCACAGACCTATAGTCAAATGCGCCTTGTGAGACTATCGAGCCTGTTTCAAAAAAAGCTGTTGTGCTTGCTCGACCTAGTAGTGCACTCGCTTCTGGCAAAAATGGTTTTAATACTGCAGCGTGTTCGTGATCAAACACAGTGGCGAGTCTCTCGACTAAAATCCTTACAGCTTCGTCAATAGATTGCTGTGACCTTCTGGCTTCTTTGCCTCTGCGTTTTGAAAAATATTTTCGATGAAGACACGTCATTTCCATACAAGCCTGTTCGACGACCCTGGTTGCATGCTCTGGACCGGAGTCGCGGCCATTGGCGAGAATAACGTGAAAATAGTCGTCAACAACTGAATCATCAAGCGTGCCAAAGTAGGCCCTTCCTACCATAAGGTTGTGCCAAGCACCAACCTCGTCAATACTTTCAAGATTTCGTGAGTAAGGATTCTCATCAACCTCCGCAACCCGTTGTTTCATCAGTTTCTCTGCTGCAGTTAGTACTGTTATGTCATGGAAGTAGCAGAGTAATATACCGGCTGATTTTAGTCGATCAACCAATTCCTGCTCGTCGTCTAATACAATATCTTGATGCTGTTCTCGACGAGTCTGGTGTGTTTCGTCGTGTGGTTCAAAATCGGCTGCAACCACGCTATCACCAAGTGAAGAACTCCTACCCGGCCGCAGATAGTGGAGATCGTGCATTACGTCTTGGTCAAACAGACGAACGGGAGTACCGTCATCAATTTCCACACTTTCAACAGAAAGTGCACCCTCACCTGGTTCACTCATTTTTGTCATATGCATTGTAGTTTAGAACAAGCTACTGCAACTACGCAAGCAATAGCAATACTAATCTTCAAAACTAAATGGCTGAAGACCGAAGCACCTTAGTATTGCGGCAACTTCCTGCTCAGTTGTCGAGGCATTCTGAACAACTTGCATCTCTACATTCGTCATTAGCACATTCTCAATCATGCGTCGGTGGTCTTCAGGCTCAAATGCACCAGCCAAGTCACCAATAGGGTGCACGGTATAAATATACTCACCGGGCAAGACAAGAGGAATCTCTACTTGAGTAATCTCAAAAATATAACCCCCGAATAGCACTGCGTTGGCCCTAGTTATTGGGCGGACCCTATGCGTAGACTGGGGCGCCTCTCTCCTGACAGGATTAAATTTGGGCTGGGTAGAAAATCTAGAACGACCCCTACGACCCTGCTGTAGAGGGCGCCTTTGTATGCGGTCGTTATATGGACCAAGAAAGTTAGCCTCGGGTGGCACAAAAACCTCCTGTTACAACCCAATTATAGCACTGGTATTTAGAGCAGCTCGCTACGAGGAACGTCAGGTTCTTCGAATATGGGACCGTTCAGCCCAAGATACGCTGGAGTTTGATCTCCGCAAGGAGGCACACGTTGAGCAGAGCCGTCCATATGATCAGGGTTTGGCTCCTGCGTGATTATATGTGGTGTGTGGTAGAAAAAGGTCGCCTCATCAAATTCAACTACTCCAAAAGTATTTCTTAAAATCTCTAGCGCATCTGTTATCGGTTGAGGACTTTGTTCTCCAAATATAGACATAGTTTTGAATTATAGCAGTGACTTGACGATACTACAAAGTAGAGTACTATTAGAAATAGGAGATCGTCATGGCAACAGAGGAACCCATAGAAAAAACCGATCCAACTCCTGATGAAAATCCAGGCTCAGAAGAGCTGCCCCAACTAACTGAGGATGAAGTCCTAGCACTACACGGTGTAGAACGAGCTTGGGAAACAACATATCATCCTCACAAAAGAGCGGGCAAGTAACATGGCCGACGGTACTGTCATACAATTCCCCGAAGTCCATGAGCCCAGTGTTGACTGGGAATTATTCTGGCAACGAGGATCTGACGTAAGCGATCGAATGAAAACTGAAGGGGACGAAGATGCCGTGATAGTAGATACCCTCGTTGGCCTGCTGGGCAGTGAACTTGCGGCAGAGGATGAGCTTGATCCGATGGCGTTTATTACCGGCAGCGAACATGAAAACGTCTTTGTACGCGCAGCCGTCGCGAGTAGAATTAATCTTTTGTGTCTTTCTGAGTTCGAACAAGGTGCATCACTCGCAAACTTGCTTGTGCTAGACCCGGCCGACATGGTACGTTCACGAGTCTTCGAATCAATTGAGGCATACATTGGTCAATCACAATCAGCAGTGTCTAACAATGAGAATAACCGTCGGATGCTTGAAATTTTTCATAGAGGCGCCAGTCAGCTAAGCCAAGAGGTAGAACAAAGCGCCATCACCAGACATCCAAGCGGTGGAGACAGGCCGGGTGGCGCAGCCTAGCCCAATTGAAGCTGCATTATACGACGGGGCTATCGGAAGCGCTAGCGCAAAACGATTGCTTGAGCTAGCCGACATACCTGAATCGACAAGAAAGACGCTCACCCGAATCTCCGCTTTATCCCGATACCGTGGAGTCATTATTCCTGCACTTAGAAACGAGAATGATTTTCTGATTGGCGACGAAGTTGGAATAGTTGGCGAAGACTGCATGCGTAGCAAAAGAGTTTTTGTTACAGGGCTAGCCGCAGAGCTTGTTACAGCAACTCGCCCAAAAGGAGACCAAAACCAATACATAGAAGGTGTACAAAGCTTAAGAATATGGCCAATGGCAGACTTTCTTCAACTGGATGGCAAAAAATCACATGCAAGACAGCGCCTAGCTCACCACATTGTTGAGCTACACTGCGCACTCGGTGGCGATAGCGAGGCCAAAGATATCGAAACCTTTAAAAGTCACTTTGTACCCAGAGAATCAGAGGCTCGTAGACACTAACTAACCTAACCCTCAAAACCGAAGAGGTATCACCCTGAACTAGACGCCGAATTCAGTCATAATCCTCGCAAAGCGAGTCAGCCTCCCCACCCATTCAACCGAACCCGAACCCTGGAGGCTGCTTTCTGACGAATCAAGGAAGGACTTGTCTGAGCCTATAACTAAAGAGTAGTGAA